>CAYMAY010000001.1:0-13850 GCA_964388555.1 uncultured Lachnospiraceae bacterium
ATCCGTATATTCCGATAAAAATTCCATCTGAATCATACATGCGCACCCTCGTGACACCATCGCCATCAAAAGTGTGCTCAAAAATACAGCCCTCAGCCGGCAATTTTCCGCCGTTGTGAACGGTTTTGTCGTACTGCGCCGTTGATTCCACCCGCGGATATTTCTCGAAAACACGATCCGTGCATATAAGAGCCTTATCAAGCTCATTTTTATTTACAAACTCCTCTATTTCGCTCAATTTATACGCATTTTCGATGCAAAATCCGCCGGTGCGTGTCCTTATCAGGCTTTCCATACATCCGCCGCAGCCCAGCTTATCACCGATATCTGCACAAAGGGATCTTATATATGTCCCCTTTGAGCAGGTAACGGAAAATCTTATCCGCGGCATATCGATATCAAGTATCTTTATCTCATAGAAGCAGACCTTCCGCGGCTTTCTCTCTACGCTTATACCCTTGCGGGCAAGCTCATAAAGCTTTTTGCCGTTGATCTTTATTGCGGAATACATCGGCGGTATCTGCTCCTGTTCTCCCACAAACGACATGACGCATCTTTCAGCCTCGTCGGCCGTACAATAGACATCATTCTTATCTAGGATCTCTCCCTGCATATCAAGGGTGTCCGTTCTTACACCCAAGAGCAGAACTGCCTCGTATGTCTTAGTCTCGTCTGTTAAAAGCTCACAAAGCTTCGTGGCTTTTCCTATGCATACCGGCAGAACTCCTGTCGCCGCCGGATCAAGTGTGCCGGTATGACCGATTTTCCTGAACTTCAGTATGCCCCTAAGCTTTGCAACAACGTCGAAGGACGTATATCCCGCTTCTTTGTAAATATTTAAGATACCGTTCATGAAGGCTGTACCGCCATTTTTTCTTCTACGAGCTTAACGATGTTCTGCGCTATTTCGTCGACATCGCCTCGCATCTTACAGCCTGCGGCACGTATATGACCGCCGCCGCCAAATCCGGCGCATATGTCGCTTACGTCCACGTAATCTCTCGATCTGAAGCTTGCCTTGAATTCGCCGTTGTCCAGCTCGTAAAGCAGAACCGATACCTCAACGCCTATGGTATTTCTGAGCTGACTGACTATTCCGTCCAGATCACTGGCCTTGAGCTTAAGCTCCGTACGCTCTTTTCTCGATACCGTCCCGATAATGAGCCTTCCGTCGAGATACAATTGGCTCCTGTCTAAAATGCGTCCGAGAATAACCTGCTGTGTATGGGTCTTCTCGTAAAATGTCTCGTCGACTATTCTCGAGAAATCTATGCCTTTTTCCATAAGGGCGGCAGCCGTCCTCATAGTCTCCGGCGATGTGGATTGATATCTGAACACGCCGGTATCGTGGACGATTCCCATATAGATAGCTTCCGCACATTTCTTCGATATTTTTTCGGGATCAAGAAATCTGTATAGAACCTCACTGGTGGAGCTTGCATCGGGATCGTTATAAAAATACGTATACGTGCCGTTGTTTGTCCTGTGATGATCGAGGCATATCGTCTTCTCAATATTGTCAAATATTGGAAATGCAACACCTATGCGATCGTAACTGCTTATATCAAGCAGGATGATCGCATCGTATTTTCCCGCATTTTCTTTCCTGCAGCAGCTTATTATCTTATCGACACCGTTTATGAATCTGTATATTTCCGGAAGCTCCTGCATATAGACATCGGCATTTACCTCGGGAAAATTTTCGGTTATATACGTATATAATCCGAGACATGAGCCTATGCAGTCACCGTCCGGGCTAACATGACCGGCTATGGCAACGTTTTTTACGCCTTCAAGAAGGCCGCCTATATCAATCTTCGGTTTCTCTTTCGGATTCTTCGTCATGCTTTATAACCCTATCTATCATTCCCGACATATTAACGCCGTATTCTATGGAATCGTCCATTATAAATGTCAGCTTCGGTGTATTTCTTAAGTTTAAATTCTGGGCAAGGGATCTTCTGATAAAGCCCTCGGCTTTGTCCAGGGCGATCTTCGTTTCCTCTCTTACCGTCTCATCTCCCAGCACGCTGACATAAACCTTGCAGGTTTTAAGATCCGTTGCCACATCCACAGCAGTGACCGAGGTCATTATCCCTATTCTGGGATCCTTGACCTCACTCCTTAAGATATTTCCTATCTCACGCTGCACCGCCTGATTTATACGAACGTGCTTAACGCTGTTTTTTCTCATCGTTTCTCCGTTTTATCTTGCAACCTCGACCATGGTATATGCTTCTACCTGATCAAGCTCCTGTATGTCGTTGAAATCTTCAAATACAAGACCGCACTCATATCCGGCACGTACTTCCTTAACGTCGTCCTTAAATCTCTTAAGCGACGCAAGAGCACCCTCGTAAATGAGTTTGTCTTCTCTCGTTATGCGCACCTTGCAGTCGCGAATGAAGTTTCCGTCCAGAACATAACTTCCGGCAATGTTTCCGACACCGGAGGCCTTGAATATCTGACGGATCTCTGCGTGTCCGATAACCTTCTCCTCGTATACCGGATCCAGCATTCCCTTCATAGCGGCTTCCACGTCTTCGATGGCCTGATATATTACCTTGTACAGACGAACATCTACGCCTTCGTGCTCCGCAGTTGCTTTTGCCGTAGAATCCGGACGCACATTGAAGCCGATGATTATCGCATTAGATGCTGCTGCCAGAACGACGTCGGACTCGTTTATGGCACCGACACCGCCGTGGATTATCTTAACTACTACTTCTTCATTCGAAAGCTTCAAAAGTGACTGCTTAACGGCCTCAACAGAACCCTGTACATCAGCCTTAACAAGTATATTAAGCTCTTTAAGGTTGCCCTCCTGTATCTGATTGAACAGATCATCAAGGGACATCTTGGCCTTTGTATCTGCAAGAAGCTTGTTCTTATTCTCGGATACAAATGTTGCGGCAAAGTTCTTAGCCTCTTTATCAGTATCGGTTGATACGAGTATCTCACCGGCATTCGGAACATCACTAAGACCGAGTACCTCTACAGGAGTAGAAGGGCCGGCTTCTTTAAGCTTTCTGGAATTCTCATCCATCATGGCTCTTACTTTACCGGAGCATGCGCCTGCCGCGATATAATCTCCGAGTCTTAATGTTCCCTTCTGAACAAGGATATTGGCAACGGGTCCTTTTCCCTTATCAAGCTTAGCCTCCAGAACAAGACCTCTTGCGCGTCTGTCGGGATCTGCCTTAAGCTCCAGAACCTCTGCGGTAAGAAGTATCATCTCGAGAAGGTTGTCGATACCCTCTTTTGTCTTTGCCGAAACAGGTACAAATACGGTGCTGCCGCCCCAATCCTCTGGGATAAGCTCGTACTCCGTAAGCTCCTGTTTAACTCTTTCTATGTTTGCGCCGGGCTTATCTATCTTGTTGATAGCAACGATTATCTCAACTCCGGCAGCCTTGGCATGGTTTATAGCCTCAACAGTCTGGGGCATAACACCATCGTCCGCCGCAACAACCAGGATTGCTATATCGGTGGAATTGGCTCCGCGCATACGCATTGCCGTAAATGCCTCATGACCCGGTGTATCCAGGAATGTGATCTTCTGTCCGTTTATGCTTACAACATATGCACCGATGTGCTGTGTGATTCCGCCGGCCTCGCGATCGGTAACGTGAGCATCACGGATGGCATCAAGGAGAGAAGTTTTTCCGTGATCGACGTGACCCATTACGCAGACAACAGGAGGTCTTGGAATCATCTTCTCCTCGTTGTCGTCGTCCTCTTTAAGAAGCTCTTCTATAACGTCGACCTTCTCTTCCTCGTTTGCGATTATGTCGAATCCCAGTGCTATCTCGGCCGCTGTTTCGTAATCGATCTCCTGATTGACCGTAAGCATCGTTCCCTCAAGGAAGAGCTTTTTAACGATTGCAGATGGCTGCATCTTCATCTTATCGGCAAGCTCGCGGACTGTTAATGTCTCGGGGATGGTGATCTCCTTAACAGTCTCAACCTTCTTCTCCTCTGGCTGCTTATGCTGTACTTTCTGAAGCGCCTTCGGAACGGAATTCATGTGCTTTCTGCCCTGATTAGGTCTGTTTGAGCCGCTTCCTCTGTCGTCTGCGAACTTGTTCTTTCTTAACTGATCTTTATTTTTATCTTTCTCTTTATGGCTTGTATCCCTGGCCGGTCTCTTAACGGAAATATCCATAGCTGC
Source organism: uncultured Lachnospiraceae bacterium (assembly GCA_964388555.1). Lineage (GTDB taxonomy): Bacteria > Bacillota > Clostridia > Lachnospirales > Lachnospiraceae > Alectryocaccobium. Next base: position 4,172 of record CAYMAY010000001.1, read on the forward strand.
GGGAGCCGGTCTGCTGGTGCGGCGGCTGTCTCTTGGCTGTCTTGTCTCATTTCTGTCCTTATCGCCAAAATTCCTTGCGCCCTGAGAATTTCTGTCGCCAAAGCTTCTTGGTCTATCTGCGCCGGTTCTGTTTCTGTCGCCGAAGCTCTTTGTTCTGTCAGCACCTGCTCTGTTTCTGTCCGCTCCGGATCTGTCACCGCGGGGTCCTCTATCCGATGATCCAAATGAGGATCTTCTGTCTGAATTTCCGTTCTGATATGAACGAGCCGGTCTGTCAGATCTTTCCGTTCTCTCACGCGACGCTGCGCTCTTCGCCCTGGCTTCTGCCTGAGCCGCATTTCTTGCGGCCGAAGACTTGATCACAACCTTTACTTCTATGCTCTCAGGTCTCTTTTTCTCTACAGGCTGAGCTGCCTCTTTTGCAGCCGTGTCCTTAGCATCTGCCTTTACACTCTCTGCCGGCTTAACTTCCTTAACAGCTTCCGGAGCTTTCTCTGCAGCAGGCTTCTGTGCAGCTGTTTTTTCTGCTGCAGTATTTTCCGCCTTGGCGGGCTGTACAGCCTCTTCCGCGGTTTTTTTTGCAGCCGGATGGGGTGTCTGCTTTTTGACAGCCGCTTTTGCTGCCGCAGCTTCCTTTGCTTTTCTTTCCTGCTGAACAGTCTGACCCTGCTTCGTAAAGGTCTTTCCCTCTTTACTGGAAGCATTCTGCGGTCTGAAGACCTGAATATATTTTTTCTTTTTTGCAGGCTGTTTTGCCTCTTCCTCTGGGTTTTTGTTTATCTCTTTGTTTTCATCCATGTACTCGGTACCTTATCCTTTTATATAGCTTCTCTTAAATCGATCTTATCAGCGCATCTGCGAGCCCCCTGTCATTTATTGCCGCACACGCTCTGTATTCCTTGCCTATGATGTGACCCAGCTCCTCTTTGCTTTTGAGCTCAACGGATTTTACTCCGTAGTAGTCGCACATATTTTTTAATCCTTTTTTTGTATTCTCCGATGCATCCTCAGCTATTATGACAACCTGGGCTTTTCCTTCCTTGACTGCCTTCTCTACCGAAAATTCTCCCGATACAAGCTTCCCGGATTTCATCGCGAATCCAATGTAAGACGATGCCTTATCAGACTTCATTTTCTTCAAGCTCCGTTTTCAGTCTGTCAAAAATCTCCTGCGATATTTTTATTCCCAGCGAACGTTCCAGGCTTCCGGTTTTACGGGCTTTTTCGAGACAGGAGACATTCTTGCAGATATATGCTCCTCTGCCGTTTGCCTTTCCCTTAAGATCGACCTGAGCCGTCCCGTCGCTCGTACGAACTATTCTTATAAGCTCTTTTTTCGGAAATGATTCTCTGCATCCGCAGCACGTCCTCATGGGAACTTTTCTTACCGAACTGCCTGAAGCATCACTCTTCATCTTCTGCATCCTTATCGGTCTCGTCAGACTCGTCGGCTTCATCGGCCACGTCGTCATTCCAGACCTCTTCATTATCCTCAACTGCCTCATCATCGTCTTCTGCAGCTTCATCGTCAGACTCAATTACTTCATCGTCAGACTCAACTGCATCAGCTTCGGTTGCTTCTTCATTCTCGTCAGACTGTTCTTCTTCCTCATCATAATCATCAGAGAAGTAATCCTCGAATATTCCTGCTTCCTTGGCCTGTGTCTCGCTCTTTATATCAATCTTGAATCCCGTAAGCTTTGCGGCAAGTCTCGCGTTCTGACCCTCTTTACCGATGGCAAGTGAAAGCTGATAATCAGGAACTATTACAAGTGCCGTCTTATCATCGGGATCGGCAAGTACAGATACGATCTTGGCAGGTGAAAGGGCATTTTCTATAAGAAGCGCGGGGTTCTCATCCCAGCTTACTATATCTACCTTTTCTCCGCTCAACTCATCTACAACTGCTCCGACTCTTATTCCGTTCATGCCGACGCATGCGCCAACGGCATCTACATCAGGATCGTTGCTGTAAACGGCTATCTTCGTTCTTGAGCCTGCCTCTCTGGCGATGCTCTTTATCTCGATGGTTCCGTCTGCTATCTCCGCAACCTCGGTCTCGAAAAGCTTCTTAACAAGATCCGGATGGCTTCTTGATACAAGAATTCTCGGTCCCCTCGGTGTATCTCTTACTTCAAGCACATAGACCTTTACTCTCTCCTGCGGTCTTAAGTTCTCTCCGGGAACAGTCTCGGATTCATTAAGCAGCGCATCTACCTTTCCGAGGTTTACACTGATATATTTTCCCATATTTCTCTGAACGATTCCGCTGACAACCTGATGCTCTTTTTCGAAATATCTGTTGTAAAGGGATTTTCTCTCTTCCTCGCGGATCTTCTGGAGAATGATGTTTTTAGCATTTGTAGTAGCTATTCTTCCGAAGGATTTAGACTCTATGGGAATCCTTACCGTATCTCCTATTTCATACCTGTCATCCATCTTCTTTGCATCCATAAGGCTCATCTGGAGGATGGGATCTTCGACTTCCTCTACAACTTCCTTGTTGGCATATACCGAAAAGTCGTATGTATCGCGGTTTACCTCGGCTATCACGTTGTCCGCCTTGCCGAAGTGATTCTTGCAGGCCTGCACAAGAGACTGCTCAATACCCTCTATAAGAGCCTCCCTGCTTATGTTTTTCTCCTTTTCAAGTATGTCTAACGCTTCTTTTAATTCAGTGTTCATCTTTCTTTCCTCTATCCTCCTGTGCGTTTACCATTCTACGGCTTCTCTTATGAGAGCCATGTCTTTTATATTAAAGGTCTTTTCGTGATCTTCCTCGTCCAAGACCGTAAATTTCTCCTCGTCATAGCTTTTAAGGATACCGGAAAACTCCTTGTTTCCGTCTATCTCTTTATAGCTTTTAAATTCTATCTCTTTTTCCAGATTTCTCTTGAAATCCTTTTGCTTTTTTATGGGTCTTCCTAAGCCCGGTGAGCTAACCTCCAGTATATAAGCATCATCGATAAAATCCTCTTTATCAAGTATATCCGAAAAAGCCCTGCTTACCTTTTCGCAGTCGTTGATGTTTATTCCTCCCGGCTTATCGATATATGCGCGAAGATACATATCCGCGCCCTCTTTTACGTATTCCACATCTACAAGCTCAAAGCCGTTTTCCTCTATTATAGGTGTTATAAGGCTCTCGGCTTTTTTTTCGTACTCTTCTCTTTTGCTCATCGTTCTCCCCATTACCTACGAATGTCATCTCGCCTGTCGGCTCGATGACCATTAGCCGTCATATGGAAATTCGTGTAAACACGATTTCTGCATGACGAATAATTACGTAAAAAGAGTGAGCTGCAAGCCCACTCTTTAGTACCAAGTCATATAACGTTACCTAATATACCATCTGCAACGTCAAATTGCAAGCGGCAATTAAGCAAGCTTAACAGTGTTGACCTTAACGCCAGGTCCCATTGTTGAAGCAAGCGTAACGCTCTTTAAGAACTGTCCCTTAACAGCTGCCGGTCTTGCCTTGTTGATGGCACCCATAAGCGTGTTAAAGTTGTCCGTAAGCTGTTCCTCTGTGAAGGAAGCCTTTCCGATTGGAACATGGATGATGTTTGTCTTGTCGAGACGATACTCAACTTTACCTGCTTTGATATCAGCTATAGCCTTTGTAACATCCATTGTAACCGTTCCGGACTTCGGGTTCGGCATAAGACCTTTCGGTCCAAGTACACGTCCGAGACGTCCTACAACGCTCATCATGTCAGGTGTTGCAACAACTACGTCGAAATCAAGCCATCCATCGTTCTGGATCTTCGGGATAAGCTCCTCTGCGCCTACGAAATCAGCACCTGCTGCAGTTGCTTCGTCTGCCTTTGCGCCCTTTGCAAATACGAGTACGCGAACTGTCTTACCTGTTCCGTGAGGAAGAACGACAGCTCCTCTTATCTGCTGGTCTGCATGACGTCCGTCGCAGCCTGTGCGGATATGTGTCTCTATTGTTTCATCGAACTTTGCGGAAGAAATGCTCTTAACGAGGCTGATTGCCTCTTCCGGGTCGTATAATTTTGTGCGTTCTACCGCTTTTGCGGCTTCAACGTATTTTTTTCCGTGCTTCATTTTTAATATCCTCCCCTCAGTCCTCTACGGTGATACCCATGCTTCTTGCCGTACCTGCGACCATGCTCATAGCCGCTTCTACGCTTGCAGCGTTGAGATCTGGCATCTTCATCTCAGCTATTTCGCGTACTTTATCCTTAGATATTGTAGCGACCTTTGTCTTGTTCGGAACGCCCGAACCCGATTTGATGTTGCATGCCTTTTTAAGAAGTACTGCTGCCGGAGGAGTCTTCGTGATAAAGCTGAAGCTTCTGTCGGCATAAACGGTGATAACTACCGGGATGATAAGATCTCCCTTATCTGCCGTTCTTGCGTTGAATTCTTTTGTAAACTGAACAATGTTTACTCCGTGCTGACCCAAAGCCGGTCCTACTGGTGGAGCAGGTGTGGCCTTTCCTGCCGGAATCTGTAATTTAATATAGCCTGTTACTTTCTTTGCCATTTGGCACCTCCTGTTGTGGTAATTGCGGGAATCCCCTCCCACCTGATCGGTATCAGCCGATCTTCTTAACTTCTGCGAAGCCTATTTCGACCGGTGTTGCCCTGCCGAAAAGCTCAACTTCGATCGTTATCGTCTGCTTAGCCTGGTTGACCGACGTAATAACTCCGGCCGTATCCTTCCATGCACCGCCGATAACAGTAACGGAATCTCCAACCTCGAGATCCATTACAACCTTCTCATCCTGATTTTCGGATGTAAGGTTCTTTAATTCGTTTGGTCTAAGCGGAACGGGCTTTGATCCCGGTCCTACAAATCCGGTAACTCCGCGGGTATTTCGAACGACATACCATGTGTCGTCATTCATGACCATATTAAGAAGAACATATCCCGGATACATCTTTTTCTGAACCTGCTTTTTAGCACCGTTCTTTACCTCGACAACCTCCTCCATGGGGACGCGGACCTCGAGGATCTGATCCTCCAGATGTCTGTTTTCTATGGTCTTTTCAATATTGGCTTTAACTTTTTTCTCGTATCCCGAGTAAGTATGTACAACATACCATTTTGCTTCTGACATTATTTTTTCACCCTTAAATAATCATTTCTATGAGTGCAAGAGCGCCCGAATCAACTAAAGTGATAAGCGCACAAAGAATCGCCGAAATAACTATAACGGCAACCGTCTGTTTCGCCAGCGTCTTCTTGTCGGTCCAGATGATCTTCTTAAACTCTGCCTTTAGCTGTTTAAACCAACCCTTTTTACCGTCAGCCTTTTTATTACCGGTCTTCTTGACCTTTACTACGTCATCTGCCATAAATAACCTCGTATTTTACTTTGTTTCTTTGTGCAAAGTATGCTTTTTGCAGAATTTGCAGTATTTGCTTGTTTCCATCCTGTCGGGATGATTCTTTTTGTCTTTTTTGGTGTTGTAGTTGCGCTGTTTGCACTCCGTACATTCCAAAGTAATCCGAACTCGCACGTTGCTCCACCTCCATGTGCTTTTTCGCCTTCCACAAAGATCTTCATCATGCTTAATTTAATGCATAAAAAAAAGACCTGTTTCATGTCGTAAGTACACTTTACCATGGGACAGGTCCTGTGTCAAGGAATTTTATTTTACATCATAAATGCTCACTCAGAGTCACTCGTTTCATCCGGATAGACCAGTTCATTCAGCTTTTTCGCTGCGTCCATGATGGATTTTTCGATATCATCCGTCATATTCTCCGGTCTTACCTTTTTGAGTCTTGCTCTAAGCTCTTTCATGTATTTTCTATACTTTAAGATATCCTCTCCCGCAAGCTTCTTTTTTGCGCTCTTGTATTCGTTCTCTGCTTTGCAGAGGCTTTCTTTCGCGACATGAAGTTTTCTTGCCTTTGAGACCCTTATGGAATCAGGTGTGGCATTTGACTTGGCATCCTTTACCATATTCACTATCTCATCAGCGGACGGAACCCATTCATTTCCTATGTCTGCGCTTGCGCTGGTAAGGCTTCCCTCATCTGTAGCTTCTATTACAATGTTCCGATCGAGATCTATGTCAACGACAATGCTTATCACGGGTCTGCCGTACGAAAGCCCTTTTATGCCGTCAAGCATCAGCTCAGCTATGAGACGATTATCTTTTGCAAATGGTCTCTCTCCTGCGTAAAGCCTTACAGCCAACGCATCCGGAATATCATTCCCTGTGGAGAACACTTTCGTTGCCTTTATAGGAAGCCTGTCTCCTATATTCGCAACGCGTATTAACATAGAGTTCTCGGTCTCTATGGACAACGACACCGGCAGAGTTCCGATATTCGCATTATCAGCCTCATTGGCCTTATCCGCTTCCGCAAATGCAGCAGCTATTTTTGATTCGAAATCATTGTTTTCCCGTGCTGTTTTTTTTATCAATTCGTCAATCTTGATCGTATCACCGCTCATTTTCCATTTTTCCTCCGGAATATCTCTTCGAATGCCTCCTTATAAGGAGCTTTCGCTATTCCGTATTCCGTTACTATTCCTGTAATGAGATCATTATCTGTAACATCGAACGCCGGATTGAAGACATTTATGTTTTTCGGAGCCATACGCTCTTTGTACCACATCTCCGTTACCTCATCGGGCTTTCTCTGCTCGATGACGATATCCCTTCCCGACGGAGTGTTCATATCTATGGTAGATGTGGGTGCACATACATAAAACGGTACGCCGTAACGCTTTGCGGCAAGAGCCACCATTGATGTTCCTATCTTATTTGCGGCGTCTCCGTTTGCGGCCACTCTGTCGCATCCTACAAACACAGCCTGTATCCAGCCGTTTCTCATAGCTGTAGCCGACATATTGTCGCACTGAAGTGTTACATCCATGCCCGCCTCGGCAAGCTCAAAAGCCGTAAGTCTTGCGCCCTGAAGAAGCGGCCTTGTCTCATCGGCGAATATCCTGAATTTATATCCCTTCTCGTGACCTACGTACATGGGAGCCGTTGCCGTACCGTATTTAACCGCGGCAAGACGACCTGCGTTGCAATGCGTAAGAAGACCATCACCGTCCTTTATAAGGGTAAGACCGTACTCTCCGATGGCGCGGCATACGGCGATATCCTCTTCGCGGATCTTTATCGCCTCGTCATGAAGTGCCTTTACGATATCGCTTACGGATTTATCCTTATTATTAAGTACAACCTGTTCCTGTCTTTTAAGTGCCCAGGAAAGATTCACAGCCGTCGGTCTTGATGAGTTGAGATAATCGGATGCTTTCTTAAATTGAGCATAAAACTCGTCAAAAGTGTCTGCCTTTATATCTTTAGCGGCAAGATAGATTCCTATTCCCGCTGCAACTCCTATTGCCGGTGCTCCTCTTACCTTAAGAAGATAGATTGCATCCCATATATCCTCCTGTTTTGTAAGATAAAGCATTTCCATCTTAGACGGCAGCTTTGTCTGGTCGATTATGGCAAGAGCCTGACGCTCTTCGTCAAGATCAACCGTATCAAAATCAGCAAAAGAAAGTTTGTTTTCTGACATTATTATCTGTTCCTCCAGTCAAATAAATCTACTGAGCAGGGCTGTAAGCCGGGTTATGTCGTGTACGATCATCTGTCTAGGAACGCAGTTACCTGCGCCCTCAAGCGTTCTACCCGAAGGCGCGACGGGCAGCCGCATAGCCTTCTGTCTGAACTTGCTTCGGATGGGGTTTACACTGCCACGAATCCGTTACCGGAACGGCGGTAGTCTCTTACACTGCCTTTTCACCCTTACTCCGCCAAAGCGGGGCGGTAATTCTCTGTTGCACTTTCCCGGGAGTCGCCTCCGCCGGACGTTATCCGGCATCCTGCCCTATGAAGCCCGGACTTTCCTCGTCTGACCGAAAGGTCAGCCGCGATCGTACACCCTGCTCAGTTATCTGTTATTTTATTACTCTTCGTCTTTTTTCTTTCTGCGAAGCTTCAAAGCTCCGAATGCCGCACCGAGAGAAGCAACCATTGTGCCGGCATAAGTAAAGACACCGGACGGATCTCCTGTATTTACAGAAGTGACAGTCTGCGTTTTTCCGGTATCGGTTGCGGCGCTATCATCCTTTGGCTGATCATCCGCCTTCGGCTGGTCATCTTCCTTCGGAGATATGACAAACTCACACGTTATCTCATCCTTATAGTTGCTGCCGTCTTTTGCACGGATCGTCATTGTATAGGTGCCGGGATCCGTTCCGACATTTCCGATGATCTCATAAGCATCAGCAGGAAGATCTATTCCGTCCAAAGTAACCTTTAAGACACTCTGTGTCTGTTCCTGTCCGTTATAGATAAGAGCATCACCAAGGGTAACGGTTGCGCCGGTGATAGACTTCTGTGCAATAGTTACTGTTACAGTCTTCGGGTTGTCCTTCGAGCCGAGATCGTAGTGGTTGTTATCTCCTTCTACATAGTAGTAAATTGTATATTCACCGGCATCATTGCCCGTCGGAATCTCATCAACCCAATTTTCACCATCAAGTGAATAATGAATTTTTGTTCCTTCTATAAGATTGCCTGTATCAACAAGCACCTGATCATCGCCCGTATATGTCAGCTCTTTCGGTGCAACATCAGCTGTCGAAGCTATCTGATTAATATTGGCACTTACTGTCTGCGGAATTGTTACATTGTAATTATCAGCTCCTGTGATAACCGCGCCAGCGCTGTTTACTGTAACTTCTTTTCCATTGCCGGCGTCAGCCGTGTCAAAGCTGCCTGTCAAACCGGTTATGGTTATTGTATCTCCATCAACTACATCCTGCTCTTTTCCGATAGTTGCATTAACTGTTGCGTCTGTGGTTCCGTCGTAATCCTTATTATCTGCGGTAACAGAAGCCGTAACACTCTTCTTGGTTATGGTCACGGTTTTAGTTCCTGTTACTGTTCCGTAGTTTTCCATTTCAACCTTATAGGAAACTTCGGCTTTGTCTACAACATTCTTATAAGTCGGAGCTTCGTCAACGTATTCGCCTTCACCATTTAAGTAGGTTACCTTTGCACCATCAGGAGCATCGACTAAGATCGTATGATACTGCCCGTCATAAGGAGCATTATAATCCGACGCTGTTACGCCATCCATGTCTGCTTCTGCGATCTTAACAGTTACTTCAGTTTTATCTGAATCACTATGGTTTTTATCACCTGCCACATAATATGTGACCTTATATTCACCTGCGTTTGTTCCTGTAGGAATGTCCGTTTTGAAGTCACCACCATCAACGGAATAATAAACAGTTCCGCCATCTACAGAATTAGGTGTAACAAGAGTCTTAGGAGTTCCGTCGTAAACAAGGTCTTTATTTGCCGTTACAGCAGCAGACGCCTTCTTAGGAGTGATAGAATAAATACCCGTATTGGCAGATACGTTATAATTCGGATTTTCTCCCAAGGTTGCTGTTATCGTATAATCTTCTACGTCTTCACCGGCCTCACGTGAAAGTGTAACATTCAGCGTATCACCCGTGATCAGATTTCCCTTTGTTATAGTATATGTAAGCTCTTTTTCTTCTCCACCGTATACCTTTGTTTTATTGTCCGGTGTGACGGTGACAGCCTTTTTGTTGATTGTAGATGTAACACTCTCCGGATTCTCGGCAGAGCCGACATCTGTATAGCCTTCGTTACCGACAACATAGTAATAAACCGTATAAGTATCGGCATTTGTCGC
>CAYMAY010000001.1:13950-16298 GCA_964388555.1 uncultured Lachnospiraceae bacterium
ACGCTGACGACTTTTCCTACTGCCGCCTCTTCTGTCTCAAACGAGAGCTTACCTGCAGGGGCATTTTCTTCGTTTTTAAACGTAACGGTTTTTGTAAGATAACCGACAACCATCTCGGCGCCGCCACCGCCTGATTTTCTTACATAACCGCCTTTTACGTGATTATCGGAACCCCTTCCGTGTCCGAGAATGAATCTATTCGCTTTATTATAGTTTGAGTCAGTTGGTGCCCAGCATGAATAGGTCGAATTCCATTGCAGCTTATTCTTCGGTATATTTGTATAGAGCGCCCCGGTATCACCATAAGGCTTTGCGCCTTCTGAAGTTGCCGTAAAACATGACCCGGCAACCAGATCAACATCACTGACAACCGTGTTGTCATTCTGCAGCCAAATCTCATAATTAAAACTTCCTGTTGTCTTTGTATTCGGCTGGATTGTATAATACAAGTATTGAACGCCGTCTATTTCTACGTTACCTACACTAAACGTCCAGTCACTGTCATCATAGCTGATATCCTGGAGCGGTGTTATCTTAACGTAAACGTCGTAATATGTATTACTGCCATCTTTCTCTTTTGTATAATACTTGAAGCCTTGGGGAATCTGGATGATAATGCCATCTTTCTTGGTAACAGCTTTTTTTGTTTTTTTATCGCCTGTGCTATTAACTTTTTCTTCAGTTGGTTTTCCGCTTGAATCACAAAAATAAGCTGTTGTCGCATTGACATTAATGCCTGATGTGAACTGGAAGTCACCGACATACTGTTCATCACTCGGTGTGGCACCATCCTTAGAACCTTTGATAGCCTCGTAAGAAGATGTGTTCGCATCATTTGCTTCCGTTTTTGTGCCTGCTCCCGAGTCAGCGATTACGTTATTGGCGGTTACACCGCCTAAGCTGACCGTAATCCCAGCTGCCAATATAACTGCCATTATTTGTTTTTTCTTCATCTTCCCCTCGCTCTGTTCTTATATAATTTGTATGATAATACTATAGTCAAAAGGTCAAAAACACTGATACAAGCTTTAGAGTACGCAGCAATGCTGTGTCAGACCATCTACTTATTTAAACACATTTCGAAATAACCTTCAACATGAATTGGTAATTTGTTGGTAATCCGAATCATGTCCCTATGCCGTCCGGCAGCATATAACCGGCTGCTATATAAACATTTACGGTGGTTTTTAGCAACTATAACGTCTCAAACGGCGGTTTCTGCTCCGCTTTTTCTACGCGGCACTGCGGGAGAAGCTTCTTCAGCTTTTCCGTCATATAATCCATAAATATCTTCTCCGTGCCGTAATGGCCCGCGTCTATTATATACAAGCCCTGCGCCGCGGCGTCTATTCCCGCATGATAATCTATGTCGCCCGTTATAAGAACCTGCGCACCGGCTTTTATAGCATCGCCAACAACGCTCTTGCCCGAACCGCCGCTTATGGCAACCCGGCTTATGGCCTCGTCGCACATTCCGTAACAGCGCACCGATTCTATCTTAAGGCAATCCTTTACGTACCCCGCAAACGATCTGTAGTCCATGGGTGTTTTCAGATCGCCTACCCTGCCGATTCCCTCAGGTTCACCGTTTTCCTCGCCAGTTTGAGAAAGCACCCCGGCATTTACAAGACCTATCTGTTCTTCGTTAAGCTGAGCCATTCCTCTTACGTCGAAATTCGTGTGCATGGCATAATATGTCACGTGATTTCCGATAAGCTTTAAAAGACGCCGCCCGACGATCGTACTATTATTTATCTGCTTTATGGATCCGAATATAAGCGGATGATGCGTGATCAGCATATCAAATCCGCCGTCGACAGCCTGCTGCGTCGTCTCGTCCGTCGCATCAAGAGCTACAAGTATGCTCTTTATCTCCGCATTCTCATCCCCTGCCAGAAGACCGGGATTATCCCAATCCTCGGCACAGCTTTTCGGATATTCGTTTTCTATGAGTTTTATTATTTCACTGCATTTCATTGCCATATTCCTCGCTATTAAAACAATTTACTCCGGCTAGAACAATGGTCAAAAATCAACTGAACCAAGAATGCAGAATAAATTTTCATTCTACGAAGAAGAAAAACGCAAGCGTAGCGTACTACGTCAAGTTTTTCTGATGAAGTAGATGGAAATTTAGGCAAGTTATTTGGTATGGTTATTTGCAGACCATTGTATTATATTCATTTTGTAGAATCTGCCAGTAACTTCTTCAGCTCTGCATAAACCGCGCTGACGGGCAGACCGACTACATTGTAATAATCTCCGTTTATGCGTTTCACGTATTTTGCGAACACGCCCTGTATTCCGTAGGCTCCGGCTTTATCCAGCGGCTCTCCCGTTTGGACATA
>CAYMAY010000001.1:16398-60134 GCA_964388555.1 uncultured Lachnospiraceae bacterium
TTATATCTTCTGCCACGCTTTCGCATTTGCGCCTCGAAAGCTCTTCCACTATCTTATTCGGTTCTGTAACCTCTATATTCTCGTCGGCATTGCTGGGCAGAACCTCCGCCTTTATCCCGATCTGTTCCAGAAGCTCACGCCTTCTGGGGGATCCCGAAGCAAGAATTATTCTTTCATATCTTAACATAGCTTTTCTTATTATCTCCAATTCCTTTTTTAATTGCTCTATTCTTTTTTCGAACGCTTCCGAACGCGCCGCTTCCAGAGAATCTATCACCGCGCTTATGCGTCTGTTTTCCTTATTTAAATATTTCCAAAGCATAGCATCCGTATTTTTCAAAAGACACGGTCCGAATACATACTCTTCTTCGGCAAGCTTATGTATTTTACCATCTCTTACTGCTTTAATGACAGGATAAAATTTACCTTTTTCCTCTACAAGGGATTCCTTTTCTATATTAAAACCGTTTTCACAGATGTATCTTCGCACCTCGTCCGCGTCGGACTGGGGCTCCAGGATAAGTTCCGATGCCGCATTTGTTTTATCAAAACCATCCGACAATATACTTATTATAAGCTTCCCTCCCATTCCCGATATGAGAATGCCGTCTGCCTCGCCTTTTTCTATATTCTTAAGGCCATCCGAAAGCCGGGCCTCGACGCCGCCTTCGCATCCGTAAAACTCTATATTTTGTCTCGCCGATTCAAGAGGACCTTTTCTCACATCAGCCGCTATGCAGCTTTTACATCTGCCTGTTTTATATAAATATATTGAAACATATCCGTGATCGCAGCCTATGTCGGCAACTCTGCTGCCGCTTGTCACCATCTCCGCCACAGCCTTCATCCGCAACGAAAGCGGCGGCATCCGCAACGCATCTTTATCTGTGTATTCCATCTGTTTTCTCCGTTTTTTATCCACTTTTTCTATAATACCATTGATATCCGGTTTTTTGTGCATTTTTATGTACTTTTTTATGATACAATGACTCGAAAACATTTTGTAATATAGAAGAGGCGATCATATTAAATGCATGATAATGAATGCTCTGAAAGGAACATCCACAGCGTCGGTACTTCCCGACTGCAGGCGTTAGACTGCATAAGGGTTAGTACCGCTACGCGAGGGTGCTGAACTTCCAGTGGAAGTTCGCTTAGCACCGACCGAAACGAAGTGTAGATAAGTGCGAACGGTTCCTGGAAGAGTATTCATTGAAATGCATAATGTTGCACCAAACTTCATCGATGTATTTGGAGACAAAACTAATGACCAAAGAAAAAAACACTTTCCGTCGGCTGCTTTGCGTAATTCTGCTCGTAATCATGAGCATTTGCGCCTTATTTTCCACTGCCGTCACCGCGCGGGCAGATTCAGAAGATGACGCCCTGTCACTTTTATCCGGCAAAACCGCCGGCGTGATGACAGGAACGCCCCAGGATTCCATAATCCTGGCGAAGGTTCCGGACGCGCAGATACAGTATTTAAACAGCGCAACCGACGTTGTTCTGGCTCTTGAAAAAGACAAAATAGACTTCGCCGCTCTTCCCACAGTCAATTATTATATGCTGGTTCAGGAGTATCCGAATCTGGGATACCTCGATGTTCCGCTTGCGACATACGACGTGGGAACTGTTTTCGCAAAAACGGCTGAGAGCGATAAGATCAGAGAAAAGCTTAACGAATATATCGCCACTCTTCGGGAAAGCGGAAAGCTTGAAGAAATGCAGAATTACTGGCTCTTTCCCAACAACTGGGAGACTATAGATATCCCCCAGACCGGTGAAAACGGCGTTCTGACATTTGCCACAACAAGCACCTTAAAGCCATTCTCCTTTAAGATTGATAACCAGAATGTCGGCTTCGAGGTGGATATCCTTGCCGGATTCTGCCGCGAATACGGATACGGTCTTCAGATTGAGGACGTTGACTTTTCAGGCATCTTAAGTGGAATCACGACAGGAAGATACGACCTTGCCGCCTGCCAGATCTCATGGACCGAAGAGCGCGGTAAGAGCCTTAACTTCTCTGATTTCTATTATACACAGACGTTCGTTCCGCTGGTCATCGCGGATAAATACGATACACCCGCCCTTGTTACCGCTGATACGGATACAGACGACTCATCCGGTGATACTGCGGATACATCATCCGACAACTCTATCGCCCGAAGCATTTACCGCACACTTATCGAAGAAGATCGCTGGGTAACGGTACTTCAGGGTCTTCTTGTAACGCTGATTATAACTGTGGCGGGCTTTGCTCTTGCGAATGTGCTGGGTGCGGCATTTTGCGCCATGTCAATGTCCCGCTTCAAAGTGCTTAAAGTGATCTCCGGCATCTATTCCCGACTTATGCAGGGTCTTCCCATAGTCGTAATCCTGATGATCCTTTACTACATTATTTTCGGTCAGGCCAGCATTTCAAACGTACTTGTTGCGATTATCGGATTCGGGCTGGTATTCGGCGCATATATGGCGCAGCTTTTCGAAGGCGGAATCAGCGGCGTTGATAAAGGTCAATGGGAGGCTGCCCTCTCCAGCGGTCTTACGAGGAACCAGACATTTTTCGGTATAATCCTCCCCCAGGCTGTCCGCACAATGCTGCCGGGATATTTCAGCAATCTTATTAGCCTGATGAAAGGAACGTCCATTGTCGGATACATCGCCGTCAACGATCTGACCAAGGTGGGGGATATTATCCGAAGCAATACATATGAGGCCATCGTGCCCCTTATAACCATAGCACTTATCTATTTTGCGATAGCATGTATTCTGCTGGCGCTGATGTCACTGCTGCGAAAAAAACTTTCGAATAAATATCTGACAGGTCCTGCCGCTATCGAAACTCAGGGAGGAGAATCCGAATAATGATCAAAATAGAAAACTCTTTCCGCCGGATTCTCTGCGTGCTTTTGCTTGTCGTTATGAGCCTTTGTGCCTTATTTTCCACGGCATTTACGGCACGGGCGGATTCAGACGACGAAGCCTTGTCGCTGCTGTCCGGTAAAACAGCCGGCGTAATGACGGGAACGCCTCAGGACACCATAATCCTGAACAAGGTTCCGGACGCGCAGATTCAGTACTACAACAACATGACGGATGTAGTTCTTGCTCTTGAGAAGGGAAAAATAGATTTCACAGATTTTTCTTCTGTCAGCTATTATATGTTAATCGAAGAATATCCGAATCTCGGATATCTTGATGTCCCGTTTGCAACATTTGACCAGGGAGCGATCTTTCCGAAAAACGATAAGGGCGATGCAGTCAGAAAAGAGTTTAACGAATATATCGCCACGCTTAAGGACAGCGGTAAGCTTGAAGAACTGCAGGAGTACTGGCTCTTTCCCAACGACTGGGAAACAATAGATATTCCGCAAACGGGCGAAAACGGTATTTTGACGATGGCAACATCGAGTACACTTAAACCTTTTTCATTTAAATTAGATAATCAGAATGTAGGATACGACATCGCCATCGTAGCAGGCTTTTGCCACGAATACGGATATGGTCTTAAAATCGAAGATGTGGATTTTGCAGGCATCTTAAGTGGAATTGCAACAGGAAAATACGACCTTGCGGCCAGTCAGATCTCATGGACGGCAGAACGTGCAGAGAGCGTAAACTATTCTGATTTTTATTGTACGCAGTCGTTTTATCCCCTTGTAATTGCTGATAAATACGACACGCCTGCTCTTGTTACTTCCGGTCAGGATACAGACGGCTCTTCTGGTGATACTGCGGATACATCATCCGACAACTCTATCGCACGGAGCATTTACCGCACACTTATCGATGAAGACCGCTGGGTAACGGTACTTCAGGGATTGCTTGTAACGCTTATTATCACCATTGCCGGCTTCGCTCTTGCAAACGTGCTGGGTGCGGCGTTTTGCGCCATGGCAATGTCTCGCTCCAAAGTGCTTAAAGTAATCTCCGGCATTTATTCCAGACTTATGCAGGGTCTGCCTATAGTCGTGATTCTGATGATCCTTTACTATATCATTTTCGGTCACTCCAACGTTTCGAATATACTCGTTGCCATCATAGGATTCGGCCTGGTATTCGGTGCGTATATGGCACAGCTTTTTGAAGGCGGAATCGGCGGAGTTGATAAAGGTCAATGGGAGGCCGCACTTTCCACCGGTCTTACAAAGAATCAGACATTTTTCGGAATAATCCTCCCCCAGGCCGTCCGCACAATGCTGCCGGGATACTTCAGCAATCTCATAAGCCTGATGAAAGGAACGTCCATCGTCGGCTACATCGCCGTCAACGATCTTACCAAGGTGGGCGATATCATACGAAGCAACACATACGAGGCCATCGTGCCCCTCATAACCATAGCACTTATCTATTTTGCAATAGCCTGCATTCTGCTGGCGCTGATGTCGCTGCTGCAAAAAAAGCTTTCGAATAAATATTTAACAGCGCCTGCCGCCATCGAAAATCAAGAAGGAGGAGCCAAATCATGATTTCCGTTGAACATTTAAGAAAAGAATATCCCGACGTAGTTCCGTTGAAGGACGTAAATACAACTATCGAAAAGGGTGAGGTCATCTCCATAATCGGACCGTCCGGAACGGGAAAATCCACATTCCTGCGCTGTCTTAACAGGCTTGAAACACCCACATCCGGAAAAATAATCATTGACGGCGTAGACGTAACCGCGAAGGATTGTCAGCTTCACCTTATACGCCGGAAAATGGGAATGGTCTTCCAGAGCTTCAACCTCTATCCGCACATGAATGTAATAGAAAATGTCATGTACGCTCCGATGAAAGTCCTGAAGCTTTCCCGCGCCGAGGCTTACGAACGAGGAATGAAGCTTCTGCGCGCCGTGGGAATGGCTCAAAGGGAGCTGAAATATCCCGACCAGCTTTCGGGCGGGCAGAAACAGCGTGTCGCTATAGCAAGAACGCTGGCCATGGAGCCCGAGATAATCCTCTTTGACGAACCCACATCCGCCCTGGATCCCGCTATGGTATCCGAGGTGCTGGCCGTAATAAACAAACTGGCACAGGACGGCATGACAATGCTCATCGTCACACACCAGATGCATCTTGCCAAAGCCGTTTCATCAAGGATCTTTTATATGGATCAGGGAATAATCTACGAAGACGGCACTCCGGACCAGATATTCAACAATCCGCAAAAAGAGCGAACCCGCATCTTTATAAACGGACTGGATTGCATCACAAAGAGCTTTTACCGCGATGAACTTGATTATCTCGGATTGATAAGTGAGATTCACACATTAGCTCTTAAGAAGATGTTCACTCCGGATCTGACATACAGAATCGAAGCCGCACTGGAAGAAGTCTATCTGCAGACGATCCTGCCTATTCTCGATGATAAAACAAAGATAGATTTTCATCTGGAATATTCCGAAAGAAAGGGCACCTGCGAACTTCGTTTCAGCTGGAAAGGCGGTCTCGTAAATCCGCTTTCCGGGATGGATGATCTTTCACGAACCATCGCAGAGCACGCCGCAAGGAAGATAAATTATCAGTATACCGATGACGGATGCAACATTATCAGCGTAATGCTGGAAAAATAATTTGAATTTCTTCCTATTATAGGGCTTTTACTATTTGTCAAACAAGAATGCTGTGTTATAATCGGTACTGTTCACGCTTTTCCCAAAGAACTGTGTGACGCATTATGTTTTATGAGGGAGTTATAAACATGGATTTATCTACAGTTGCTATTTTACTTGCATTCGTTATCTATCTCGTCTTTATGGTAATCATAGGCGTAATAACGGGTAAGCAGACAAAGGATTCTGCCGACTATTTTCTTGGCGGCCGACAGCTTCCGCCGGCCGTTGCGGCACTTTCGGCGCAGGCCTCTGATATGTCCGGCTGGCTGCTCATGGGACTTCCGGGTTCCATATACGCTCTGGGTACGGGTCAGGCGTGGATAGCCATCGGTCTTCTTATCGGTACCATAATAAACTGGCTTGTTATCGCTAAGCCTTTGAGAGCTTACACAATAGTTGCGAAAAATTCACTGACGCTGCCGGAATTTCTCACAAACCGTTATCACGACGAAAAAAGTATCTTAAAAGCCATCTCGGCAGTTGTTATTACCATATTCTTCACGGTTTATACTGCTTCGGCGCTTGCAGCAGGCGGAAAACTCTTTAATTCCATAATCGGTCTTGACTATCATATAGCTATGATAATCGGCGCAGCAGTTATACTTGCGTATACCCTTATGGGCGGTTTCCGTGCCGTATGCGATACAGACTTTGTACAGGGAATGCTTATGCTTGTCGGTCTCCTTATTGTTCCGATAGTTGCATATGCCCTTATCGCCGGAGATTTTTCATCATTATTAAGCTCGACAGGTGTTGACAGCAGTCATTACCTCAGCCTGTTTTACGACGGCAATGAGCCGATCAAAGCAGTTACTGTGATATCAAACCTGGCCTGGGGATTAGGCTACTGCGGAATGCCTCATATAATAATCCGTTTCTTCGCAATAAGAACAGAAAAAGAGGTTAAGAAATCCGCAGCCATAGCTATAACATGGGATATCCTGGCAAGCATTATGACAATAGTTCTGGCTGTAGTTGCAAGAGCATTCCTGGCTCCGACGATTCTCGGAACAGCAGGTGCGGCTGACACAGAATCTGTTTTCATAGAAATGATAAAGAAGGTATTTATAGACTATTTCCCGCTTGCATTTATCGGCGGATTATTCCTCTGCGGAATATTTGCGGCAATAATGTCCACGGCTGATTCACAGCTTCTTATGTGCTCATCCTCAGTGTCACAGGATATTTACAAAGGTCTTATCAACAAGACTGCATCAGATAAAACGATATTAAAGAACGGCAGAGTCGTTACGATAATAGTTGCTCTTGTTGCAATAGTTATCGCATGGGATCCCAACAGTTCCATAATGAACCTGGTTTCCGACGCATGGGCGGGTCTTGGCGCAGCTTTTGGACCCCTGGTCGTAATGAGCCTTTTCTGGAAGAGAACAAACCTTAAGGGCGCCCTTGCAGGAATCATCTCCGGCGCAGCTACCGTAGTATTCTGGGATTATCTGCCTATCATAAACGGACAGACCATCGGCACAGTAACAGGTCTTTATTCTCTGATAATCGGATTCGTTGTAGCTCTTATATTTATAATAATTGTCAGCCTTGCAACAAAGGCTCCCGACGATTCCGTATACAAAGAATTCGAAGCATACAAGAACTATAAAGAGTAATCACATTCAGATAATCAAAAAAACACCGCGGAGGGATCGAACAAATCCTTTCGCGGTTTCTGTTTTTCTATTTTCCGTAAAATAACATTGCGCTTTTCGGCGGAATGTTAAGTTTTAATATGCCCATTTCAAAATCATATCTTTCCGGTTCAAAGCTGATCTCATTTTCAGAGCATAAAAACTCTCTCGTGACAAAATCCTTCGGGGCATAGCCATGTCTTCCCGTCATCCAGATTGGCAATGTGATCTCCATGGGAGTGTTATCCATGGAAAATACGGCTATGATCTGCTCATCCTCAGTAAATCTGGCGTAAGACAGTATGCCGTCTCTCGCATACAATACCCTGTTGGACGCATCCCTTAAAAACGGATGTGATTTTCTTAAGCGTATTATCTTTTTGTAAAAATCTATAAGTTCTTTATCCTCGCTGCCCCAGGGATATACTCTGCGGTTATCGGGATCCGTAAATCCGGGAATTGCCGTCTCATCTCCGTAATAAAGGCACGGTGAGCCCGGCCACGTCATCTGCATTGCAACGGCAAGTCTGTAAACGTTCATATCCGTCCCGCTGCCCGCTTCCGCATGATTTCCCTCACTAAGCCTCATTGTCTTGTGATTTGTTCTTGTGATAAAGCGTGAATGATCGTGATTATCCAGCTGGTTCATTGCGCAGAAAAGAGATTGTCCGGAGAACTCTGCTCCGTGAGCCGTCATCGCCGCTTCAAATGATTCCGAGTTGGCTATAAGATCGTCTCTGTAGCAATCGCTGTGTTTCTCCATTCCCGTGAAGAACCACGACACAGGCTCCATAAACGCCCTGTAATTCATCACCGTGTCCCACTGGCTTCCGTCAAGCCACGGCGATGCATCATCGTAATGCTCCGCTATTATAACGGCGTCCTTGTTAGCCTCTTTAACATGCCTTCTGAACTCCCGCCAGAACATATGATTATATTCCGGAGAATGACCCAGATCTGACGCCACATCAAGACGCCAGCCATCTGCATTAAAGGGCGGTGAAACCCATTTTTCGGCTATGCGCATTATATCGTCGAAAAGCTTATCGGATCCCTCATAATTAAGCTTCGGCAGATTTATATTATTCCACCAGCACTCGTATTCCGTATGATTTTCATCCTCAAACACAAAATAATCGGAATAATCGCTTTCGGGATTCGAATATGCTCCCGTAAGATTTCCGTCTTTATCTTTATAATCGCCGTCTACATCCATCCACTTTCCGAGATGACTGCAATGGTTAAAAACGCCGTCGAGGATAACTTTCATTCCCATTTTATGCGCCCTGGAGATCAGCTGCGCAAGAAGATCATCGGACGCTTCCAGATTTTCAATGGCAAAACGTCCTTTATCCGATGCCGTCATTACGCCGAGATGCGGATCTACGTGCCAGTAATCCTGAATATCGTATTTGTGATTTGATGGCGATACAAAAACCGGATTAAGATAGATAACGTCTACTCCAAGCTCTTTAAGATAATCCAGCTTTTTGATTATTCCGTGGATATCGCCGCCGTGGAAGTTTCCTATGTCGAATGTAGTCGGCAGCGAATCCCATGCGACCTTGCGCACAGGCTGACCGTAATATCCGTATTCGCCGTCCTTAACATCGTTAGAATCTTCTCCGCTGCAAAAGCGGTCGGTAAATATCTGATACATTACCGCGCCGCGCAGCCACTTCGGAATCGAGAAATCCGGTATCACTTCAAAAGGTGTAATCTCCTCTTTGCGGAATACCGTTCCCCTTTTTCCGTAATAACACAGCTCATTCTCGGCATTTATCTCGAAATAATACGAAAATCCGTTCTCGGGAATCTTTATATCGACGCTGTAATAATCAAAATTGTTCTTACAATGATCCCATTTAAGTGCAACAGCTCTGTCCATGAAACATAAGTTTACACCGGAAGCCTGATATCTGCCCGTCCGAAACCTGAAAGTCACGGTATCATTTGTTTTCGGTTCGCATGGCGACATATAATTTTCTGTCTGATCACAAAAAAACGCTCTCTGCTCCATACTCCCCCTATTTTTCCATTCCCTCTAATTGCTTAAATATATCTTCAAACTCTGTTCTTGAAAGCTTCTCTTTTTCTATAAGCTGACGTGCCGTCTCATCCAAAACGGCTCTGTGCTCTTCTATAAGGCTCTTTGCCTTGTCGTAGCCACGCATGATAATGCTGTGAACCTCTTCGTCTATCTCAGATGCCGTCTGTTCGCTGTAGCTCCTTGTGTGACCCCAGTCGCGTCCTATGAATACCTCATCAGAATCGTCATCGTATGAGATCAGACCTACCTTTTCCGACATTCCGAACTTTGTTACCATGGCCCGTGCCACTGCCGTAACCTGTTTAATATCCTGTGAAGCGCCGGTGGTTATGTCGTCAAAAATCAGCTCCTCCGCCGCTCTGCCTCCGAGGCCAACAATTATGCGCTGAAGCATTCTGCCTCTGGTCTGGAAGATATTGTCCTTCTCCATCTGAGGCATGGTGTATCCGGCCGCACCCATTCCCGTCGGAATTATAGATATTGTGTAAACAGGATTCATATCCGGAAGAACATGGAAAAGTATCGCGTGGCCGGCCTCGTGGTAAGCCGTGATCCTCTTTTCCTCATCGGATATGACCTTACTCCTCTTCTCCTTGCCGACACCTATCTTAAGGAATGATTCCTTTATATCGTCGTTGCTTATAAATTTTCTTTCGCATGCAGCCGCTCTGATGGCTGCCTCGTTCATGAGATTTTCAAGATCGGCGCCGGTAAATCCTGCCGTATTCTGCGCTATCTGCTTCAGGTCAACGTCGTCGCTTAAGGGCTTATCCTTGGCATGAACCTTAAGTATCTCCTCACGACCCTTTACATCGGGCACACCAACGGTAACTGTTCTGTCGAAACGACCGGGACGCCTTATGGCAGGATCGAGGATGTCCACCCTGTTGGTAGCCGCCATTACGATGATACCCTCGTTTTCGCCGAATCCATCCATCTCCACAAGGAGCTGGTTAAGGGTCTGCTCTCTCTCATCGTGGCCGCCGCCCATTCCTGTGCCTCTGCGCCTTGCAACGGCATCTATCTCATCGATAAACACTATACAGGGATGATGACGTTTTGCATCATCAAAAAGATCACGCACACGGGATGCTCCTACACCGACAAACATTTCAACAAAATCCGAACCGGATATGGAGAAGAAAGGAACTCCCGCCTCGCCGGCAACAGCCTTTGCCAGAAGTGTTTTACCTGTTCCGGGAGAGCCCACAAGAAGAACGCCCTTGGGTATCCTTGCGCCCATCATTCTGTATTTCTCGGGATTTTTAAGGAAATCCACTATTTCCTCCAGCTCCTGCTTTTCTTCCTCAAGACCTGCGACATCACTGAAACGAACCTTCTGTTTGTCACTGGTAGTCATCTTTGCCTTGCTTCTGCCGAAATTCATCATCTTGGCATTTGTACTATTTCCCGAATTTCTGCCCATGACATTAAACAAGATTACAATAACGATAATAATGGATATTATCGGCAATATCCAGTTAAGGACACTTGTCTTTACATTATTTACGGTATATTCTACGCCGCTATCGCGAAGCTCTGACTCCTCTGCGGCAGTGTCGGTAGTATAAACCTCATACTTGCTGCCGTCCTTCGTAACAAACGTTACGCTTCCTGTCGGTGCCTCCTCGTTCTGCTCTATGACCGCACTCTGTATTTTCCCATCTTCAAGCATCTCTACATAGTCCGTATTGCTTACGGTAACGGCTCCGTTGTTCGAGCTGCCCGTAAAAGCAAAAATGGCTATCATTATAACGAAAAATATTATATAGATCAGCCATGCACTTGATTGTCTTCGCACCCTGTGTTTCCTCCGAATTCCTAATAGTCATCTGTGACCCTGCTTATTTACGCCTGTCATTCTCCCTAATTTTTTCATCTTCCGACTCGCATCTGTCCGGTATGCTTATTTCCAATATGCGTTTTGTATCGCCGCTCACCTTGCAGTCCTCCGATATACGACCGCCTACAACCCATATGATCCTGTTTCCGTCGGCAAGACATACGATATTGTCTCTTTCCTCCCGGGGTATCTTTTCGTCCGTAAAATAACGCTTCAGCTTCTTACGATGACCATCGCTGTCAGAAACGATATAATCGCCGGAAAGCCTGTGTCTTAAACACGTCATGTTTGAAATTTTATCATAATCAAACCATTTAGTATACTTCTTTTTCGGCACTTCTCCGTCAAATTCTGAGACATCAATAAGCCTTGATTCAAAGCTCATTCCCCCGTACATTATCCTTTTGCCGACCTCAATTTTGCAGGGTGAATCCTCTTTTATTTCATGCTTATTTGCGTCCTTCAGGCAAAGCTTTACACCGTCATACGTCTTTTCCGCTTTTATATTATAAGGCAGATCGAGACTGTGGCCCGTTTCGCCCCTGAATAATCCTTTTATCTGTTCTATATGAACTCTTTTTATATCGGTCATGTTCTTCGTCAGCGTTTTGATCGCATCCGTTATCATGTATCCGAATATGAGGTTTTTTTCCTCTGATGCGGCATTTAATATAGTGACGCCGCCTTTTTCTCTCTTCGCCAGCGTATTCGCCTTCTCAGCGGCCAACTGTCTTATTATAAGATCCGCCTCTTCGATATCGCCCATAGCCTCCGACATATGACGTACGCTCTCGACATTTATGTTTTTCTCGAAATAAGGCAACACATTATGTCTGAGTCTGTTTCTGGAATATTCCTCCGTAAGATTACTGCTGTCGGTGCGCCACTTTATTCCCCTTGACACTAACTCATCTTCTATCTCACGCCTGCGGAATATGAGAAGCGGCCTTATCGTACTGCCGTTCTTTGCCGATATTCCCTTTAAGCCTGAAAGAGATGTCCCTCTTGCCATGTTAAAGAGAAATGTCTCCGCGCTGTCGTCCATGTGATGCGCAAGGGCAGTCTTGGTCGCACCGAATTCCTTCATGCATTCGGCGGCAGCCACCCGTCTTGCGCCTCTGCCCGCTTCCTCTACGCTTTCCTTATTTTGAGCGGCAAGCGCCTTCACATCAAATCTGAAGGCTTTAAACGGAATATTTCTTTTCTCGCAAAGCTGCTTTGCGAAAAGCTCATCCGTGTCGCTCTCCTCGCCCCTTAAACAATGATTTACATGAAATGCACAGAGTGATATACCGAGCCTTTTTGAAAGCGCATTGAGCGTTTCAAGAAGACAGACGGAATCTGCGCCACCGGATAAACCGACACAGATCTTATCGCCCGGTTGCACTAATTCTTTTTCTTTTATGAAAAAATAAAGCCTTTCGGCAAAAGGCGTTGTATTCATATGTAATTTCTCCATATTTAACTTGCACCGAAGTTTTAATCCGATTAAGTTAAAAAGCGGCGTCCGTATTAGCGACGCCGCAAATTCATTTTCTTATTACTTGTTTTCTTTGAAGATTATCTCTCCGTCCTTAACAAAGCCTAGCTTCTCTTTTGCTTCCTGCTCGAGATATTCGTCGCTTTGCATATACTCTTCGATACTATCTATTTCTGAGCTTCGTTCGTTCTCGCTGTCTATAAGACCGCTCAGTTCACTTATTCTCGCTTCATTATCAGATATCTTTGTGCGAAGCGCGAAGCCGTTCACAAGCAATACAGCAAATATAACGCATACCATAAATAATATGGCCACCATCGCCCCTTGCGTTGCATTCAGCTTTTTTCTTTTAACGCTTCGTTTCTCTTTGCCCATTCTTCATCCCTGCTATATTAATTCAGCCGCAAAAACGAAAAATGTCAAATCCCAACCGTTTTACAGAAGTTTATACATCTGCGCAGCCTCTTCTTTTTTTACCGTCTCACATACATTAAGTATCTCAGCTTTGACGGCCTTTGTTCCGAAAAGAATCTCTATAATATCCCCGGCTTTAACAGCGGTAGATGCCTTTGCTGTCTTTCCGTTAACCGAAACTCTTCCTGCGTCGCACGCTTCATTTGCAACAGTACGGCGCTTTATCAGTCTGGATACCTTCAAATATTTATCAAGCCTCATTTATTATCAGCCGTTCACTTTGTCCTTTAAAGCTTTTCCTGCTTTGAAACGCGGAGACTTGGAAGCCTTGATCGTTATCTCTTCGCCTGTAAGCGGGTTTCTTCCTGTTCTTTCAGCACGCTCCTGAACATCAAATGTACCAAATCCTATAAGCTGAACAGATTCCCCATTCTTGAGCTCTGTGCCAACAATGTCGATGAACGCATCAATTGCAAGCTTTGCGTTGTTAGCAGAAAGTCCTGACTGCTTGGCTACTGCTGATACTAAATCTGCTTTTCTCATTTAAGTAAATCTCCTTTTCCTTTTGAAACATCTATATTTCCTTTGTTTTTCAATAACATACTTATATACTCATTGGCCCGATTTGTCAATATTCAGAGCCTTCCGGCAACCTGTCTGAGCTTATATCCGGAGTCCTTTATGGCCTTTATGATGCTGTTTTTGTGATCGGTACCGTAAGACTCCATTGTGATGATAAGTTCGACGGCCGCATTCCTGTTTATACTGTAGAACTGGTTGTGCTCAAGACGCACGATATTACCTTTTTCACGGGCTATTATCTCCGAAACTTTCACTAGCTCGCCCGGCTTATCCGGAAGAAGAACCGATATGGTAAATATCCTGTCTCTTGCGATAAGACCGTTCTGTACCACCTGCGACATGGTTATGACGTCCATGTTGCCTCCGCTCAGTATGGAAACCACCTTTTTATCCTTGAATCCAAGGTGCTTAAGTGCAGCGACCGTCAGAAGTCCCGAATTTTCGACGATCATTTTGTGGTTTTCTACCATGTCGAGGAATGCAACGATGATCTCGTTATCACCCACTGTTATTATCTCATCCAGATTCTTCTGTATATACGGAAATATCTTTTCGCCGGGACGTTTTACCGCCGTACCGTCTGCTATCGTATTTACACCGGGAAGTGTAACAACCTCGCCTTTTTCAAGAGAAGCCTTCATGCACGCCGCTCCCTCCGGCTCAACACCTATGACCTTTATATTGGGATTAAGAAGCTTTGCCAGGGTCGAAACTCCGGCAGCAAGACCGCCTCCGCCGATGGGTACCAGGATGTATTCCACCAGCGGAAGATCCTTGAATATTTCCATGGCGATGGTTCCCTGACCGGTAGCTACCGCAGGATCATCAAACGGATGAATAAATGTATATCCATGCTCATCTGCCAGCTTCAGTGCATATTCGCAAGCCTCATCATAAACATCTCCGTAAAGAACTACCTCGGCTCCGTAGCCGCGGGTCCTTTCCACCTTTATAAGGGGTGTCGTGGTAGGCATAACTATTACTGCCTTTACACCGTATGCCTTTGCCGCGTACGCAACGCCCTGAGCGTGATTGCCCGCAGATGCGGTTATAAGGCCTTTCGCTCTCTCCTCATCCGAGAGTGTACTTATTTTATAGTATGCGCCGCGAAGCTTATATGCGCCCGTAAGCTGCATGTTTTCAGGTTTTAAATAAACCCTGTTGCCGCTCTGCGCGCTAAAGCATTCACTGTATATAAGATTTGTAGGTCTGACAACCTTTTTGACTGTTTCCGACGCCTCTTCGAATTTTTCAAGTGTAAGCAATGATTTTCCCTCTTTCCCGATCACGTGATTTGTTATAAAATGATGTATGTGTCAAAAGTCAAAATGCGGCTGCACTTGTTTGCAATAACTTTTTTGACTTTAGAAATATACTTAACCAAAGGAGATTTAAAATGGTAAAGCACATAATATTATGGACTATTAAGGACGAATATTCAACAGAAGAAAAGAAAAAAATCGTTGCAGGAATAAAGACAGGGCTCGAATCCCTTGCCGGCAAGATTCCGGGAATGATATCCATAGAAGTACACGCATCACCTCTTAAAAGCTCGAACACCGAGGTTATGCTGGATTCCTGCTTTGAGAGCGAGGAAGCACTTAACGGCTACAGCATTCATCCGGAACACGTTGCCATTGCCAATGAATTTGTTCGCCCGTATACAAAAACCCGAAACTGCTTCGATTATGAGGCGTAAGAACCGCATAATCCGTTTCAACTAAAAAAGCACAGTCAAAGACCCGTTCGATGTACTTCATTCCTATCGAACGGGTCTTTAATGAATTTCCAGTAATTTCATTGTCTACACCTTCATCTTTCTTAGATTATAAGAAATTACTTAAGTTTTTGTTGGACCGTACCTCCTTACTGGATTATACATGAGATAAATTAATTTAAATGATTTTAAATAAATTCATCTCCGATCGAACTCTTTTCACCAATCTTGCTTGCCTTTCTAAATCAAGCTTAGGAATAAATTTCCTTCATCTATGGTGGGTTCTCTTCTTTTGTATGAATTAATAGTAATACCAATTCTGCAATTTGTCAAGCGTTTTCTGAAAATATTTTCAATTTGCGAGAATTGCGTGACAATTTAATTGACGGATACGAATCAGGCTTACAATATAATTAAAATTGCCACCGAGCTTTTCACATCAATGGCAATTTTGGGAAATTGGGGTACTACTATTTATTTATTGGTTTTATTACTTATACATCCATTTTCTGTACACTTCAAGCTTGTCGCATACCTCAGGTCCCAGGGATGTTCCTATTGATGTACATCCCGCCTGAACATATCCGTAGAACTCAAACAGGCTTCCCGTACAGAACTTGATCTCTGTCTTTTCCGGTTTCATCTCATCAAATACGCCTTTGATGATTTCCATATCGTGGAAATCCGGACGTGTGCCGCAGTTCAAACCTGTAGAAGATTTCACCTGACCTATTCCTGCTTCGATACAAAGTTTCGTGGCAATGGCAATCTCCTCGTCAGTAAGCATATTAACCTGTATAATTGCTTTAGAAAGAGCGCCGGCATCGTCGCATATCTTAGCAAGTTCCTTAAGCTCGTAAAGATAATCATCATATCTCTTCTCTTTTAATAATGACGCATTGCAAGCCAGATCCAGCTGCGTAGCACCTGCCTTAAGCATTTCCTTTGCTTCAAACATCTTCACGGATGTAAGACAGTGTCCAAACGGAAAACTCAGAGCTGCACTTATCCATATGTTATTTTCCTTGCAGAAATCTCCGATTCTCTCAGCAACATACGGCGTATGATACGGAAGAAGACAGATGGCGCCGAATTTATATTTCACCGTTTCATCTATAAGCTTATCGATTTCCTTCGTCGTACAAGCTATATCAAGCACATACGCCTGGTCTACGCGTTTTGCCAGTTCTTCCTTTGTTATCGTTGCCAAATCGTTGTTTCTGTACATCCTACCCTACCTCCAATTATTTTGATTTTTCCTTATACCTTTACCTCACCAATGCATACACTTTATAGCCGTGCGTTCAACATCAAGCCCCGCACGATAATTCTCCATGAATCTTTCGAATCCCTCGCATTCCTCCCGAGCTGCCGTTATCGTGTCACCTTCA
The DNA here is from genome assembly GCA_964388555.1 of uncultured Lachnospiraceae bacterium. GTDB lineage: Bacteria > Bacillota > Clostridia > Lachnospirales > Lachnospiraceae > Alectryocaccobium. Next base: position 33,115 of record CAYMAY010000001.1, read on the forward strand.
AGTTCGGAAAATACCCTATTATCAAGGTAATCCTCAAGACTCATGTTTTCCCCGACTGCCATATACGCCGCAAGAAGGGCTATGCCCCACGCACCTCCCTCGCCTGCGTTGTCTAAGACTGTAACAGGGGTTCCGACAGAAGCAGAAAGATATCTCTGACCTACTCCTTTTGTTTTGAAAAATCCGCCATGTCCCATAAGCCTGTCCACTATGACACCCTCGTCCTTCATCAGGATGTCCATTCCCAGCTTTACGGCACCAAGGGATGTAAACAAATGTGATCTCATGAAATTCGCAAGATTGAATTTACTATCCGGCATCCGCAGGAACACCGGTCTGCCTTCGTTTATCATGGTCACATTTTCGCCGGAATAATATCCATACGGAAGCAATCCGCCGCAATCCATATCTCCCTTAAGGGAATTTGTATAAAGCTTTTCGAACATTGTGTTCTTGTCTGCATCGAAACCCATAAGCGAAGAAAACTCTCTGAAGATCTCAACCCATGCATTTAAATCCGTCGTTCCGTTATTAGCATGAGACATGGCAACCGGATACCCTGAAGGTGTTGTAACCATATCAATCTCACGATGCAATTTTTTCAACGGTTTCTCAAGGACCAGCATTGCAAACGTACTGGTTCCGGCGGACACATTTCCCGTTCTCTTTCTTACAGAATCGGTAGCCACCATACCTGTTCCGGCATCTCCCTCCGGCGGACACATGGGAATACCTGCTTCAAGAAGTCCCTTGTCATCAAGCAGCGCGGCACCCTCTTTTGTCAGGTATCCCGCATTTTCTCCCGCTTTCAGCACTTTTGGGAAAACATCCTGAATCTTCTTTTTAAATCCATGCGATGCCGTCAGTTCGTTAAACTTTTCGGCCATTTCCCGATCGTAGTCAAGAATCCCGGAGTCAATCGGAAACATTCCGGATGCATCTCCTATGCCGATAACATTCTCTCCCGACAACAATCTGTGTATATATCCCGACAAAGTTGAAACACTGCTGATTTTTTTAACATGTTCCTCGCCGTCAAGAATTCTTTGATATAAATGGGCCGCGCTCCATCTGAGAGGAATATTGAATTTCAGGCACGACGTCAGTTCATCCGCAGCCTGCTGGGTATTTGTGTTTCTCCATGTCTGGAACGGCGCCAGCTGCCGACCTTCCCCGTCTGTCGCAATGTAACCGTGCATCATCGCACTTATTCCGATGGCGCCTGCCTTTTTTAATCTAATCCCGTATTTTTCCTCAACCGAGTCTCTAAGGGAGGCATAACATTTTCTCAATCCCTCTACGGCATCCTCCAGGCTATAGGTCCATATCTGATCCACAAAGGAATTTTCCCAGTAAAAGATTCCGACCGCCAGAACGTTTCCGCTGTAATCCGTAAGAACACTTTTTATTCTTGTAGATCCCAGCTCGATGCCGATAGCTGTTCTTCCTTCCTCTATGATCCTCCGACACTCCTGACATTCCATTTCGTATCCTCCGGTATTTTAAAGACATCCGTTCTTCATAAGTACTGTCTTCAGTGATTCTTCATCCTCTTTTGCAAGCGGCAGGAACGGCTCTCTGCACGTTCCGCAGTCATATCCCTGCAGTTTAAGCGCTGCCTTAACGCCTTTAAACACTCCGATGCGGCACAACTCATGTATAACTTCATTCGCCTCATCCTGGATCTTTAACGCCTCTGCCATCTGGTTATTATCTACCAGACTTGCTATCTTAATAAATTTTTCCGCCATAAAGTTAAATGTGCTTCCGATGGCGGCCCTTGCGCCTACTGCAAATGCGGAAAGAAGTATCTCATCATGACCTATGAAAATATTTTTTTCCGGATAATGGCTTATAACTCTCTGCAGCTGAAACAGATCAAAGCTGGTATGTTTCATGCCCGCGATCTTATCGTTTTCAAACAGTCTCTCAATATCCTCATCTGTGAATTTCACACCGGACATTGCGGGAATATTGTAAATTATCATCGGCATACCTGTAGCTTCAGCTATTTTTACGTAATAATTTGCGTACTCCTCCATCGTAAACGGAAAATAGAATGGCGGAACCGATGATATAGCCGTCGCACCTGCCTTTGCCGCATGCTCGGCAAGCTCCATGCTGTGCTCCGTCGCAAAAAGTCCGATGTTTGCAATTACATCTGCCTTTCCGTCTACAGCCTCTATAACTGCCTCAAGTGCGTACTTTCTCTCGGACGGAGACAGCAGATATGACTCTGCCGTACTCCCTCCTACGTAAAAGCCCGAAACTCCTTTTTCAAGGTTCATAGTCACAAGCTTTTGTATCATGTCCCCATTTACCTTTCCGTCCGGCTTGAACGGAGTTATGAGGGCCGGAAAAATTCCCGTAAGTTTTTTCATATCAGTCCACTTCCTTCATAGCATAACGGAATACTATTGACTTCACATGCATAACCTCTTCCAGTACTGAAGACAGGCATTCACGGCTGTTTCCGCTGTTCTTCTTTCCGCCTCCGAAGGGAAGTTCAACAGCTCTGAAGCTTCCTGCTCCGTTTACAGCCACATGGCCTGCACGAAGGCTGTGTACAACCTTCATCGCCTTCTTAAGGTCATTTGTTATAACGCCGCTGCCAAGGCCATAGTCCGTAGCTTCTGCGATCTCTATTGCCTCGTCAATCGTATCGAATCCGATTATGGGATATACAGGTCCGAAAACTTCCATGTTCCGTGCGATATCCATATCCTTCGTAACGTCTACCAGCACTGCCGGCTGCATATACGCTCCGTTCCTCTTTCCGCCGTATATCAGCTTTGCGCCTTGCTCTATGGTATGTGCGATCTCTTTTTCAACGCCAATTGCCGCCTCTTCGCTTACCAACGTTCCGATAGTTGTCTTGGGATCTAACGGATCTCCCGGTACTACCTTCTCAAGTACTTCGTCAATAAGTCTTCTTACAAATTCGTCTTTTCTGGAATTATGTATGATAAAACGCTTTGAACCGCTGCAGCACTGGCCTGCATTTCTTGTTCTGTCTACCGCTTCACTTACGGCAAGATCCATATCCGCGTCTTCAAGCACGATAAACGGATCATTTCCGCCAAGTTCAAACTTGTAATCTGTAAGATACTTAGCTGCCGTCTTAGCTATGGAAAGTCCTGCCTGAACACTTCCTGTCATGTTAACCTGGGCAATACGTCTGTCATCTACAAGCCAATCACCGACCTTGGAACCTGATCCCGTTACGCACTGACAGCATGATGCGGGAACTCCGGCCTCTGCCAACAGGTTACATACCTTCGTAACAGCAAGGGGATTTACGCTTGCCGGTTTAACCAGTATGGAATTGCCGGCAATAAGTGCAGGTCCTGCTTTATAAGCCCACAGTGCCAGCGGGAAATTGAACGGTATTATGCATACGATGACTCCAAGCGGCTCGTAAACCGTAACCTGAAGGTCCGTATCATATCCCGGCTGTGTACCTCTCGGCATCGTTCTTCCGTAATGATGCTTCATTACTTCAACAGAGCCTTCAAAAATATAACTCAGCTCAAATAATTCCGCATATGAATCACCTATAGGCTTACCTGTTTCCATGGAAAGCAGTTTCGCAAGCTCGTCCTTATCTCTCTGGATCAATGAAACAAATTTCTTCAGTACTTCGGATCTTTCCCTGATATTTTTCTTGTACCATTCTTTCTGACCGGCAACAGCATTTGTTATAGCCTCATCAACGTCTTCCCTTGTTGCAGCCGGAACCGTATCTATCAGTTTTCCCGTATACGGATTTACAACCTCTATAACTTCTCCGTTTCTGGAGTCTCTCTGCTCACCGCCTATGAACATCTTCATAATTTATTTTCTCCTTTTTCAGTCAAATTTTACAAAATCTTCGTTTAATTCAAGTCCTAAACCCGGCTTGTCCGGAATTGTAAGTATTCCGTTTTCAGGAATCGGCGCATCCTTATATACCATTGCTGTAATATCTTCAAATAAGAAGAGTCTCTCAAGGAACGCTCCGTTCGGCATCGCACTTACTAAATGCGCGTGAATATTTTCCATTGCGTGAGGTGCAAGAGCCAGATTCCATGCCTGCGATAAAGCCGCAACCTTCAGCATCTCCGTAAAGCCGCCGCATCTCGTTATATCCATCTGCAGGTAATCAACCGCACCGCCTAAGATAAGATCCCTGGCACCATATCTCGTGTATTCATGTTCACCTGTTCCCAACGGAATATCCGTACCCTCTTTAAATCTTCTGAGTCCGGGAATGTCATCGGCGAACACCGGCTCCTCAAACAGCGTGATATCATACTCTCTTATGCTGTTAGCAAGTCGTACGGCATCTGCTGCATGAAACGCGTTATTTGCATCTACCATAAATCCGATATCTGGACCGATTGCCTCACGAACCTTTCGGCATCTTTCGATATCTCTCTTGATGTTCTTTCCACCTTCCACGCCGACTTTGAGTTTTATCATCTTATAGCCGCGGCCTACCATTTCGAGAGCCTCTGCGACTAAAGCGTCATCATCGTGAGATGTCCATCCGCCGCTGGCATAGATCGGAATCTTATTCTCCGTTCCTCCAAGGAGTTTGTATAACGGAAGACCTACTATTTTTCCCTTAAGATCCCATAATGCTATGTCTACAGCACTGAGAGCACAGAAGGAAAGTCCTTTTCTTCCCACACCTCTGGCATAATGGAACAGCTCCTCCCATATAGCCTCTGTCTCAAATGGCGTTCTGCCGATTACCTTCGGTGCATAATATTTATCTATAAGCTCCTTAATGGCTTCTCCACCGACCTCATGATAAGTTACGCCGATACCCGTCAATCCCTGATCATCGGTGAGTTGAACTACGCACATACCAACAGTTTCTACCTTTCTGGTAGCATCCTGAAATCCTGTCTGCACCGGTGATGCCACCAGAGTTACTTTTACATTTTCGATAATATGTTTTACCATTGAAAAGCCTCCGCTCCTTTCTTAATCTAACGATTATTATAGGAGCGAAGGCTTCATATTCCGATGTATTCAAATGACATTAATATTAAATTTTATGACCTGATTTTATCTATGATTTACAACTTAAAAATGCTTCTTTCAGCTTTCCGACTTATATTGAATTATGGTTTTTCCCGTATACTTTTTGAAGCAGACACTAAAATAACTCGGGTCATTGATCCCGACTTTTTCGGCAACTTCATAAGCCTTCATGCTCGTCTGCCTGAGAAGCTTCTTTGCATTTTCCATACGAATCTCAAAAAGATAATCACTGAAAGGCTTTCCCGCTCTGTCCTTAAACACTCTGCTCAGATAGCTGGGATTAACAAAATATGCGCTGGCGATAGCTGAAAGCGACAAATCCGCATCCATATAATGCAGATTCACATAATCAACAACGCTGCCTACCACATCCTTATCCTTGTCGCTGACCTGTTCCTCGACGCTTTTTGAGATGTTTATGAACATGTTGCCGATGAATTCCTGCTGTTCCGCCATGGACTCTCTTGTCATGATCTTATTTACGGCAGAGGTTACATCTTCATTCACGCTGCGATCATTGCAGATAACACTTCTGAATACCGGAACGACCTCCATAAACGACTTAATGAATAAGACCGTCGCCTCGTCCTTGGATATTCCGCTTTCCCTCATCAGATCAAAAAGCTCCTGCATCTGCTTTTTCAGATCCTCTGTCATACCGGAGCGTACATAGAATGAGATTTTCTGAAAATATCCTTCAAAGCTTACCTGTTCGGATTTATCAAAGAGGCATATTTCCGAATAGCATACCGTATGCCCCATACCAACCACATACCGGTATTCAACGGCCTCCATGGCCTCCTGAAAAGAACTATGAATCTTTTTAATGGATTTATAGCTCCTGCCTATTCCTATATAAAAAACATTCTTTGTAACGCTTTCAAGCATGGTTCTTAAGTTTTCGCATATCTGTACAAACTCATTCTCCTGAATGCCGTTATTTAAAATAATGACAGAACCAAGATCTGCGCTAAAGCAGTAAAGATTACTGTACTTTGTGATATATTCCGCGATAATCGTCTTAACGTGAGTCACATAAACAAGCCTGTCGATTTCATTGACTGTATTTTTTTCCGAACTTTTACCCGGATGAACCACGGCTATCTGGAAATCCGACATTTCAATGGATATGTTGTAGTATTTGAAGCACTCCAGCGCGTTTTTCGGATCACTTTCTGTCAGCAGGGCATAAAAAGCCTTCTCGATAATGTATGATTCATTTCTCTGAAGCTCTTCTTTTATATCACATATCTCCTGCTCATACTGTCGTTCCCTCGTTATGATATCCTTGACAGATGCAGCAACCCTCGTAAGCACCTCGGCGTCAATAGGCTTTAATATGTAGTCAAATACGCCTAATTTTATTCCCCGCTGTGCGTATTCAAAATCCTCATACCCTGACACAAGTATAACTTTTACGGCCGGATTGTACTCTCCGATCATTTCCGCAAACTCCAGGCCGTTAATATCGGGCATCATAATATCCGTAAAGACCACATCAGGCTGCAGGTCCTTTACAAGTGCCATACCATCTGTAACATTTGATGCTTCACCGACGATCTCAAACCCCAGTTCATTCCAATTTATACAACGGCTGATCAGTACTCTTATCAGAGCTTCATCGTCAACAATAAGGATCTTCAACATATAGGCAACCCCGCTTCTTATAATAATTACCGCTTACATCATTATATCTTTTATGGCTTAAAATTTCTATTCCAATCTATTCCAATTTATGTCAATAAGTGTATATATATCGGCAATAACTGAATCGTTTTTGTCACCGTCTTATCTTATTATTGCATCTGTACTCACGAGGATTGCATCCCATGTATTTACGGAACGCCCTGGCAAAACGCCCGGCACTGCTGAATCCGCACATTTCGGCTATCATGCTGATGGTATACTCTCCGTTTCGTATAAGGGGCAGGCTTTGTCCCACGCGATATTCCTCAAGATACATGGTTATGTTTTTTCCTGACATACGTTTAAACAAACGCGAGCATGTTTCCCTGGAGAGGAACATGGCTTTTGCAAGCTCATCCAATGAAAACACTGAATCATAATGAGAATGTATATGCTCAAGCATTTTACCGAACCTTTCAAGCTCGGGATTGTTTATCGGAGTATACTCCGTTTTTCCGTTTAAGGAATCTGCTATGACGCGACCGAAGATCTGACAAAGCAAACCCCTTGTTTTTAGCTCGTAGCAGCGTTCGTGCCCGTTCCATATTCCGATAATGTTTCTCAGGAGATTCATAAGCTCAATATCCGTGTCCTCTCTTCCTTTAATAAGTACACTGGGAATATTGCTGTTCTCCAGAAACGGGTGAATATACAGGCGCTCTATTTTTTCTCCGACTTTTCCGGATATAAAGGAAGGATCAAATATTATGGAATAGTACTGACAATCTTTATCATAAAACGCACGAAGGCTGTGGGGGACGTTGCTGTTTATAATTATCGCCTGTCCCGGTTTGATCTCCAGCTCCTGCTGCCGTATCTGCATAAGAACCGTGCCTTTAACCGGAATACATATTTCAATGTCTGTATGAAGATGTATTGCCGCAATATTGCCTTCAAAAAGGCTGATATCGTCAAAAAATACAACCACCGGAAAATCAGGGGTTCCGTGAAACACCGTCTCCCTTAGGTTTCCGTCCACAATTATGGCTTTTTTATTATAACTCATAGATCACTCCACGATTTAAAAATTCAAGTTTTTCGATGAAAGGATAAAAACATGCAGAAAACAATGGAAATCGATATGACAAAAGGACGTCCGTTTAATGTGATAGTGCGCTTCGCCATTCCCATTATTATCGGAAATTTTTTTCAGTTTCTATATAGCATCGCCGACTCTGTTATAGTCGGAAAACTCATGGGTACTGAAGCTCTTGCCGCCGTAGGTTCTACTACTGTTATCATATACGCCGTACAGAACTTCATCATGGGTATAACAAACGGCTTCGGCATCCGCCTTGGTCACGCCTTCGGAGGTAAGGACTATTCCGCAATGCGAAAAAGTGCGGCGGCTTCTATAGTGCTTTCCGTTATTTTTTCTGCCGTAATAACTTTCGCATGCTGTTTTTTCACCAACGGTATACTTTCGTTAATGAACGTATCAACCGAGCTGTACTCTCTTACCTATGATTATTTATTTATTGTTTTCCTCGGATCCGGCGCAACTTTTTTTTACAACATGGCCGCAAGCATAATGAGGGCTCTCGGAAACAGCAAACTTCCTTTAATCTGCCTGCTTTTATCCTCTATTCTCAATATAGTGCTTGATCTTATATTTATGATTCCGCTGGATATGGGGGTTGCCGGCGCCGCTCTTGCATTTGTTGCCGCACAGCTTGCATCCGCCATACTTTGTATTATTGCTGCTCTTAAGAATTTCACGGTGCTCCGTTTGACATCCTCCGATTTTGCAGATATCGGTTCCGAAATGAAAACACAGCTTGGCGTTTGCGTTCCCATGGGTCTGCAGATGTCCGTTATGTGTATCGGATCGATTGCTATTCAGTCCCTCGTAAATTCAATCGGTACCGCGGCCGTAGCGGGTTACGCTGCCGCATCAAAAGTAGACCGTATATCAAGCTACGTGAACGATGCCATGATCTCTGCCGTATATTCATACATGTCACAGAACTTCGGAGCCAGACGGTTAGACAGAATAAAAGAAGGCCTGCGTGTTTCGCTTTTTCAGATTGAATTGATCAGCATGGTACTGAGCGTTATCATACTTCTTTTGAAGCATCCTATTGTTTATATGTTTCTCAGTTCACCATCTGCGGAGATCATACATTACTCGGATATATACATCACCTATACCGTACCGTTTTATTTCCTGATGGGTCTTCTTTCGGTGTACAGGCCGACGATTCAAAGCATGAACAATACGGCTGTTCCGTTTCTGGCCTGTATGACGGAACTTGCCACCCGCCTGGCGGTGTCGATCCTGCTGCCGCAGTTTATCGGTTACCTGTCCGTGGGAATAGCAAGTCCTATCGCATGGTCATTTGCATCTGCCATTCTTATTCCCGTATACTACAGAACCGTTCATATTGCCGGTAATTCTAAAAGAGCCCTACGCTGAAATTCAGCGTACAGGCTCTTCTTTCTTTTATCTATCTCAGTCAGCAACTTTTATAACTGCCTTAACAACCTCATTCTGTCTGAGTATGCTTGCCCTGAATGCCTCCGGTATATCCTTGAAATCAAATATATCGGTAACAACACTTGCCGGGTCTATAACTCCCGCTTCTACAAGCCCTATAGCGATGGGATAGATGTCATGATATCTGAAGTTTGTAAGAATCTTCATTTCACGGTCTATGAGTCTCTGGAAGTCAAATTCAAACTTTCCTGTATTTCCGATGATCATAAGCGTGCCGCCTCTTTTCAGAATATAGGGAGCCTGCGCACATGTCACCTTGCTTCCCGCGGTTTCAAATACGAAATCCGCTCCGCGTCCGTTTGTGATCTTATCGATTTCCTCTATAGCGTTTTTCTCACTGGCATTAATAGTGATGGCTGCGCCCAGCTCTCTTGCCTTTTCAAGACGATTTTCCTGAAGATCGACGACGATCGTATTTATAACACCGAAAGCACGAAGCGACTGTAATGCGCCAAGTCCTATGCATCCGGATCCCATAACAACAGCTATATCACCGCTCTTAACACCGGACCTGTATACTCCGCTCATTCCGACTGCAAGAGGCTCTATCATTGCGCCCTGAAGTGTCGAAATATTGTCCGCAAGCTTAAAGCATCTTTCTGCCGGATGCGAAATGTATTTACGGAATGCTCCCTCGATAAAATTCGGTGCCGGAATGGATAAGAATTTTGTTTCGGGACATAAGTGATAAAGTCCCTTCTTGCACCACTCACAATGACCGCAGGAATATCCTGGCTCAACAGCTACCCTGTCTCCCACCTGAAGATTTTTTACATTTTTACCTGTCTCTATAACAGTTCCTCCCGGCTCATGTCCAAGGATAAACGGGAATTTCTGCTGCGGATAATCCGGAGATCCGTATTTATAGAAATAAACATCCGAACCGCACACGCCGCAATACTCAACCTTTATAACCACCTCGTCATCACCGCAGGTTGGCATGTCACATTCTCTTTCCTCCAACTCGCCCGGTTTCAACAGGTAAAAAGCCTTGTTTTTCATGATCTATAATCTCCTTTTAAAATAGTTTTTCTTATACAATCAGCCTTTAACAGCACCGGCCATGAAGCTCTTCTGAACCTGTTTGCTCATAAGTATGTAGATTACCAGCGTCGGCAGCGATGCGAGTACCAGAGATGCTCCTACAGGACCCCAGTTAGTGGTGTACTGTCCTACCATTTCCTGAACGCCGACTGTAAGGGTCTTCATGCTGGACTTTGTGATAAATGTCGATGCCAGCATAAACTCGTTCCATGTATTAAGGAATGTAACTATGGTAACTGTCGCAATAACCGGCTTTAACATCGGAACAATGATACGTGTAAAGCATTTGAAGATATTGCAGCCGTCGATAAACGCGCTTTCCTCCATCTCCCTCGGTATGCCTTCCATATATCCGGTGAATATGTATATTGCCAAGGGTAATGCAAATGCCGTATATGGCAGTACCAGGCAGAAGTAAGTATTTAAAACTCCGAGCTTAACATAAGTAAGGAACAGCGGTAACAGTGCGCAGTGGATCGGGATCATCAGTCCCAGAAGGAAGATAGTCATAACCGTTCTCGAAAGCTTCCATACCATTCTGCTCAGGGCATATGATGCCATTGCCGCAAATATTACCGTAAAAAGCACCGTCAAAAGTGTTACTACAACTGTATTGAAGAAATACTGACCAACGTTTCCGTTTGTCCATGCCTCTACGTAATTCGACCACTTCCAGAACATAGGCAAGCCGGCTACGTTGTCTCCGAAAATCTCATTGTTCGTTTTAAGAGAAAAGCAAAACATCCAAAACAAAGGATAAATCTGAATTACGGTGAAAATGATCAGGAATATGTAGGTTCCTATACCTCCGTTTTTAAATTTTTTCATGTCCTGTCCTCCTAAAATTTATTTCTTATCTTCTTAAACGCATATCGAAGAATAAGCGTAAAGAGCAAGCACTCTATAACAATGATGACCGCGACGGCACTGCCCTCTCCATATAGGTTTCTCTGCATAAGCAGGTCGTACATGATGGTACTGGGCACCTCGGTAGCTCCAACAGGTCCTCCGTTTGTCATTACGTATACAAAATCGAAGGTTTTAAGACTTCCTACTACGGCGAGAACCACGCATGTCTCAATGATCGGCATAATAAGCGGTATGATAATGTGCCATGATATCTGCCTGTAATTTGCGCCGTCGATTCTTGCAGCTTCTATTACATCTGTTGAAAGGGATTTTATTGCTCCGTAGAACAGCAGCATATGGTATCCTATGTATTGCCAGATCAACGGTATAAATACCGCCCATAGTGCTACATTGGGATCTCCCAGCCAGTCCTGCTGCAGTCCTTCAAGTCCCAGTGCTCCAAGGACCGTGTTGAGTAATCCGTAATTCGGATTGTATATTTTCAGGAACAGCTGTGCGATTACAACCGATGAAACTACCATCGGGATGAAAAATGCTGTTCTAAAAAATCCCTCGCCCTTTACACCCCTTGCAAGTATAAGTGCGATTATAAGTGCGATAACTTCCTGTACACATACCGACAGGAACACTACGATAAATGAATGTCCTACCGACTGCCAGAAGTCATACTTATTGTCTACAAGAAGTGTCACATAGTTCTTAAGACCGACAAAGACCTTCTCTCCGATTCCATCCCATTTAAGCGTACTGTAATATCCGGTCGCAAAAATAGGTATGATCATGACCAACAGAAAGATGATCGCTGCAGGTGCCAAAAAAGCAAAAATACTTTTTTTATTGCCTAAGACCTTCGTCATCTGCCCTCTCCTCCTTTTTTATAACATGTTCATGAGTTGTAAATACCGCTCATATTTTTTTTGATATTTATCCGATATCTCCGCATTCGGAAGAAACTCCCTTTCCGTTCCGGTCATAACTCCGATTGCCTCTGTATAATTTTTAAAAATACCTGTTCCCACTGCGGTTATTATTGCAGCTCCTACCGCCGAAGCTTCCTTGTTTCTTACCCGTCTGACCGGTATCTTGAAAAGATCGGCCTTGAATTGCAGCCATTTATACGAAGATGCTCCGCCACCTCCCGCAAGCATCACACCGAATCCTTTTCCGGTGGCTGCCTCCATTTCATCTTTCAATCTTCTAAGCTTAAAAGTGATGCCTTCCATAATCGCCTGATAGATCATCTCCTGCTTTGTAAACTGATCAAATCCGCTTAGCATGCAGCCCTGTCTGTCATTGTCGGCCAGGAAAAAGATATTGCCATTGCCATCGTAACAAAGCAGATCCTCAATGTGTTCAAACATCTTTTTAGGGTATTTGCAAATATTGTTCTGATACCACTTCACATATGAACCTGCGATGCTTGATCCGTTAATGATCATGCTGCTCTGCGACAGTGCACAGCCTCTTTCCACCAACGGGAATTTACTGTTATCCACATCTGAATCCGTAAAGAATCCCATCATTTCGTATGTTCCCGACACATTTCCTATAATGTCGTTTCTTTCCGGATTGACGCCCAGCCCCAGTACGCCGCATTCCGAATCATGGGCTCCGATCACCACTGGAACCTCATTCGGAAGAACAACATCACCGAATTTCTTTATCCGTCCCGCAACAAATGTGGAATCGTGTATGTCTGTGCCGAGCCGCTCCCTACTTACATCTGTAAGCTTCATCAGCTCTTCCGACCATTTTTTTGTTCGGATATCAAGCATTGTCTTGCGTGTCGCCATTGTGTAATCCGACTTGATCCCAAGCCCGAGTTTTGCAAGAATGTACTCCTGTATATGAAGGAAATATTTGGTCTTTTTAAATATCTCCGGCTCATGTTTTCTGATCCACAGCAGCTTCGAACACACAAGCATCGACAGGCACGGCCCTCCGATTATGCTTTTAAACTCCTCTGCGCCGATGGATGTACGTATCTGTTCCGCCTCTGCCTGAGCTCTGGTATCAAATGCCATTATCATTCCCCGAAGCGGCTTTAAATTTTCATCCACAGGTATCAGTGCATCACCCAAAAAAGAAAATCCGATTCCTTTTATCTCCACCTCCGGGTGTTCACTAATGACCGCCCCGACAGTCTTAACAGATGACCTCCAGATCCTCTCGGCATTCATTTCATAGTAGCCTTCTTCGGTCTGTATCCATTTGTTTTTTATTGATGCGCTTCCGACCACGTCACCCGACTCAGCAGACACAAGCACCGAACGTACATTTGAAGTTCCGAAATCCAATATCAAAATTGTCTGGTTTTTCATAATGAACACCCCGTTCTGTTTTTATATCAAAAATACCCTCTTTTATTACTTTGTCGTTCCGTACATCGGTCCGTAATTCTTGCAAGCCCTGTAATCCTGGCCTTCTTTATCCATTCCGAAGGCATTCCATGCTGCCGGACGATAGATGTCTTTTTCGGGAACATTATGCATACAAACCGGAATTCTGAGCATAGATGCCAGTGTGATGATATCCGCGCCGATATGTCCATATGATATGGCGCCGTGATTTGCTCCCCAGTTGTTCATAACGTCATATCCCGTTTCAAAGGGACTTCCTGCTATTCCGTCTGTTCTCGGTGCAAACCATGTACATGGCCATGTGTAATCCGTACGTTTCCAGAGCGCATCCGAAACCTCCTCCGGAAGAGCTACTGTCCATCCCTCGGCGATCTGAAGCACTGGACCCTGACCTTTTATAAGATTCAAACGAATCATTGTTGCGGGCATTTCGTACTTTGTCTCGAATCTTGATGAGAATCCGCCGCCTCTGAAATATCCGTTGTCTGCGGCGCTCCAGGTTGTAGCCTCCAGCATTTTCTTCACGTCGTCATCTGATACGTCAAACCATTTTTTCATAAGGTGTTTTCCGTTTTCATCTGTACATACACCGGACGCATCAAGACAGCAGGCTCCCGAATTGATCAAATGAATAAATCCGTCAGATTCCTTCGCGTGGCCTTCAAGCTCGTAGCCTGTAACTCTCTTTACAGATTCTCCGCTCCAATATGTACGCACATCTGCGAACATCTGACCTCTTTGTGTGAGAAGAGACATGAGCAGCATGCTTATTCCGTTCAGGCAATCATTTTCTGTTGCCAGGATCATGGGCTCTCTCGCACCTGTCCAGTCAAACGTAGTATTCATGATGGCTTCCGTGAAATCGGTGTTGGGTTTCCAGTCTGTCCACTGTCTCTGTCCCTGGAAGCCGCCGCATATGGCGTTGTGTCCCACCGACTCCTCTTTTCCGTTCTCAGGAAGATTCGGATTTCCCTGGTAAAGATCCTTTATGATAACGGACATCTTTGCGATGAATTCCCAATCCTTCTCTTTCTGCTCATCACTCTTGCGCACGAAATCAGGATTCTTATCGATTCCTTCGGGACAATTCTTTTTGATCCATGCAAGCGCCTGTTTATACTCTTCTTCATTATAGATATGCTCATCTATTCGTCTGAGTATCTCAACCTCGTCTACCGACTCAACACGAAGTCCTAAGTATTCCTCCATGAAAGCCTGATCCATTATGGAACCGCCGATTCCCATTGTGACCGATCCGATCTGGAGATATGATTTTCCTCTCATGGTTGCTGCTGCAACAGCGGCTCTTCCGAAACGCAAAAGCTTTTCTTTTACATCCTCCGGAATCTCCATGTCATCCGCTTCAAGTACCTGTCTTCCGTAAACGCCGAATGCAGGCAGACCCTTCTGGGCGTGTGTCGCAAGAACCGATGCCAGATAAACAGCTCCCGGTCTCTCTGTAGCGTTCATTCCCCAGACAGCCTTTATGGTTGTGGGATCCATATCCATTGTTTCGGATCCGTAGCACCAGCACGGTGTTACCGAAAGAGTTATCTTTACACCCTCTTTTTCAAATTTCTCCTGACATGCCGCCGATTCCGCCACACGACCTATTGTCGTATCCGCGATCACAACCTTTACCGGCTCTCCGTTGGAATAAACCAGATTTTCTTCGAAAAGCTTTTTTGCGGCAAGTGCCATTCCCATTGTCTGGTCTTCCAGTGACTCTCGAACCTTAAGCGGTCCTCTGCGTCCGTCTATTATCGGTCTGATTCCGATAGCCGGATAACTTCCTATATATCTTGATTTTGCCATTATTTTTCCTCCGTGAACTCCGATATCATCTTTTGTTTAACATAGGCTCGCCGTTAAAATATCTGTCCAGATCCTTCATGATAACGGCTATTGAATTGCTTCCCACATTGCTGGTGGTTCCCGCCAGATGAGGTGTAAGCGTAACATTTTCCAGTTTCAGAAGCGGATGATCCTTTCTTATGGGCTCCTCCCAGAATACATCCAGAGCCGCGCCGCCTATGATGTCATTTTCCAGTGCCCATACGAGTGCTTCTTCATTAACAAGACCTGCTCTTGCCGTATTAACAAAGATCGCGGTGGGTTTCATCTTAGAGAACTCTTCTTTGCCCATCATGCCTTCCGTCTCTTTGGTAAGACGCTGATGGATTGTCACATAATCCGATGTCTTTAATAATTCGTCTAAGGATACCGGCTCCGCACCTTTCTCTCTTACCTTCTCGGGAGACATATATGCCTCATAGGCAATAACCTTAACGCCAAATGGTTTTAATCTTGCCGCAACCATCTGTCCTATATTTCCGTATCCTATGATTCCCACTGTTTTTCCTGCCATGTTATGGGAATACGGGAAGTTCTTGAAGCGAATCTTCCACTCACCTCCGTTAGAAACAAGATTGCTTCTTACAATGTTTCTTGCTTCCGCTATCATCATAGCGACCGTATAATCGGCAACCGGTGCCGCAACTCTTCCCGGTGAACAGATAACGTCTATGCCTCTCTTTTTTGCCTCATCAAGGTTTACGTTTTCTACGCCGCTTCTGAGAACTCCTATAAGTTTGAGTTTTTTCGCCGCATCGATAACATCTTTTCCTATTGCCGCGAAATCCGTTATGATGATCTCCGCATCAACTGCGGCTTCCAGAAGCTCCTTCGGTGCTTTTGTCCATTCCGGGCCCTCTTTTTCGGTGCGCAGAAGATATGTTGCTCTGTCTTCTTTTGTCTCTCCGAGGCTTATCTCTACGCAGTCAACTTCAACGTTTTCGTATTTGTCGAATACATATTTGTTAGCAAGTACATCCTCTTTGGTTATGGAAAAATCTGCTGCAAACAATACTTTTTTCTTTTCCATGATATTTCTCCTTTATCAATACGGTTTCTCATCAAATGCAGATGTGTAGGATTTCGTTCTAAACCATTTAATATGCTTCTGTGTTGCTTCATAAGCGCCTTTAAATCCTGCTGCGATAAGCGGGAACAACGGTGTATTTTCGGGAAGCACCGCCGCTGCGTCGCGCATTTCATCGGCTGCCTGAACTACAAGACCGGTACAAATATTGATCTTATTGATTCCGCCATCAACTACAGCTGAGAAATCCGCCTCTGTAAGTCCTGATGCTCCGTGTAATACAAGAGGAATATCCACAAGACCTCTTATTTCTTTTAATACATCAATATTAAGCTTCGGTTTTTCCTTATAAATACCGTGTGCCGTTCCTATGGCTATTGCCAATGCGTCACATCCTGACTCCTCGGCAAATCTCTTAGCCATCTCAGGCTCTGTATATATGGAATTATCTACATCTCCTACCATCTCATGAGATGTGCGGTTTGCTCCTACGTGGCCTATTTCCGCCTCAACGTCAACGCCTATTGCATGAGCCATTTCCGCTACCTTTCTGGTAACCTCTATATTCTGCTCATAAGGAAGCATTGAGCCATCTATCATTACGCTGGTACATCCGACCCTTATTGCGTTCACACATGCCTCATAGCTCGGGCCGTGATCCAGATGCAGACACACCGGTACGGATGAGTGACGGCAGCGGTTAGCCAGATAATTGTAAAAATGATCATAATAATCAGGTCTGTCTACAACTGTAGTATTTCCGATCATCATGATAATAGGTGTCTTCATATCCTCTGCCGCGCAGAGCACACCCTCCGCAAATACGGTGTCAAATACCGTTACCGCCGCAACTGCATAGTTTTCTTTAAGCGAATATTTCGTTATCTCTTTTAATGTTACAAGTGACATGCCCATTCCTCCTTAAAAGATTGATGTTAACTTCATTAATCCTTTTCTAAATTTTATATAAAAATTATATCAATCCGATTTTTAATCTGAATGAGTTCTCATGACTAAGACATTTAATCTCATTACCACCACGAAAAAAGAACAGGACGACCATCTATATCAGATGATCATCCTGTTCTTTTATCGTAATAATGTTGAAATTCAGGCACCGCCTTATTCCTGTTAATAGTCCAATGCCGGAATTCTAAGTTTAATAGTTGTTCCCTCTCCTTCACTGCTTTCTATATCTACAAAATCCTCTATTCCGTAATACAGCCGCAATCGTTCAAGCGTAGATCTGACACCGAATCCGCGATCCTTGCTCTCTGCCTTGCCGTCGATCATTTTTTCTTTTTGCTCCGGGCTCATTCCCGCTCCGTTGTCCTTCACCTCGATCAGCAGGCTGTTTCCATCCGTTTTAATACCGATATTTATAATCCCGCCCTTTTTCTTGTATTTCATGCCGTGGAATATGGCATTCTCCACAAAAGGCTGCAGTGTCAGCTTAAGTATTACACAGTACATAGCCTCGTCTTCTATATCGTATTCAACATCAAACTCACCGTCAAAGCGGTATTTCATTATTATTATGTAATTCTTAATAATATCGACCTCATCCGCAACGGGAATAACCTCGTCTCCCTTATGAAGGCTGAACCTGTAATACTTGCCCAATGCCTGCATCATGGTGAATATATCATCTGTACGGCCCATGATCGCAAGAGCGCTTACGGCATCAAATGTATTATAAAGAAAATGCGGCCGTATCTGCGCCTGCAGTAGGCTGAGTTCATATGTACGCTTTTGTTTTTCATCATCTTCTATTTCAGCAATAAGGGACTGTATCTCTCCTATCAGGTAATTATATCCGCTCTGAAGCTGATTAATTTCCCTGTTTACACTCTGTGTTGTTATGGCATTAAATTTTCTCTCCTTGATCTCTCCTATAGATGTTAATATCCGTCCCACAGATTTTTCAAATCTGCCCGATATGTATCTGTTTATAAGTATCATCGCAATGAAAACAATGGCGATGACAGCGAAGAACACTACAATAAACTTAAACATGCCCTGTCCGACGGAATATATAGACAATATCTGTGTAATCTTCCAGTTATTTGATAATGTTACATGCATCACTCCGTATTTCTGACCGTTATAATCAATCGTAGTCATGCTGCCGCTTTCCGTATTTTCCTCTTCGTTTGCGTACTCGATCAGATTCTCGTCTACTTCCTCCGATTCGTAAATAACCTTCCCCACCTCATCCTGTATTATGACTTTTGTCCCGTATTGGTGTATCACATCCGACCAGGCGTTTTCGAATTCACTGTCCGGAACTGTCATTTCCAGTATGCCTATAGGTTCCAGCGAATCCAGGTCGTTTATTACGCGCAGAAATATCATATGATTTCCCGTATCATTCAGAAAACCGCCATCATCCTTTATCATCACCAGACCGCCTGATTTTTCAATAACCTCGTCATACCAGGACGCCGCAGATATATCCTTCGCCGATTCCAATCTATATGCGCCGCTTTCCGCGGAATATTTTCTGCCCTCAAAATCGTATATACATACCGTATCTATAAATGTACTTCCTATAATATTGTAAACAGAACTCATTTTTGCCCGGGTGTAGGTTTGTTCTTTATCTTTAAGCAGACTCTGCACCGCATCATCGAACATCATTACCTTGGAATATTCATTAATTCTCTCTATCACGGAATTAATGTTGGCCTCAACCCTGTATACATCCCTGTTAAGTCTGCTGTCCGTCTCGCTTATGATCATTTTATTGTAAAAAAGCATAAAAGTGCATATGGCCACAAAAAGCACGATTGCCATTGCCACTCCATATATGAACATGATCTGTCCCCGAAATGTCATATTTCCTATTTTATGCTTTAATTTTTTTCTCATGCCCTGTTTATCCCTTCGTGCCAAAATACGTTTACCGGAGTTGCTTTTATTGTATCATATTGATCTCACGCTAAACAATTGAAAAGAGCAGAATATCCACCCGGATAATCTGCCCCTCTCATTATCATTGGAGAACTTTATTTCAATATCATTACACCTTTTATATAATCTATATCTCTCATCTTCTTCATTGTGGGCACCAGCTCTTCCAATGAATAGAATTTATGTGTAAGCAACTTTTCGAAAGGTATTTCTTTATGTCTTTCAAGCAAACGGAATGCCTTATCAAATTCCTTATGACTGTTAGCAGCAAGACTGTTTATCTTAACGTTTTTACTGAATATAAGTTTCGGAAGTTCAACATTGAACTTCTGTCCGAATCCAAACGGAACACCTACCTCAATATAGCTTCCGAGAACCCTAACCAATTCAAGTCCCTCTATTGAAGCCTCCGTGTTATTTGCGCACTGAATAACAAGATCCGGTCCGCCATTTGTTATTTCATTAA
Organism: uncultured Lachnospiraceae bacterium; assembly: GCA_964388555.1. Taxonomy (GTDB): domain Bacteria; phylum Bacillota; class Clostridia; order Lachnospirales; family Lachnospiraceae; genus Alectryocaccobium. The sequence continues at coordinate 52,863 of CAYMAY010000001.1, forward strand.
TATAGGCAAATCTTTCCTCTTTTTCCATCTTATTGCTGTTGATTACATAATCACAGCCGGATATTTCCTTGGCAACCCGCAGCTTCTCATCTTTATGACCCGTAAGGATTACTCTTCTGCAGCCCATTATCTTCAGAAGCATAGCTGTCATGATACCGATTGCTCCCTCACCGATAACAACAGCGTTTGTGTTTGTGCTTAAGGATTCGCCGAGAACGCCTGCTTCTGTCTTTGCCATTTCAATAGCACGTACACATACCGCAAGAGGATCAAGTAAAGACGCAATTTCACTTGGCATATCATCCGGTAATTTCCATACGTATGTCTTGGGATGTATGTATACATATTCTCCGAAACCGCCTTTGAAGTACGGAGCCTCGTTTGCATCCGCCGTTATCGGGCTGTTTCCGAATGTATCCTGTCCGCCGTACATGAATCCGTTCTGGCAGATCATGCATACGCTGTTGCCGTTGCGCAGACATTCCGGACATGTTCCGCAATTAAGCCAGGGATAAACAACAATCCTGTCACCAACCTTTAACGGTCCGCCGTATGCGTAAATTGTCTGATTTGCCTTTGATCCCATCTCCACGATTCTTCCGGCGAACTCATGTCCCAGGGGACTCGGCTGCTTCGGGCTTGACTTTATCGAATGAAGATCCGATCCGCATATTGCCGCAGCCTCGATTTTTATAAGCATACCATCTTCTTTAACTTCCGGAAGCTGTGCCTCCTCTATATCAAGCTGCCACGGTCCCTTTAAGACAGCTCTCTTTGCCATCATCTTTTCAGCCATTTTTCATACTCCTTTAATTTATAATCCGGGGTCATTATAAATACGACCCCGGTAGTAATCAGTTCGATTATCTTACTCTTCGGCTACTGCCGCCTGTAACTGAGCTGCAAAATCAGAACCTTCTGTTATGTTTCCTGAATAAACTTCTGATACAAGATCAAGCCATGTCTGAGCATCATTTGAATCATAAAGTGTATCCCATGCCAATGCATATCCTGTTGCATCTGAAGAGAAATCAGCGATCACAGTGTCAACTTCATAAGATTCTGCAAGGTCGTCAAGATCCCATGTGCTGAGAACGCCTGTATTTCTTGCCCACTCACGTGTTATATATTCCATAACCTCGTAGGTCTCTTCCGGATATTCGCAATTTGCACTCATGCAAAGTCCGTCAATAGAACCGCCGAAATAATCTGTAGATGTAACAGCATCCGAAAGAAGCGGGAATCTGATAGCAGTTATAGAATCTGCAACTGCACTGCCTTCTTCATAAGCCTGTGAAGAATAGTTGGAGTTTGTATACATCATAGCGCACTCGCCTCTTGTAAATGATGCATATGCCTCCTCATTCGATAAGCCCATGAAGTTGTCGTTAAAGCAGCCGGCATTGATCATCTCTATAACATAATCCGTAGCCTGTGCAACGTACTCATTATCTACTGAGGTCTCTTTAAATACCATCTTGTTGGTTTCTTCTGCGCCTGCAAGCTGAATCGTGAACTCGTTGATGTACTGCTGGCACGGCCACTGATCCTTAGCTCCTAATGCGATAGGCTGTACTCCGTTCTCACGAAAGGCAGCACATACATCAAGAAGCTCATCATATGTTGTGGGAAGCTCTAATCCATACTCATCGAAAAGAGCTGTGTTGCAATAAAGGCTGCCTACCCATTTGCTGGATGTAAGGCCATATGTTTTGTCATCAAACGTAAACATATCCAAAGAACCATCCTGGATCTCGGAAGCAGCTTCATCACTGATATAATCATCGATTGCAGCTACTTTTCCAGCATCAACGAATGAGCTCATGAAGCCAGCGCCCCAAACCATGAAGATGTCCGGCTGCTCATCTGCTGCAACAAGGTTTCTGATCTTCTCTTTGTATGATTCAATCGCATAAGCTTCAGATTCGATGTTGTACTTGTCAGCAAAGTATTCCTTTGCACTTGCAAGCGCTGCGTTAAAGTTTGTAGCTACGCTCTCGGTGTTGTTCTCAAGATAATCCGTTGCGATCGTGATGGTTATCTTATCTCCGGAAGCAGCCTCTCCCGATGCGCTCGATGCTGATGCTGTGGATGATGCTGAAGATGAAGATCCTGCAGATGATGATGAACTGCTTGATGAAGATCCGCAACCTGCCACCAGTGACGCTGTCATTGCAGCCCCAAGTAAAAGTGCAACCAATCTCTTTTTCATTTAAATTCCTCCTTTTAAATAATTTTAATTTACTTTATTCAAAACTTGCAATCCTTTTTCGTTGAAACTATATAAGTCCCGCAAGTTTTTTGTACTTTGAATAAAAATCTTTCCACCCTTCTGATGCTTTCGGTTTAAAACACACCGTCTCGAAGGATGATTCTGCTATTTTCCAGCCTTCCTCTACAGATCCTATCCCATGATCCGCAAGCATCTGGGATAAAACGTTTCCTATAGCCGCCGCCTCGGATGGTCCGGCTGTTACAGGCATTTCAAGTGCATCTGCCAGCAGTTGATCTAAGAAGAAGTTATTTCCGCCTCCTCCTATAATGCGAAGAGATGTCATCTCTTCCTTCGATGCCTTTCTAAGCTCATCCATGGTGCGCATGTATCTCAATACCAATCCTTCATAAACGCATCTGCTCACGGCTCCGATGGAGTCCGGCATTTCCTGCCCTGTTCTCCTGCAATATGATTCAAGTTTTTCAAGCATATTGCCGCTGTTAAAGAAATCAGGCTCATCAACGTCTATGATCGTGCGGAACGGCTCAGCCTCACCGGCCGCCTTCGTTATATCATCCCATGAAAGATGTATTCCCTGTTTTTCCCACTCGTTCCGGCATCCTGATATCATCCACATTCCCATAAAATCGCGATGCAGCTTATACAGATCATCAAAAAGCGCGGAGTTTGCGAAATTATATTCCATGGCTTCTTTATTGATAATAAGTCTGTCGCTGACCATGCCCATTATCGTCCATGTCCCGCTGGAGGCAAAAGCCTGACCTTTTTTATACGGGATCGCTGATACCGCCGATGCTGTATCATGGGTAAATACAGGTACGTATGATATATCTTCTGTCTTAAGACTCTTCTGCCACTGAGGAAGAAGCGGCCACTTCTGCGTACCGGCTCGAACTATTTCCGGACACATATCAGACGGGAGTCCCAGTTTTTTTAAGATTTCGGTATTCCATTTTCCCGCAGCCGTATCCAATATCATTGATGTTGCGGCATCTGAATACTCTGTTTTCTTAACTCCTGTCAGGAAATATCCCAAAAGATCGGGAAGCATTAAGAAGGAGTCAGCGCTTGAAAGCTGCGGATCTTCCCTGAGCTTTCTTTCGTAAAGCTGAAACAACGTATTTCCGTTAAGAGAATGGGTTCCCGTACTGTAATAAAGTTTTTCTCTTCCTATCAGATCCGTTACGGTTTTTCTGCCTATTCCCTGAGTGTTTCTCTCACAAACAGCTGTTCCTAAAGGATTTCCGCTTTTGTCCAACAAACAATAATCTGTTCCCCATGCGTCTATTCCTATGCTGACCAGGTTACTGCCGGCTTCACTTGCCCTTTTTTTCGCAATTTCAAGTGCTTCTTCGATCTTCTTAAGCATCATGAATATGTCCCAGTAACATATACCGTTTATCTCTACGAAAAAATCAGGAAATCTTGACAGCTCTTCAAGTACAACTTTCTCTCCGTCAAACGTACCCAGCATGCTACGTCCGCTGCTGCCGCCAAAATCCATTGCAAGATAGCTGCGTTTCATATTATTTTTCATCCATTTCTTTCATCTGCTGTGCTGTCATCCACTTTATGTTGCGTCCCGTAAGCTTTGCCATCCATATAGATTTAGCCGCATTCTCGCAGACCTCCATCATGTCATAAGCTGAATGAAGCGACGCTGCCGTAAGTGCTATTCCCGCATTCTTTATAAATGCGAAGGGATGATTCCACTGCGCCTCATCAATGATCTTCTCAGGATTACCGGAAAGTTCGTCTATCGTATAAGTTCTGCAATCGAAAAGCACTCCATATGATTCCGGTATGAAATTAACCTTATATGGCTCATCCGTTACTGCGAACATCATTGTATATGGCGGTGTCGCACATATGATGCCATTGATATCGGACTTATTTTTGTAAACCTCCATGGCATATTTCCATAAGCCATCGGGTTCTGCTTCACCTTCGAATTTTCCGTCTGTTACCTTTACCAGATCCTGCGGTGCAAGGTACTCATTATCCCTCTTTAAGGGAGATATCAAAAAGCTATGCTCATCGATCTTTGCTGAAGCTATACCGGAATATGCCGTAAACAATTTGCATCTGTATGCTCTGTTTATAGTCTCAGAAAGCTCTTTTCTTAAGTGTTTTTCTTCTGCCGAAACAAGCGTTGTTTCGTTGCTTTTTACAGCCTCGGCTTCTGTCAGTTTCCTGTAGTCTGACAGCTGCTCTTTTGTAAGTCCCTTAGGTTTCCCCAGTATATAAGACTGCATTTCTATTACTGCATTAGTCTCAAGCTCATCAAAGCGTTTATACACTTCGAATATATTCCTGCCGCTCGACATGAATACACCGTGATTTTCCAGTACTGCGGTATTACTTCCGTTTTTGAAAACTCCTGCCACCTTTTCCGCAAGATCGTATGATCCGGGAAGTCCGTAAATTGCTACCGCAATATCCGAATTCATCTTATGTGCCATGGGATATAACGAAGTATCTGCCACATCATGAAGGCAACTCATACTTGTCATTGCGGGCGGATGTGCATGGAGGATTGCCTTTATATCCGATCTTACCTTATAGATCTCCTCGTGTATCAGATACTCGGATGTAGGTTTGTGCTTTCCCTCATATGTGCCATCCGGTTTAATTCTGACTACGTCCTCAGGTGTCAATGATGATTTATCTATTCCTGAGGGTGAAACCCATATGCTTCCGTCATCGTCTTTTATAGAAAGGTTCCCACCTGACAGTGTTGTAAGACCTCTGTCATAAATTCGCTTCATAAGTGTACATATCTGCTCGGCAGGATGCATAAATTCGATGTCCATTAATATACCTTCCCTTACTTAATTCTCTAAATTATTTCCTGTTTCTTTATCAAAAACATGTACAACAGATCCGTCAAATACAAAGCTCATTACATCGCCCATTGATACTTCGCCATACTCTGCAAGTTCCATGTTCGGAACAACAAGGATGGTGCTGTTTCCATGACCTGTAACTGCGTGAAGATGAACTTCACTTCCCATCATCTCTGATACTTCGACCTTGGCCTCAACGCTCTTTGAAGCTCCTCCGTTGTTCACAAGCTTCAAATGCTCCGGACGAACACCGAGAACAACTTGTCCTCCCTTTACTTTGTTGAATCTTAATTTCGTCTGTTTTTCTTCTGAAAGCGCTACGCTGAAACCTTCAAGCTGTACGCTGTAATTTCCATTATTTTCAACAAGCTCTGCATCATAAAAGTTCATCTGCGGAACGCCGATAAATCCTGCAACGAAGAGGTTGTAAGGATGATCGTAAACCTGCTGTGGTGTTCCTATCTGCTGTATGACACCATCCTTCATGATGACGATTCTGTCTCCCAGTGTCATGGCCTCTGTCTGATCATGAGTAACATATACGAATGTTGTATCTATCTTCTGTCTTAATTTTATGATCTCGGCTCTCATCTGGTTTCTCAGCTTGGCATCCAGGTTTGAAAGGGGCTCATCCATAAGCAGAACCTTGGGATTTCTTACAATGGCACGTCCTATGGCAACTCTCTGTCTCTGACCACCTGAAAGTGCTCTCGGCTTTCTGTCCAGATACTGAGTAATGCCAAGAACCTCAGCTGCTTCGGTTACACGCTGCTCTATCTCGGCTTTCGGCATCTTGCGAAGCTTTAACGGAAATGCCATGTTGTCGTGAACCGTCATGTGCGGATACAATGCGTAGTTCTGGAATACCATCGCGATATCTCTGTTCTTAGGCTCTACATCATTTACAAGCTTTCCGTCTATGTACAGCTCTCCGCCGCTGATATCCTCAAGTCCCGCTATCATACGAAGCGTTGTAGATTTTCCGCATCCGGATGGTCCGACCAGAACGATGAATTCCTTATCAGCGATATCAAGATTAAAATCCTGTACAGCTAAAACGCCTTCGGATGTTACAAGAAGATTGCTCTTCTTTTCGTTATTCTGTTTTTTTAATTTTTTCTTTTTTGTTTTTTCAGCAGGGTAAACTTTCTTGATATTTTTCAATATTACTTCTGACATAACTCCTCCTTCGGCATTTATATAGCGATATGTTTTTGTACTATTTTTCTTGGATTTGTATGTTGAAATAATACATTTTCGGGCAACTTTATTGAATGTAATAAAATTACCGTTTCATTTAATTAGATTACTTTAGATTTATATGGGATGACTCCGGATTTATATAGAGATGATTTAATCTAACGAGAAAAAGCCCCTTGAGAACCCGGAACATTCCGAATTCACAAGGGGCTATCGCTATGTTTGATTTTAATTACTTAGTATGTTTTCTCTTTTTGCCGACAACTGTTGCTGCGGCAGCACCGCTTACCATGAGCAGAGCCAGCCAGAGAAGGATGTTGCTATTGTCACCGGTCTGGGCGGCACCTGTCTGAGTTGTACCGTTCTGATTGTCGCCGGTCTGAGTTGTGCCAGGCTTAGCGTCATTGTTCTTAACGTCATCGGCTTTATTCAGCTTTGCAATAACGGTATCTGATTGCTTAATTTCCTTTGTGGCCTCGGCATTGCTGTAATACAGACCGCAGCCGTCGCAATACCAATACTCAATATTGCCTTCCTCAGTTGTGGTTGCCTCTTTTCTATCGAAGTGCTTCAGGTTGACATGATTACTGAGATCCTTCGTTCCGTATTCACTCCTGCAGATTTTACAGATCGCACTGCTTGTGCAATTAGCCTCGCCGCCGGTGTGCTCTGATATCTTTTCCTTACAGTAATCGCAATTATGATCATTGTCATTATCTGTGTGTTCACCGATTGCCACGCTGCAGCCATAATCGCATTTATGGTCTTTATTTGCATCACTGTGCTCACCGAAGCTCTTTCCGCAGCCGTAATCACACTTATGATCATGATCTGTATCTTCGCAAGCTCCTATGGTCTCGCTGCAGCCGTAATCGCAAACATGATCTTTATTCTCATCGCTGTGCTTGCCAAAATACTTATCGCAGCCATTGTCGCACTTATGGTCGTGATTTTTATCCTCACAGGCCGTGAGCTGTACGCCGCAAGCCG
>CAYMAY010000002.1:0-10347 GCA_964388555.1 uncultured Lachnospiraceae bacterium
AAAATACGTACATGAAATGAAAGAGGCTATCAGGTAACAAAGTTATGCGCATGTTAGGCGAAAGATAACGCGAAATAATGGAATAAAATTTTTGACTTATTTAATTATTGATGCTAATATGAGCATAGAAAAGGTGCTGCCGATAGACGGTTAGCCCGTAGATTTAAGCAAAGAATAACCGCTTAGTTTTCCAGACCGTGGCGGTTATTTTTTTGTATTTATATCTTTGCCGATTTTGTATCCGGCACAAAAGCAACTTAAACCGAAGGTTAAAAATGCAATTGTTTCAGCAATACTCATTGGCACCACCCTCCTTCCTAAAGAAGCTGTTAAGCGTTCTTTGATTTGTTAGGAGGGTCACAGGTCTTCGCTTCGCTTCGGTCGTTGCTAAACGAGTGCCACTGGCACTCAGCAACCTCCCAAGAGGGCTAACCGCCTACCGTTATGGCAACACCTGTAAAGTAGTATAACAAAAAAAGAGCGCTTTTCAATAATAAAATATCAAAAATGAGCTATATTTAAGACGATTTTGAAAATGATTATCATTAAGAATCTGAAGTGATCAAAAGGAGGAGTAAGATGACTGAATTTATTGAAGCTCCTACGATGGGTGAAATTCTCAAAGAGGAATTTATGGAGCCATTTAACCTGTCGGCGTATAAATTAGCGCAAAGTATACGTGTTCCTGTTTCAAGAATACAGGATATCTTGGGTGGAAGACGGAGGATTACTCCGGATACGTCGCTTAGATTGGCAAAGTTTTTCGGAGTATCAGACAGGTATTTTCTGGATATGCAGAATGATCTTGATATCCGAGCTTTAAAGGTAAGCATGGAGAAGGAAATTGATTCGATAGAACCATGCGCAAGCGTAGCAGTATAAGGGTCGTAAAATAACTTCGTATACAAATGTAGATGGACTTTTGTAGAAATGTTGCGGGGAATCTGTTACACCATACGTGATCAGGAGACCATTCAACAAAAAAGCGAAGACATGGTGATTGTGCCTTGTCTTCGCTTTTTAGCGTGATGAACAGGGCACGGCCAATGTACACCTGCTAAGGAAGACCCTCGAGGAGGCCGGCGCTGTAAAAACGAAATATTTTAAACTAATAAAAAACAAACCTCAAAAAGGCGTTGACAAATCATGTGTAGGGTGGTATTTTATGAACATAGATGTTAGCACTCTAACTAATCGAGTGCTAACAAGGAAAAGGAAGGAGAGAAGCGATGGAGCTTGACGGAAGAAAGAAAACTATCTTGACGGCTATTATACAGACCTACCTGGAAACGGGTGAACCGGTTGGCTCCAGAACGATATCGAAGTATACGGATTTAAACCTCAGTTCGGCAACGATAAGAAACGAGATGTCCGATCTTGAGGAAATGGGTTATATAGTACAGCCGCATACCTCGGCGGGGCGAATCCCTTCCGATAAAGGATACAGGCTTTATGTAGACGAGCTTATCAAGACGAAGGATCAGGAAGTATCCGAGATAAAGGATATGATGCTTCAGAAAACCGATAAGCTCGAAAAAATGCTTAAGCAGGTCGTTAAGGTGCTGGCGAACAATACGAATTACGCCACGATGATAACGACGCCGGCATATCACGGCACGAGGCTGAAATTCATACAGCTTTCGAGAGTCAATGAAAGACAGCTCGTTGCGGTAGTCGTTGCCGAAGGCAATCTGGTGAAAAATCAGATAATCGACGTCGACGAAGAGATAGACGATGAAACATTGCTGAAGCTCAATCTTCTGCTTAACACGCAGATGAACGGCAAGGCCATCGGTGAGATAAATCTCGACATGATAACCCGTATGAAGAACCAGGCAGGGATCCACAGCAGCGTAATAAGCTCGGTTGTGGATGCGGTGGCAGAAGCGATACAGGTTAAGGAAGAGGATCTTCCGGTATACACCAGCGGAGCTAATAACATATTTAAATATCCGGAGCTTTCCGATTCCAGCAGAGCCAGCAGTCTCATATCTGCATTTGAAGAAAAGAGCGAGCTGGCGCAGATGATCACGGATGCAAATTCAGGTGATTCGGACACCGCCATACAGGTTTACATCGGAAACGAAGGACCAATGAGCAACATGAATGATTGCTCGGTTGTTACCGCAAATTACGATCTTGGAAAAGGACTTCGAGGAACGATCGGAATAATCGGACCGAAGCGAATGGATTACGAAAACGTACTTAATAATCTTAAGACGCTTCAGACCCAGCTTGATAAGATATTCAAGGACGGGGACGATTCAGAAAAAGAAAATTAGGTTTACATATTAAAGATATCGAAAGGACAGCAATATGGCAGAGGAAAATATAAAGGGTACCGAAACGCAGGAAGTCGAAAATGCTGCGGAAGATACATCCGAGGCAGAGGAGAGCGAAGTAAAGAGCGAACCCGAGACCGAAGCGAAAGAGGATGAAGAGCAGACCGGCGAAGAAAAAAGCGACAGCGTTGAAGAAGCCGGCGATGCTGCAGAGGATTCAAAGGAATCCAAGAAAGAGAAGAAATTTTTCAAGAAAAAAGAAAAGAAGGATAAAAAGGATGAAAAGATAGAAGAGCTTAACGACAAGCTCATGCGTCAGATGGCGGAGTTCGATAATTACAGAAAGCGTACCGAAAAGGAAAAGGCTGCGAACTATATCGTCGGCGCAAGAGATGTTATAGAAAAGCTGCTTCCGGTAGTTGATAACTTCGAAAGAGGTCTTGCAAATGCCGATGAGAGCGATCCCTTCGTGGACGGCATGAACAAGGTATATAAGCAGCTTGTTACAATATTCGAGGATCTGGGTGTTGAGCCCATCGAGGCTGTCGGAAAGGAATTCGACCCAAATCTTCATAATGCGGTAATGCATATAGATGACGAAGAACTCGGTGAGAACATCGTTGCCGAGGAATTCCAGAAGGGATACATATACAAAGATAAAGTCGTAAGACACAGCATGGTAAAGGTAGCGAATTAAAATTCGCATTTTAATAAATTTGATAATAGTGAATATTCGGGAGGAATAATATCATGGGAAAAATAATAGGAATCGATTTAGGAACAACAAACAGTTGTGTAGCAGTTATGGAAGGTGGAAAACCTACCGTTATAGCAAATGCTGAAGGCAGCAGAACAACACCGTCAGTTGTAGCATTTACAAAGACAGGTGAAAGACTTGTAGGCGAGCCGGCTAAACGTCAGGCCGTTACAAACTCAGAGAGAACAATATCATCCATCAAGCGTGAGATGGGCAGTGATTATAAGGTTGCTGTTGATGATAAGAAATACACACCGCAGGAGATCTCCGCGATGATCCTTCAGAAGCTGAAAAGCGACGCAGAGAATTATCTTGGCGAAAAAGTATCCGAGGCAGTTATAACTGTTCCTGCATACTTCAACGATGCTCAGCGTCAGGCTACAAAGGATGCCGGAAGAATTGCCGGACTTGATGTAAAGCGTATCATCAACGAGCCTACAGCAGCAGCCCTTGCATATGGTCTTGATAATGAAAAAGAGCAGAAGATAATGGTTTACGACCTTGGCGGCGGTACATTCGATGTATCTGTTATCGAGATAGGCGACGGAGTTATCGAGGTTCTTGCAACAGCAGGTAACAACCGTCTCGGCGGCGACGACTTCGACCAGAAGATCGTAGACTACATGGTAAATGAATTTAAGAAGACAGAGGGCGTTGATCTCTCAGGCGATAAGATGGCAATGCAGAGAATCAAAGAGGCTGCCGAGAAGGCTAAGAAAGAGCTTTCAAGCGCAAGCACAACGAACATCAACCTGCCGTTCATCACAGCTACGAGCGAGGGACCGAAGCACTTCGATATGAACCTTACAAAGGCTAAGTTCGATGAGCTTACACACGACCTTGTTGAGAAGACAGTTGAGCCTGTAAACAAAGCTCTTAACGATGCGGGAATCACAGCATCTGAGCTTGGAAAAGTACTTCTCGTCGGCGGATCAACACGTATCCCGGCTGTACAGGATAAGGTTAAACAGCTTACAGGTCACGAGCCCAGCAAATCACTTAACCCTGATGAGTGTGTTGCACTTGGTGCATCTATCCAGGGTGGTAAGCTGGCAGGCGATTCGGGCGCAGGTGACATCCTTCTTCTTGATGTTACACCGCTTACACTTTCTATCGAGACAATGGGAGGCGTTGCAACCCACATCATCGACAGAAATACGACTATCCCGACAAAGAAGAGCCAGATCTTCTCGACGGCTGCCGATAACCAGACGGCTGTTGATATCAACGTAGTACAGGGTGAGCGTCAGTTCGCTAAGGATAATAAATCCCTCGGTCAGTTCCGTCTTGACGGAATCCCGCCTGCACGCAGAGGCGTTCCGCAGATCGAAGTTACATTCGATATCGATGCAAACGGTATCGTAAATGTATCCGCTAAGGATCTCGGAACAGGCAAAGAGCAGAAGATCACCATAACGGCCGGATCTAACATGTCCGAAGAGGATATCGACAAGGCTGTTAAAGAGGCTGCTCAGTTCGAGGCAGAGGATAAGAAGAAGAAAGAGGCTGTTGATACAAGAAACGAAGCAGACTCAGCAGTATTCCAGATAGAAAAAGCCCTTGAGGAGGCCGGTGACAAGATCAGTGCCGACGAAAAGGCAAACGTAGAAGCAGATCTTAATGCACTTAAGGATGCTCTTGCAAAGGCTCCTGCAGAAGGCATGACGGATGCTCAGGTTGATGAGATAAAGGCTGCAAAAGAGAAGCTTATGACAAGTGCTCAGACACTCTTCACAAAGATGTATGAGAATATGCAGCAGCAGCAGGGTCCGCAGGGCGGCGCAGGTGCAGGTGCTAATAACAACACATCAAATGCCGGCGGAACACAGAACGGCGGAAACGACGATGATGTGGTAGATGCTGATTACAAAGAGATCTAATTGAAATATAATTACAGCCTAAGAGGGACTGTCGTAAAATCCGGCAGTCCCTTATGGTGGTAATAAGCAGACAAATCGTAAACGTTCACAGCAGCCGGGCATCTGGTGCCGGCTGAGTAAGAACATAATTCAGAATAATAAAGTTACAGGAAGGTGACAGCGATGGCTGATAAAAAAAGAGATTATTATGAGGTGCTTGGAGTCGACAAAAATGCCGACGAAGCGACGCTGAAGAAAGCCTATCGCCAAGTAGCAAAAAAATATCATCCCGATATGAATCCGGGTGATAAAGAGGCGGAGGCTAAATTTAAAGAAGCCACTGAGGCGTATGCCATACTGAGCGATGCCGAGAAGAGAAAGATGTATGATCAGTTCGGTCATGCTGCGTTTGAGAATGGCGGCGCAGGTGCCGGATCCGGCGGCTTTGGCGGCTTTAGCGGTTTTGATTTCAACGGAGATATATTCTCGGATCTTTTCGGAGATCTTTTCGGCGGAAGTTTCGGCGGCAGCAGAGGAGCACGCAGAAATTCACCCACAAAGGGCGCAAATTTACGTGCGAGAGTTCATATTTCATTTGAGGAGGCGGTTTCGGGCTGTTCAAAGGAGCTTGATATCGCACTTAAAGAAAAATGTACCACATGCGGCGGAACAGGAGCAAAGCCCGGTACATCACCGGAAACATGTCCGAAGTGTAACGGACAGGGTCAGTTCGTTTCCATGCAGCAGTCCATCTTCGGCGCTGTTCAGAATATTCAGACGTGTCCGCAGTGCGGTGGTTCAGGTAAGTATATAAAGGATAAATGTCCTGATTGCCGCGGAACGGGATATGTATCCGCGAGAAAGAAGATAAAGGTAGATATTCCGGCGGGAATCGAGACTGGTCAGAGCATAAGGATACGCGAAAAGGGCGAGCCCGGAATAAACGGCGGTCCCATGGGCGATCTTCTCGTCGAGGTGATAGTTTCCCAGAGCGAGAAATACGAGAGAAACGGAATGGATCTCTACAGTACGCAGTATATCTCTTATCCGACGGCAGTACTGGGCGGCGATGTGCGTATACCGACTCCTTACGGCGATGTGCTTTATACCGTAAAGGCAGGAACGGCCACAAATACGAGAATACGTCTCAGAGAGAAGGGAATGCCGTCCGTAAGGAACGCAAACGCGAAGGGCGATCTTTACGTAACGCTTATAGTCGAAGTTCCAACGAAGCTCAGCAGCGAGGCAAAGAAGCTTTTAGAGCAGTACGCCGAGGCCTGCGGTGAAGAGGGCACAACGAAAACGCATAAAAAAAGAAAGAAATTCTTTGAATAATACGGAGTTTTTATGAAGTGGAATAAATACACGTTAAAGACAACGGCGGAAGCCGAGGATATAGTTGCCGCAACACTTGCGGATGCAGGCGTTGAGGGCGTTGAGATAGAGGACGGTGTGCCCCTTACCGAAGAAGAGTTAAAGGGCATGTTCGTGGATATTCCGCCTGAGACGGAAATAAGCGACGAGGCGTATATTCATTTTTACCTCGAGCCCGATAAAGACAACGAGGTAGTCCTTCAGCATGTAAAAGAGGAACTGGAAGCCTTGAGAGCTTTTACCGATATCGGTGAGGCTATCATCACAAGATCCCAGACAGAGGATAAGGACTGGATAAACAACTGGAAGGAGTATTTCCACAGCTTCAGCGTGGATGACTTCTTTGTTGTGCCGTCATGGGAAGAAATTCCGGAGGGATCAGAGGATAAGATATTACTGCATATAGATCCGGGAACGGCCTTCGGAACAGGCATGCACGAGACGACGCAGCTTTGCCTCAGACAGCTTAAAAAGTATGTAAAAGAAGGCTGCGAGATTCTGGATGTGGGAACAGGAAGCGGAATACTTTCCATAGCTGCGCTTAAGCTCGGAGCTGGTCATGCCGTCGGAACGGATCTTGATCCCTGTACAGTATCGGCTGTTGCCGAAAACAAAGAATCAAACGATATAGCCGATGATTCGTTCTCTCTTATTCTGGGAAATATAATAGACGATGCCGAAGTACAGGAAAGCGTCGGACTTGAAAAATACGATATCATTACGGCAAATATACTTGCCGGGGTGCTGATACCTCTTGCACCGCAGGCGAAAAAGCATTTGAAGGACGGCGGAGTCTTCATCACATCCGGAATTCTCGATGTTAAGGAAAACGAGGTAAGGGAAGCATTTGAAAAAGAAGGCTTCAAGATAATAGAGATCACACGTCAGGGCGAATGGGTTTCGATAACTGCCGGAAAGTGAGGCAACGTGTACAGGTTTTTTGTCGAGCCGTCTGCAATAAATGACGGCTGTATAAGCATTGAAGGGCAGGACGCCCATCATATAAAAAACGTACTCAGAATGAAGCTCGGCGACGAGATCTATATAAGCTGCGGCGACGAGTGGGAATACACCTGCGAGATATCGGAGCTTTCCGGAAAAAGAGTCCTGGCCAGCATAACCGATATACAAAAGACAGGTCGGGAGCTTGAGTCGAAGATCACTCTTTATCAGTGTATGCCTAAAAAGGATAAATTCGAGCAGATAATCCAGAAAGCCGTAGAGCTGGGGGCGTACAGGATAGTTCCGGTAATATCGTCAAGATGTATAGTAAAGATAAAGGGTGAAAAGAGCGAGGCGAAGGCGGAACGCTGGAATGCCATAGCAGGCGCCGCCGCGAAACAGGCAAAAAGGCTTATAGAGCCGGAGGTTTCGCAGCCCATCACCTTTGAAGAAGCCGTTAAAGAGGCCGCAAAGAACGATCATGCTTTTATACCGTACGAAAGAGCCGATGGCATGGATAATACCAGAAAGCTTTTTTCGGAAATAAAAAGAGGCGAAAGCGTCGGGATCATGATAGGACCGGAGGGCGGATTTGACGAAAAAGAGGTCAGGGCGGCCATAGATGCCGGCGTGAAATCCGTTACTTTGGGAAAAAGAATATTAAGAACGGAGACGGCGGGTATTGCGGTTCTTTCCATATTGATGTATCTTTTGGAGAGCGACTAACCGTACAAGAGAGGAAAATGTCGCATTAAGCTCATTGAAATGCATAATGCGACTGTAATTATAAAAATGGAAATTTACCTGGATAATGCCGCTACGACGAGAGTATCGCCGCAGGCGGCTGAAACTGTTAAAAATATAATGTGCGCCGAATTCGGCAATCCGTCCTCGATGCATTTAATGGGCACCCAGGCGGAGCGTTTGGTGCGTGCCAGCGCAAAGAAGATAGCCGACATCCTGAAGGCAAAAGAAAAAGAGATCTTCTTTACGTCGGGAGGCACGGAGTCCAACAACTGGGCGCTTGTCGGTGCCATGCGGGCGAATAAGCGAAACGGCAGCCGCATCGTGACATCGAAAATAGAGCATGCGTCTGTTTCGGCGACGATGGATTTTCTATCTGAGCAGGGCTACGATGTTGTAAGGATAGGCACTGACAAAAACGGTGTGATAGATCTTAATGAGCTTGAATCTGTCGTAGACGACAATACGGTTCTTGTCTCCATTATGGCTGTAAACAACGAGATCGGTACGCTTCAGCCACTTGAAGAGATAGGCAGGATCATAAAGAAAAAAAATCCCAAAGTGATATTTCATTCGGACGCGATACAGGCGTTCGGAAAGATAAAACTGAATCCCAGACGGCTGGGTGTAGACATGCTCTCGGTGAGCGGTCACAAGATACATGCGCCTAAGGGAATAGGCTTTTTGTATGTCTCGGAAAAGATCAGGATATCACCGCTTATTTACGGCGGAGGACAGCAGAACGGAATGCGTTCCGGTACGGACAATGTTCCGGGAATCGCCGCGCTTGCTCAGGCGGCTGAGGATGCGTATTCCAATATAGATGAAATAAGCGAAAAAATGTATGCGTTAAGAAGTCGCCTGATAGAGGGGCTTTCATCGATAGATGATGTTGTTATAAACAGTCCCGATAACAGCCTTTCGGCGCCGCACATAGTGAATGCTTCATTTTTGGGCATAAGGAGCGAGGTAATGCTTCATTCTCTTGAGGAGAAGGGAGTATATGTATCGGCGGGAAGCGCATGCTCGAGTCATAAGAGGGCATTGAGTCCGACACTCCTTGCCATAGGCTGCGACAAAGAAAGAGCGGAATCGGCAATAAGATTCAGCTTTTGTGATGAAACAAGTGAGAATGAGATTGATGAGGCTATCGCAGCCATCCGCGATCTGGTGCCGATGCTTAGAAGGTATGTGAGGCATTGACGTGATACAATAGGGTCAAAAGGTCAAAATATCTTTTAATATTAACGTCATTGGTGCAAACACTGGGGGAGAAATATATGTTTCATGCTTTTTTGATAAAGTATTCTGAAATAGGAATAAAGGGAAAAAACAGATATCTGTTTGAGGATGCGCTTGTACGCGATATGGAGCGTGCGCTCTCAAAAGTTGAGGGAAGCTTTAAAGTTACCAAAGAGATGGGACGCGTATACGTATTTACGGACGGCGAGTACGATTACGATGGCGCAGTGGATGCGCTGAAGCATGTATTCGGAATAACGGGAATATGTCCCGTTGCTATCGTTGAAGATACAGATCCGGAGCAGCTTGGCGAAGCCGTTGTAAAATATGTCGACGAGGTTTATCCCGCCCACGATAAAACATTTAAGGTGTGCGCCCGCAGGGCAAAGAAGAGTTATCCCATGGATTCCATGGAATTAAACGCATTCCTTGGCGGAAAGATCCTGGATGCCTTTCCGGAGATGGTTGTGGATGTACATTCTCCGCAGGTTTACCTTACTGTTGAAGTCAGAAGCAAAATATATCTTTATTCGGAGATAATACCCGGCTGCGGCGGAATGCCTACCGGAACGGCCGGCAAGGCCATGCTTCTTTTGTCAGGCGGAATTGATTCGCCTGTTGCGGGATATATGATCGCCCGCCGCGGCGTTGTAATTAATGCGGTATATTTCCATGCGCCGCCGTACACCAGCGAAAGAGCGAAGGACAAGGTTGTGGATCTGGCGAAGAAGGTATCGGAATACTGCGGAAAGATAAATCTTTACGTTGTTAATTTTACGGAGATCCAGCTTGCCATATACGATCATTGCCCGCACGATGAGCTTACTATAATCATGCGTCGTTATATGATGAAGATCGCCATGGAATTCGCGAGAAAAGAGGGCTGTCAGGGTCTTATCACAGGCGAAAGCATAGGCCAGGTGGCAAGCCAGACGATGCAGAGCCTTTCATGTACTGACGAAGTATGTGACATGCCTGTATACAGACCGCTTATCGCCTTCGACAAGCAGGATATAATCAGCATTGCAAATAAGATCGACACATATGAGACATCGGTGCTTCCCTATGAGGATTGCTGTACTATATTTGTCGCAAAGCATCCCGTTACGAAGCCGGATCTTGACAGGATCAAGAAATCCGAGAAGAA
>CAYMAY010000002.1:10447-18651 GCA_964388555.1 uncultured Lachnospiraceae bacterium
AAGAGCGGGGCTTGCGCCGCGCTCTTAAATTTTAGGATAGTGTAAGATTACAATTATTCCTGATCCGTCATATACGGAGTCAGAACCTTGCAGATAACGTCTAAATCTTTACCATCGGCATGAATGTTAAGGTCGATCGGTTTTGAAAGATCGAGACTGAATATGCCCATTATTGATTTTGCGTCAATCACGTATCTGCCGGAAACAAGATCGAAATCGCAGTCAAATTTGACGATCATATTGACAAAAGATTTGACCTTATCAATAGAATCCAAGGTTATCTTTATTGTTTTCATAATAGTTGAGCCTCCTTGTAGAACAAAATACCGCAATAATGATAACACAAAAATTCACCATTGCATTATAGCATTTTACACAGAAAAAACAGAAAAGTCAAGGCAAAAGTGGGAAAAATGAACAAAAAGAAGGTTGCGCTTCATAATTTGGGCTGCAAAGTCAATTCCTATGAAACGGAGGCGGCGGCCCAGGAGCTTGAAAAAAGAGGATATGAGATCGTTCCTTTCGAACCGGGAGCCGATATATACATAATAAACACCTGTTCAGTGACGAATATCGCGGACAGAAAATCGCGTCAGATGCTGCACAAGGCAAGAAAAATGAATCCGAATGCGATAGTTGTTGCAATGGGCTGCTATGTGCAGTCGGAAAAAGGGCGCAATGTGTGCGATGAGGGCATCGATATCGTAATAGGCAACAACAGCAAGGCAAAACTTGTGGACATCATAGAGAAATACGAGAAAAACGGACGGCAGCTTTCCGAAGTTGATGATATTAAAGAAGCCGAATACGAAAAGCTCTCAGTTGATAAAATAAGCGATCATGTCAGGGGCTTTATAAAGGTTCAGGATGGCTGCAACATGTTCTGTTCGTATTGTATAATTCCGTATCTTCGCGGAAGGATAAGGAGCAGGGATTTAAATGATACCGTATCCGAGGTAAAAAGGCTTGCGGACGGCGGCTGCAGGGAAATTGTCCTAAGCGGTATACATTTAAGTTCCTATGGCAAGGATTTCGGCGACGGAACAGACCTGCTTACCCTTGTAAAAGCGATACACGAAGTGGATGGTATAGAGCGGATAAGGCTCGGGTCCTTAGAACCCGGGATCATAACGGATGATTTCGCGAAAGAGCTTGCGTCACTGCCGAAATTCTGCCCGCATTTTCATCTGTCGCTTCAGAGCGGCTGTGATAAAACCCTTAAGGCAATGAACCGGAAATATGATTCATCAACATACAAAAGCAAGTGTGAGATATTGCGGAAATATTTTGATGAGCCGGCGCTTACGACTGATGTGATAACGGGATTTCCGGGGGAAACAGAAGAGGATTTCGAAGAGACCTACAGATTTGTAGACAGCATATCTTTCTTTGAGACACATGTATTCCCTTATTCGGCAAGAGAAGGCACGGTGGCCGCAAAAATGAGCGGACAGCTTACCGAGGCGGTTAAAAAGCAAAGAGCTTCAAGGCTTATCGAATTAAGCGACAAAAAAAGGCGCGAAAGACTTGAGAAGCTTATCGGAGACAGTGTAAAGGTTCTGGCGGAAGAGGCTCAGGAAATAGACGGTAAGACGTATTATATAGGTCACACCGAAAGATACGAAAAAGTCGCGATACAAAGCGATACGGATATTTCCGGAAAGCTTGTAAAAGTGGATATAGACGGGCTTCTGGGAAAGGATAGCGTAAGTGGTATTGCTTGCAATCCTGAGTAGGTTTTATTATAATGGGTGAAGATTTAGGTGCCGCCCGTGCGGCAGATCGGAGCGAAATGTCTGAGTTAAACAATACCCAATTTTTTAATTTTTTTACGGAATCGGAAATCTCGGTAAAAAAGGTGCTGGAGTCGGTTTGTAATGCCATGGAAGAAAAGGGATATAATCCCGTAAGCCAGATAGTTGGGTATATAATGTCGGGAGATCCGACTTACATAACGAGTTACAACGGCGCAAGAAGCCTTATAACAAAAGTGGAGCGGGACGAGCTTGTTGAGGAGCTCCTCAGGGAATACATCAAAAACGAATCCTGGAAGGAGAATTGAGTGAAGCGGATACTTGGCTTGGATTACGGAAGCAAGACCGTAGGTGTGGCAGTCAGCGACCCGCTTATGTTCACTGCGCAGGGCGTTGAGATCATACGACGCAAATCGGAAAACAAGCTGCGGCAGACCATGGCAAGAATAGAGGAACTCATCGAAGAATACGATGTGGGTCTTATTGTTTTAGGCTTGCCTGTACACATGAATAGTGAGATTTCAGACCGGGCACGAAAGTCTCTTGAATTTAAGGAGATGTTAGAAAAGCGCACCGGTCTTAGTGTTGTAATGCAGGATGAACGTCTTACGACGGTT
This sequence comes from uncultured Lachnospiraceae bacterium, assembly GCA_964388555.1. Lineage (GTDB taxonomy): Bacteria > Bacillota > Clostridia > Lachnospirales > Lachnospiraceae > Alectryocaccobium. The sequence continues at coordinate 12,819 of CAYMAY010000002.1, forward strand.
GAGGCTTTAAACGTGCTGGATGAGGCACGGGTGCCGAGAGAAGAAAGAAAAAAGTATGTAGACATGATCGCGGCGGTTTTTATACTTCAGGATTATCTTAATAATTCGGAATTGACCGGGAAACAGAACGGAAGCGGCGCATCGGAAGCCTGACAGACATTATCCACAAAGAAGAAAGCGGAGAAAACGCTGATGAACAACAGTATTATTTTAGAAACAGAAAACGGTGAGAAGGTCACCTTTTATGTAGAAGAAGAAACACGAGTAAACGGCACCAGTTATCTGCTGGTATCGGACAGCCGCGACGAAGACGCCAACGCCTATATTTTTAAGGATGTGTCGGACGCCGGAGACGAGGAGGCAAAGTATGTGCCCATCGACGACGACAACGAATTTGAGGCAGTGGCGGAGCTCTTCGGCCGCATGATGGACGAGGCCGATCTTATTCGTGAGTAAAACGGAGGAAAAGTATTGAAGAAAGAGTACAGAGGAAAGCTGAAGATCATCCCGCTGGGTGGTTTGGAAACTATCGGGATGAACATAACTGCCTTTGAATTTGAAAACAGTATCGTAGTAGTAGACTGCGGGCTTTCATTTCCGGAAAATGACATGCTGGGAATAGATCTTGTCATTCCGGATGTTACATATTTAAAGGAAAATAAAGACAAGGTTAAAGGTTTTGTAATAACCCACGGACACGAGGATCATATCGGCGCGCTGCCGTATATACTTAAGGATCTGAATGTATCTGTCTATGCCACAAAGCTTACGATGGGTCTTATCGACCACAAGCTGGAAGAGCATGACATGGCGAACTCGGTTCGCAGAAAGACCGTATCATTCGGACAGATAATCAGCCTGGGTGATTTCAGGATAGAATTTATCAAGACAAATCACAGCATTCAGGACGCTGCCGCCCTTGCGATCCATTCACCGGCGGGAGTTGTTGTCCACACGGGCGATTTCAAGATAGACTACACGCCTGTTTTCGGCGACATGATAGATCTGCCCAGGTTTGCGGAGCTGGGAAGAAAAGGCGTACTGGCGCTTATGTGCGACAGCACCAACGCCGTTCACAGCGGCTTTACGATGTCGGAGCGCACCGTTGGTCATACATTTGATACCATATTCGCGGAGCATACAGATTCAAGGATAATCGTGTCCACATTCGCGTCGAATGTGGATCGTGTTCAGCAGGTAATAAATACGGCGTATAAGTACGGAAGAAAGGTCATCGTCGAGGGCCGCAGCATGGTCAACTTCATCAATATCGCGACGGAGCTTGGCTATGTGAAGATACCGGATAATACGCTTATAGACATAAACGAGATGAAAAACTATCCCAATGAGAAGATAGTGCTTGTTACGACGGGAAGCCAGGGCGAATCCATGGCGGCACTTTCCAGGATAGCGTCGGATCTTCATAAGAAGGTGCATATACAGCCCGGCGACACCATCGTATTCAGCTCGAATCCCATACCGGGAAACGAAAAGGCTGTATATAAGGTCATAAACGAGCTTTCCGCCAAGGGAGCGGACGTTATCTTCCAGGATACACATGTTTCCGGCCACGCCAGGGAAGAGGAAATAAAGCTGATATACGCGCTTACAAAGCCTAAATACGCTATTCCTGTTCACGGAGAGTATCATCATCTTTTAGCGCAGGAAAAGATTGCCGAGAGCATCGGAATTCCGTCGGATAATGTATTTATCCTGCATTCGGGAGATGTTCTGGAACTGAACTACGAGCATGCCGAGGTTACGGGAAAGGTTCAGGCCGGAAGAGTAATGGTGGACGGTCTCGGAGTGGGAGACGTGGGAAATATCGTACTTCGCGACAGACAGAATCTCTCCGAAAACGGAATCATAATCGTTGCGTTTGCCCTTGAGGAAGAGAGCAACAAGCTCCTTGCGGGTCCGGAGATCATATCGAGAGGATTTGTGTACATAAAAGAGGCGGAGGAGCTGCTTGACGGAGCCCGGGACATCGTCGAGGCTGCGCTTTATGAGTGCTTAAGCTGCAAGAATGCCGATTGGGGAAAGATAAAGAATGTTGTTAGAGAGGCATTGGGCACGTATGTCTGGAAAAACACCCAGAGACGGCCGATGATACTGCCGATCATTTTGGAGGTATAACTCATGAATATGCCCGGTGAAAAAAGGCGTACAGAAGAAGGAGATTACGGAAGATTCTTAAGCGGCGCACAAAAGGCGATAGTAATCCTTGTTATCGTACTTGTGGTGCTCTTTGTTGTATTCCTTTCACAGAGAGCTTATTCGCTGGGCTATGAAACGGTGTCATATAAGCCGACTGTTTCCGAAAGCGAGGCGGTGACAAAGACCGTAACCATAACAGAGGATATGTCTGCATCCGATATAGGTCATCTTCTTATAGATGAGGGTCTGATAGATGAGTCTATCGAAGCGTTTCTCATGCAGGATACGCTTTCGGGTCTTCACGGGGAGTATGTACCGGGAACGTATGAACTTGATTCTTCCATGAGCGTTAATGATATTCTGCAGATAATATGTACGCCGCCGGAGGATGAAGATGATAATTGACGAAAGGTACCGGACGTTTTTAAATTCCATGGAGACGCCGAATACGCCTTTTCTGGAGGATGTGTACGAAAGAGCCCTGGCCGATAAGGTGCCCGTTATCAGACGTGAGACACAGGGCTTCATAAAGACGATCCTCGCCATGAACAGCCCCGAAGATATACTTGAGGTGGGCGCCGGCGTCGGATTTTCCGCGCTTTTCATGGCAGAATATGCGCCGAAGCCCTGCCATATAACGACGATAGAAAATTACCAGAAGAGAATTGCGGCTGCAAAAGAAAATATTGCGTCGTCGTGTTTTGCGGATCAGATCACGCTTATAGAAGGCGATGCGGCAATGGAGCTTCCGAAGCTTACCGGTCAGTACGACATGGTTTTCATGGATGCGGCAAAGGGGCAGTATATAAATTTTCTGCCGGAGGTAAGGCGTCTTACAAAGAAAGGCGGCGTTATCATATCTGATAACGTGCTTCAGGACGGCTGCATAATAGATTCGCGTTATATAATCAGAAGGCGCGACAGAACGATACATAAAAGAATGAGGGAATATCTGTATACACTTAAAAGAGATGAGGAGTTTTCCACGACGATAATTCCCGTAGGAGACGGAATCGCCTTAAGTGTAAAGTTATAAATGGGAGACTGGGAGCGTAATGTCAGAATCAAGAAAACCCGAGCTGCTTATCCCTGCGGGAAATCTCGAGAATTTAGAGGTAGCGATAAAGTACGGTGCAGACGCCGTTTATATAGGCGGAGAGGCCTTCGGACTTCGGGCAAAGGCAAAGAATTTTTCCCTTGAAGAGATGAGTGAGGGAATCCGGATTGCCCACGAGAACAACAAAAAGGTGTATGTTACGGCGAATATATTTGCCCACAACGATGATCTGGACGAGGTAAAAGAATATTTCGCCCAGCTTGATAAGATAAAACCGGATGCCCTTATAATATCCGATCCCGGCGTGTATGACATTGCCATGAGCGTATGCCCCGATATAGAGCGTCACATAAGCACGCAGTCAAACAATACGAACTACGGGACGGCGCGCTTCTGGTACAGACAGGGCGCCAGGAGGATCGTCACCGCAAGGGAGCTTTCGCTTAAAGAGATAACCGAGATGAGAGCGAACATTCCGGATGACATGGAAATAGAAGCCTTCGTTCACGGATCGATGTGTATCTCGTATTCGGGAAGATGTCTGCTTTCTAATTTCCTTACGGGAAGAGATGCCAATGCCGGCGAGTGTACGCATCCCTGCAGATGGAAATACACGCTTATGGAAGAGCAGAGACCGGGCGAATATTTCCCCGTATTCGAGAACGACAGGGGAACGTACATCTTTAATTCAAAGGATCTTTGTATGATAGAGCATATTCCGGAGCTTATCGGTGCCGGGATAGATAGCTTTAAAGTTGAGGGCAGGATGAAAAACGCCCTTTACGTTGCCACGGTGGCAAGGACATACAGGAAAGCCATAGATGATTTTTATGAATCACCTGAAATGTATCGCGAAAACATGGATTGGTACAAGGATCAGATAGCGAGCTGTACATACAGGGGATTTACAACGGGATTCTTCTTCGGAAAGCCCGATGCGGCGGCGCATATATACGACAACAGCACATATAAAAAAGAGGCTGTATATTTAGGTCAGATAAAGAAGATCGATGAAAACGGTCGTTTTGTGCTTTATCAGAAAAACAAATTCTGCGTCGGCGACGAAATAGAAATAATGAAGCCAAACGGAGAGAACATAAAAACAACGGTAAATGGTATTTATTCTGCCGACGGGCAGGCGCAGGAGAGCGCACCGCATTCCAAGCAGGAGATACACACAGAGTTGTCAATGAGGGCTGAGATAGGGGATATATTAAGGACAATACGTGAGGAGGCGTGAAACGCCGGTTAAAAGATCATATGAAAAATGATTTCAATCACAAAAAAAGAAAAATTCAAAATCCTCTTCCTGATATAGCCTATGCCGTGAGCAGGCTCGGAAGAAAGACTCTGCCGGCGGATTTCAGGGGCAGAGGCGCGTATGCGTATGCTATAAGACACGTAAAACGTGAGAAATACGTATGCATAATAACAATGGATGGCTTTTCACCATCCACAAGAAGAGCCATGCGGGGAATAGAACGTGTTCTGGCTGCAAACGGATATAATGCCGTTTACAGGGACAGCCAGAATCTGCAGTCAAAAGAGGAAAAAATATTAAAATCCATGATGCAGAGAAAGATCGTGGGTTATATAATCGAGCCCAGCAAAAGCCAGCTTATGTGCGGTCACATGTACATATACAACAGGCTCGATAAGGAAAATATCCCGTATGTTTTCATTCGCGCCGCTTATCCGCAGATGACCGATAAACCATCTGTTACGGTGGATGATAACAAGGGAGGATATATTCTCACGCGTCATATGATCGCAACCGCAGGTGAGAATGTGGTCGGGATATTCAGGGCGGACAGCAGCCGTGGTGTGGAAAGACACAAGGGTTATGTACGCGCGCTTCAGGAGGCGGGAATACCCTACAGACCTGAGCTTGTCATATGGTACCATATAGAGGAACAGACCCAGAAGCCTATCCTCGCCATAGAGGGAATACTCAATATGCATCCCTGCGACGGAATAATCTGTTACGACGATGTTATGGCCGAAGACGTTATAGATTACCTGACTGCCAGCGGTTATGCGGTGCCGGATGATATAGCCGTGGCGGGCTACGGAAACGCTATCATAGCGACAAACGGCAGACTCGGGCTTACAACGGTGGCTCAGCCCGATGAGCTTATGGGTGAGATGGCGGCGGAATATCTCATAGAGAAAATGACAAAAGGGTTCGACGGCGTAACGGAAAAGGTATTAAATCCCGAGCTTGTGATAAGAGGTTCAACAATAGGATCTGACATATGATCCGGGAAACGGACTGTAGATCATGCCGTCTAATTCCAGGGTCAGCAGACACTGCGAAAGGCGCGACGGGCTCATACCGGTCAGGGAGCAGATGTCATCTACGCAGATCGGATCCTGCGACAGGGTTTTAAGAAGAAGTTTTTCATCATCCGAATATGATTGATTTTCTAAAGAGAGGGCTTGTCCCTCTTTTTTTGATGTTTTTTTACCTGAAGTACCTGCGGAGCTTTTTTTGATTTTTTTCGGAAGCAAACCCAGGTCGTACAGTATCTGATTCGGCGATACGGCGGGAATAGCTCCCTGGGCAATAAGGTCGTTGGCTCCCGCAGACAGAGAATCCGTTATCCTGCCGGGCACGGC
>CAYMAY010000002.1:18751-57213 GCA_964388555.1 uncultured Lachnospiraceae bacterium
TTCGGATCCGGCAGATTCCCCTTAACATAGAGAGAATTCGGCATGTCTGCATAGTTTCTAAGCTTTGCGGGATAAATATCATCACTTTGTTTTATATAGCTGTATGTTGGCATTTTTCCTCCGGGAATATTTCTTGGCATCAACATCATTTGAGTTTGAATCTTTTAGGACATTCATTTGGGCGCTTCCGATACATTTGCGTTTCTGAATGTGAAAGCCTCGCTTATATGCGCTTCACATATGGTATCAGCCTGTTCGATATCGGCTATCGTCCGGGAAAGACGAAGTATCCTGTGATATGCCCTTGCGCTTAAATCAAGCTTTACAAAAAGCGTCTCGAGGATCCGTTCTGCTTCATCCGTGAGAGTGCAGAATTTTTTGATGTCCGGTGGTGAAAGCTCACTGTTAAAGCATATGTCGAGCTGGGAATATCGTTCTTTTTGAATGTTGAATGCATCTGATACGATGGAGCGCATGGCGTCGCTGCCGGTACTGTCCGATGCGGGTGATTTAAGCACGTCGTAGGACGGCGGCGGAACATTGACGCGTATATCAATTCTATCAAGTATGGGGCGGCTTAGCCTTGAAATGTATCGGTTGATATCGCTTGTGGTGCAGGTGCATTTGTTCATATCGGGATAATATCCGCAGGGACACGGATTCATGGCCGCAACAAATAAGAAATGCGAAGGAAACGTGAAACTGCCAAGAGCTCTTGATATGGTAACACACCGATCCTCCAGAGGACCTCTTAGCTGCTCCAGCACACGTCCAGGCATTTCGGGAAGCTCGTCTAAGAAAAGCACACCTCTGTGTGCAAGTGTTATCTCGCCGGGCTTTGGTATGGCGCCTCCCCCGAGAAGCGCCTGGGCGGAAAGGGAAAAGTGGGGAGATCTGAAGGGCCTCCGTTTTATAATAGGGCTTTGCTCCGAAAGCAGGCCGGAGACGCTGTATATCCTTGAAACCTCCAGCTGCTCCGATGAGGTGAGGGGCGGAAGTATCGAGGGAATCCGCTTTGCGGCCATGGATTTTCCGGAGCCCGGCGGACCGCACATAAGGATATTGTGGAAGCCGGCGGCTGCTATGAGAGCGGCGCGTTTTACGGCACTTTGACCGCGGATATCCGCAAAGTCAGGATAGAGGTTTGAATCCTGCGCAGAATCTTCTTTTTTGTATATGTACGACTTTTTATCTTCGGCAGTGCAGTATTCTATAAGCTCCGATAAATGCTTTACGCCGACTATATCTACTCCGTCTGCATTTGCGGCCTCGGCGGCGTTTTTATAGGGCACGATACAAGTAGAAATACCCATCTCCTTTGCGGCTATGACGCTTGGCAGAATGCCGGCAACCCCCTCCGTATCACCATTCAGGTGAAGCTCGCCCATTATCATGCAGTTATGCACCGATTCAGCACTTATCTTATCCAGTGCCACAAGAAGCGCGGCCGCAACAGGCAGATCAAACCGCGTGCCGTCTTTTCTAATGTCGCCGGGGGAAATGCTCACGGTTATACGCTTCGGCGGGAGATATATATCCATATTTTTAAGAGCCGTCCGGACCCTGTCCTGAGACTCGCGGACATTGGAGGAAAGCGAGCCGATCATGGTAAAAAGCGGCATTCCGCCCGACATATCAAGCTCTATCTTAACCGGTTTACAGACGATTCCGCAGACGGCGGAAGAAAGAATACTGCAAAACATAACAAATACCTCACGAAAAATAGTAAGATGATTATTTTAGAAAATAGCAAAAAACTTGCAGTAACACTGTGTCAGAGAGGTCGGAATACATTTTGACCTCGACAATATGTCGCATATGAGAATTGTTGCATATAAAAATGAGAATGTCAACATTCGCAAATGAGTTGCAATAAATTAACCGCTGTGTGTTCATCCGTGGATCATCAGCGCAGTCATTGATTCGATAACTTGAAAGCTTCTCTGAGGAGCCTATAAAAGACATAATTAAGTGAAAAACAATCATTTTAACGACTTTATAAGGCATAAAAACAATCATTTTAATTACTTTGCTATTTACAAATACCGTTCATTATGATTCAATAAAGAAAATATGGTACACACTTCAAGAGTGTGCAATAGCAAAATACGAAATGACAGTACAGGAATAAATCATGGAAAAAAGATTATATATAACATCAGAATACACAACAGCGGACGAAATAAAAAAGCTCCGAAAGGAGCTGCATTTAACGCAGAAAGAATTTGCGGAGCTGGTCAATTGTTCAAAGCCGACAATAGAGCGCTGGGAACGAAGTAAGGAAGCTGTCCGCGGACCGATCGTTACACTTATTAAAATGCTGCAAAAATATCCGGAATACGAACAGGAGGTTAGGGTTCCTGAAAAAGTCTGGCCGCTTAGAATCTGGTATATGTATGACCGTGACGTATGTACTTTAATCGATGTGAACGAATGCGAACGCAAGGTAAAGGTGAAAAACTACACTGAAAAGATTATGTTCCGGGCGTTTGGAGTTGTGGAAAATCCGGATTATAAGCAGTATCAGGAGTTTCTTGAGTCAAGATGTTTTCCGGAAAGCAGGGACAAAATGAAACTGGTGTTGAAGGATTTTGGGCTCCCGTTTTACGATCCAATCATGATCATAGAAAAGACAGAGGGACGGATGGCAGAGGATGATTTCTGGCTTCGAATAGAGAGGTAGACATATGATAGTGCTTTTTGAGCGAAACATCAGAACAAATGAACGCCAATCTTCAAAAGGAAATCAGCTTAAATGGGAAAACGACGGAATATGGTACAAAGCTGATTATACGGGATACGAGGGATTGACGGAATATATGATATCGAACCTTCTGAAAAAATCCACATTAAATGAAAATGAATTTGTACTTTACGATCTGGAGCAAATTAAATACGGAACAGTAATCTATAACGGAGCAAAAAGTAAAAACTTTCTGTGTAAAGATTGGCAGATTATTACATTGGAACGGCTGTTTGAAAATTTCTTCGGTGAAAGCCTGTATAAAAGCTTGTATAAAATAACAGATCACGAAGAACGATTAAAGTTCCTTATTCAGCAGGTGGAGCGCATGACGGGACTTCAAAATTTTGGCATTTATATGAATAAGCTTCTTACAATTGATGCGTTTTTCCTAAATGAAGACCGCCACACACACAATATTGCTGTTCTGATGAACGGTAAAGGGGAGTACGATTTTTGTCCGATCTTTGATAACGGAGCCGGTCTTTTGTCGGATACAACGATGGATTATCCGTTGTCGGGAGATATTTATACGTTGATAGGCAACGTTCATGCAAAAACAATATGTGATGATTTTGATGAACAACTGGATATTTCGGAAGTCTTGTATAAAGGAAATCTGAAGCTCTGTTTTACGAAAAAGGATGTGACAGACTTGCTGACAAATGCGAAGGAATACCCTGAGGAAATACGAAACCGGGTAGAAAAGATCATATTTGAACAAATGCGAAAATACACGTATTTGTTTATTTCGTAAAAGAACGAATTAGAGTTTGCTTTTTGATGACAGACAGGCACTTTGTTTGGTAAAATAAATCCCGCGAACAGCAGTGCGCCGGTTCTTTACTCATTTTATAAATAGTGAAAAGGTTGAGACAGATGGATAAAAACAAAATGATTTTGGAAAGTACAGCGGATCCCGAAAGCTGCCTGTATCAGGTATCGACCCTTCAGGCTTTGATGCTGGGGTATATCAGAAGCGTCATACCGGTAAGTGAGCTTTTGAAACACGGAGATACCGGCCTTGGTACCTTTGAGGATCTTAACGGTGAGATGATAATCATTGACGGCCATTGTTATCGTGCGGCCTTCGATGGTAATATGTACGAAGCTTGTGATGATGACGGTGTTCCGTTTGCGGTAACTGCCGGATTAAAGGGTGTTCACTCCTGGGAATGGAATGATATTGATAATATCGATTCTCTTAAAGGCATGTTGAACAATAAAGTTGATGAAAATTTTGGTCTGAACAGCATGCACATCGTTCGCATAGACGGAGATTTTGCTTTCATTGATGCCCGTTCCGAACTGCCTTCCAGAAAAGCTCAGCATATTTCATTAAAGGAGCTGCTTAGTACGACGCAGTATTCATTTTGCTTTGAAAATATTAAAGGCTCGCTTATATGCTTTTATTTTCCGGATTATATGGAAAGCCTGAATCTTCCCGGATGGCATTTTCATTTTATTTCCGAGGATCGAACTAAAGGCGGGCACGTATTTGATCTTAAGATAAACAGCTGTCATGTCCGGATGGATAAGATAGCCAGAATAGAGCTTCAGCTGCCTACGGAGCCGCGTTTTGATACCTATGATTTAAAATCAGTATCGCAGCAGGATACCAAAAGTGTTGAACAGGGTAAACAATAGTTTGATACCGGGGCTGAAAGGTAAACAATAGTTTTTAACAATAAATTAAAGATTGGAGATTAAGACAATGACAACAATAGAAACAAAAAATGCACCTGCCGCTATCGGACCGTATTCTCAGGCAAAAGCAGTTAACGGTCTTGTATTCGTTTCGGGACAGATTCCCGTAATTCCGGAAACCGGAGCCGTGGCAGGAGATACCATTGAGACTCAGGCTGAGCAGTCATGCAAAAATGTGGGAGCAATCCTGGAGGCTGCCGGTTCAGGCTTTGACAATGTGATAAAAACCGTTTGTTTCCTTGCGGATATCAATGACTTTGCCGCCTTCAACGCAGTATACGAAAAATACTTTATCAGCAAACCGGCACGTTCATGCGTTGCTGTTAAGGATCTTCCCAAGGGAGTTCTCTGCGAAGTAGAAGCTATCGCCTGTGAGGCAAAATAAAGAATGGGAAATATTAAATCTGACGGATATCATTTCAATCCGAGGTTGTACAGATTTAAATTTTGTTTTATAATGCTGAGATAACTATCAGATAAAACAAATTTAGGAGGAAATCATGGGAGAAGTAATAGGCGAGGGAATTACCTTTGATGACGTGCTGCTTGTTCCGCAGTATTCAGATGTTACGCCGGATATGATAAATCTTGAGACGTATCTCACAAAAACAGTTAAGCTTAATATTCCGCTTATGAGCGCAAGTATGGACACAGTTACGGAGCACCGTATGGCGATCGCTATGGCAAGACAGGGCGGTATCGGAATAATACATAAAAACATGTCGATAGAGCAGCAGGCAGAAGAGGTGGATAAAGTAAAACGTTCGGAGAACGGCGTTATAACAGATCCGATATTCCTTTCTCCTGAGCACACTCTGGATGATGCAAATAAGCTTATGGCCAAGTACCGCATCTCCGGTGTGCCGATAACAGAGGGCAGAAAACTCGTAGGAATAATCACAAACAGAGACCTTCTTTTCGAGGAGGATTTCTCCAAGAAAATAAAAGAGTCCATGACATCAAAGAAGCTCGTTACTGCCAAAGAGGGTGTTACTATTGCCGAGGCAAAGCAGATTCTTGCAAAGGCAAGAGTTGAGAAGCTTCCTATCGTGGATGACGATTTCAATCTTAAAGGACTCATCACGATAAAGGATATTGAGAAACAGATCAAGTATCCGAATTCTGCAAAGGACGCACAGGGAAGACTTCTTTGCGGAGCGGCTGTTGGCGTTACGGCAGACGTGGTAGAGAGAACAAGAGCACTTGTAGAGGCTCATGTCGATGTTATAGTTATCGATTCGGCTCACGGTCATTCAAGGAACATCATAAACACACTTAAGAAGGTTAAAGATGCATTCCCGGAGCTTCCGGTAATAGTAGGAAACGTTGCATCGGGAGAGGCTACAAAGGATCTTATAGAAGCGGGCGCAGATGCCGTAAAGGTAGGAATCGGACCGGGATCCATTTGTACGACGCGTGTAATCGCCGGAATCGGTGTACCACAGATAACAGCAGTTATGGATTGCTACAAGGTTGCCAAGGAATACGGAATCCCGATAATCGCCGACGGCGGAATCCAGCATTCAGGTGATATAACAAAGGCAATTGCGGCCGGCGCAAACGTATGTATGCTGGGAAGCATCTTCGCAGGCTGCGACGAGAGTCCGGGAGAATACGAGCTTTTCCACGGAAGAAAATACAAGGTATACCGTGGAATGGGATCCATCGCTGCAATGGAAAACGGCAGCAAGGACAGATATTTCCAGACGGCTGCAACGAAGCTTGTTCCGGAAGGTGTTGAAGGTCGTGTTCCTTACAAGGGAACATTGGAAGACGAGGTATTCCAGCTTGTGGGAGGCTTAAGATCCGGAATGGGATATTGCGGAACGCCTACCATCGAAGACCTCAAAAAGAACGGCAAATTCGTTAAGATATCGGCTGCATCCCTTAAAGAGTCACATCCGCATGATATCCATATAACGAAGGAAGCTCCTAACTACAGCATAGACGAAGAAAACTAATTATCATCATTAAAAAATTAAGGTGTAACCACATTTCGCGGTTACACCTTTTATTTTGAATTTTTTTAATTCTCTTTTTTCTTGGCTTCCTGAAGTCTCATTGCCCTAACCTTAAGAGGAAGACCGAACAGTGTGATAAATCCTGAAGCGTCATTGTGGTCGTACATATCACCTGTTGTGAAGGATGCAAGTGACTCACTGTACAGTGAATACGGAGAAGTTGTTCCGTTCTTGATGATGTTGCCCTTGTAGAGTTTCATCTTAACTTCGCCGGAAACATATTCCTGCGTGGATGCAACGAATGCCTTGATGGCATCGCAAAGCGGCGTAAACCATTTGCCTTCGTAAACAACCTGTGCAAGTCTGCTGCCGATGTTTTTCTTCTGCTCCATTGTGTCACGGTCGAGTATAAGCTCTTCGAGCTGATCGTGGGCTGCCATAAGGATCGTTCCGCCGGGTGTCTCATAAACGCCGCGGGACTTCATTCCTACGACACGGTTTTCTACTATATCAACGATACCGATGCCGTTTCTGCCGCCTATTTTATTAAGCTCTGTGATTATCTCGGAAACCTTCATTGCCTTTCCGTTGAGCTTAACGGGAACACCCTTCTCAAATACGATGGAAACTTCCTCCTCTTTGTCGGGAGCGTTCTGCGGTGTAACACCCAGAACCAGCATATGATCGTAATTCGGAGCGTTTGCCGGATCCTCAAGCTCGAGACCTTCGTGGCTTATATGCCAAATGTTGCGGTCGCGGCTGTAGCTGCTGTCAGCCTTAAAGGGAAGGTGAATTCCGTGTGCTGCGCAGTAATCCATCTCTGCCTCACGGGAATCCATTTTCCAGAGATCTGTCATACGCCATGGAGCGATTATCTTGATGTCGGGAGCGAGAGCCTTTATTCCAAGCTCGAAACGGATCTGGTCGTTTCCTTTTCCTGTTGCACCGTGGCAGATTGCAACGGCACCCTCTTTACGAGCGATTTCAACAAGCTTTTTCGCTATTGCCGGACGGGCCATGGATGTTCCGAGAAGATAGCTGTGCTCATATACTGCGCCTGCCTGAACACAGGGCATGATGTAGTTATCGCAGAAATCATCTATGATATTCTCGATGTAAAGCTTTGATGCACCCGAAAGCTTTGCTCTCTCATCGAGGCCGTCAAGCTCGTTGCCCTGTCCGCAGTCTACGCAGCAGCAGACAACGTCATAATCAAATGTTTCCTTGAGCCACGGGATGATCGCCGTTGTATCAAGTCCGCCCGAATATGCTAAAACAACTTTTTCTTTCATTATATATTACCTCCGAAAAATTTAAGATGTTAAGATCTCGTATTTAATGAGTTTTATACGCCTTAAGCACGTTTAACTATACAATACAATTAATATATATGCAAGAGAAAATTTATATTATTCAATAAAAATAGAATATTATGCATAAATATTCTGATTTTATTCATGAGGGCAACCGAAAAATCTAAAATGAAATTGCCGGAATTTTCAAAATGAACTTGCGAAAAATATCACATCTAAATTATAATTTGCACCTGATGGGATCAGTGAGCTTAGAATGTATTCTATGACGCTTTTTGGCGTAGGGGGATTTGCATGAAGATTGTAGATAAGGGCGTGCTTGAGGGATCGTTTATGGATTTTTCGGTTCCGTCGGAATTTGCGCGAAAAGCATTGTATTTTACCGAATCATTTGGCCATTTTATATGTGATAAGAATTATCGGATTGAAAGAAATTATCTGGAACAGTTTCTGCTTGTATATGTATGCAAAGGAGCTTTACATGTAAACGTGGAAGATTCGGATTATATTGTGGCAGAAAATCAGATAGGTCTTGTGGATTGCAGGAAAAAACACGCGTACCGGTGCGAACAGACAAAAAGCGAAAACACGGTGGATTTTTACTGGTTTCATTTTAACGGTGCAACGGCGGATATGTACGTTGACTATCTGACGGAACATTACGGCACCGTATATTCGGGTTCGAATATCAACATGCTGAAGGAAAGCTTTGTAGATGTTATAAACACAGCGCAAAACGCTCCGGCAAATGAACATATGGTCTCGGCAAACATCCATAACGTTCTCGGAAGGATGACATTGTCCGCAAACGGAAGCAAGATAGGCAGCAGCGTGATAACGCCTGCCATCATCTATATTCATAATCATTTTATGGAAGATATTTCAAGTGACATCCTTGCGGATTGCTGCGGTATAAGTGAATCTCATCTCATAAGAATGTTTAACAGATATGTCGATTGTACTCCTCGAAAATACCTTATAAATTATCGTATAAAGCAGGCAAAGCGCATGCTGCTTACAACAGATACGACGATAGAGAGCATAGCCGAACAATGCGGTTTCAACAGCGCATCGCATTTTGCGAGAGAATTCAAGCATAATACAAAAATGACGCCCGGCGCGTTCCGGACGATGATATTCTAAAATGCATCAGAGCAGTCATGACGTTCCGGGGGAATCATCATGACTGCTCAGTTGATATCAGAAAGGATTAGTTATGTAGCCTGTTAAAATCCGGCTTTTTTAAGATTTTCGTAACCGATAATGGCCTTTTTAAGCGGGATGTCAAATGATTTAACCGGAAACAGATCCTGTTCTACGACACACCAGCCGTCATAGCCCTTTTCTTCGAGCACTTTGCGGAATTTAGCAAAATCTATGCTTCCGTTGCCGGGCTCGATCATAATATCCTCTGTTACGGCTTTCGCAAACGACCACTTATTTTCGTCCATTTTAGCTTTTACAGAAAGGTCACAGTCTTTGATGTGTATGTATGGGATGCGAGCACACCACTTCTCGTAGAAAGAGATCGGCTCGCCGCCGCCGTATACATGATGACCGGTATCAAAGCAAAGATTTACATTTGTGTCGTTTAAGAAGCGTTCAATCTGCTCCTCTGTCTGAACATGGCTGTCTACATGAGGATGGAACAGCCCTTCAAATCCGTTTTCGGCGCAACGTTCAGCACAATGCTGTACATTTTTGCAGTATGTAGTCCATTCTTCGTCTGTGAGATCCGGATTCATTTCGAGCTCACCGGTAGCAAGATTTGTGTACATTGGCGGAAGAAGGACAATGTATTTTGCTGACGGAAATGCCTTTAAAAGTACGGAAATATCATCGATATCCTTGAACATCTGCTGTACGGAAGCTTCATCCAGGAAATTACCGCCCACTGTTGCACCTACAAGTTCGAGAGAACGTGCATCAATAGCATTTTTAAGAACCTGAGGATCGTCGTTTGGCATGTAACCCCACGGACCGATCTCGCAGCCTGAAAAGCCGGAAACCTTCATTTCATCGAGACAGCGCCACCACTGGGGCTGTTTTGCGTTGTTAGGATCACTTGCCGGGAACCAGACACCCCATGAATCCGGTGCAATACCAAGTTTAATTGCCATGAAAAATTACCTCCTTCAATTTTGTTATTCAACATTTACCCATTCGTGACTTGCTGCGGATTTTATTACGGCAGCTATCGTGCGGTCGATCTTATATCCAAACTCAAAGTTGCATGCGTAGGGCGTACCCTTTGTCAGTGCAGAGAACAGCTCGTGAACCTCCAGAATCTTCATATCGTTGTACGCGATGGAAATTCCGCCTGCGGGCTGGAATGCCGAGTAGCCTTTCATCAACGGATTAAGAAGTACCGTGCGGAATCCGCGGTCGCGCTCGTTGTCACTCTGGAAGTAAACCTGTACTTCGCCCATGCGCTCAAGGTCGTATCGAACGGAACCCTTTGTTCCCTGTATTTCATAGCAGAGATAATTCTTGCGTCCCGTAGCTACACGTGAGCACGCTATCGTTCCTATGGCTCCGTTTGCGTACTGCGTCATGAATGTCATGATGTCTTCGTTCTCAACATCAGCCATTTCGGATGAGCCGGCAGCTTTCGGACGTTTCGGGAATATTACGGTGCTCATTGCATTAACCTTTGCAATATCTCCCATGATGAACTGAGAGATCGAAAGAAGATGAGAACCGAGATCTCCAAGTGCTCCGCATCCTGCAAGCTTGTTTATGTGGCGCCACGTTATAGGAAGGTTTTCGTCTAAAAGCTGATCCTGATCGTACGTTCCGGTAAATCGCATTATCTGACCCAGTGCGCCGGACTGAACGAGCTCACGGACATATGCATTTGCCGGGTTCATGGTGTTGTTAAAGCCGACATAATTTATAACGCCCTTTTTCGCCGCAAGTTCCGCTAATTCCTTTGACTCGTCTGCTGAGATTGAGAGCGGCTTTTCACAATATACGTTCTTGCCGTTCTCAAGTGCTGCCTTGGCAACCTCATAATGGAAAGCGTTAGGTGTTGCGATATCCACAAGGTCTACGTCGCCGGCAGTTACAACATCGTGCCAATCCGTAGTCATGCGCTCAAAACCGATTTTTTCCTGAGCAGATCTTGCGGATGCTTCATTTGTGTCTGCAACCACGATGAATTTTGCAACACCGTAATCCGGTCCGAAGAGCATCTGCGCGTCTGCAAGAGCAGAAGAGTGAGCTTTTCCCATCCAGCCTGAGCCTACTAAACCGATTCGAATTTCCTTCATTTTGATACCTCCTGATAGAACATTAATCTTAATATGATGACGTAAGTGTCGAGAACAAATCTTGCTTTTGCCGTCTGTCTTTTGTTGAGATAAATATACTTTGCGGGAGGAAAATAATCATTACACCGGACAACCGTATTCTATACAAAAATTACTTTTCATCTTTTATCCTTGTATGATGTGTAATCTGATTTAACACTCTTGAAACTTTATCGTAAAACAGTTATTATACTTTTGATGAATGGTTTTGAGCTCCGTAACAATCAGGGAGACAAAACAGATGAAAAAAATATGTGTTTTTACGCTGATGCTTTTTATGCTCTTGTGCGGCTGCGCGTCGGAAACGCAATACGAGGTGAATTCTTCCGAGTCGGAGATATCCGGTGAAAGCTTAGATGATTCATCTGAGGATACCGATGACCGGAGCAACACGGAAAGTACTTCCGAAAGTACCGTATCTTCAAGTGCTGAAAATACGATATGCGTTTACGTGTGCGGTCAGGTTGCAAACCCAGGCGTTTACGATCTTAAAGACGGAAGCCGTGTATACGAGGCCATCGAGGCTGCCGGCGGAATTGTCGGAGAAGTCGATACGACGCGCATAAACATGGCACAGAAGCTTTCAGACGGTCAGCAGATAACGGTGACCGAGGAAGGTGCGGAAGGAACCGCGGCGTCCCAGGGTACAGGCAGCGGAAGCACAAAGGTAAATATAAATACCGCGTCGGCAGATGAGCTTATGACGCTATCCGGCATTGGTGAGGCGAGAGCCGAAGCCATAATCGATTACAGGACTAATTACGGAAGGTTCGAATCGGCGGAGGAGCTGTTGAACATCAGCGGCATCGGCGAAAAAATGCTGGCAAAGATAATAGATAATGTAGAAGTATGATCGGAGAATATAATGGCTAACAGAGTTCTTGTGGTAGACGACGAAAGGCTTATCGTAAAGGGTATACGTTTTTCTCTTGAGCAGGATGGCATGGAGGTTGAGTGCGCCTACGATGGTGAGGAAGCGCTTGAGCTTGCAAAGAAAAAGGATTTCGACATAATCCTTCTTGATATCATGCTTCCCAAGATGGATGGCTTTACGGTATGCCAGCAGATAAGGGATTTTTCAAGTGTTCCTATAATAATGCTTACCGCCAAGGGCGAGGACATGGACAAGATCTTAGGTCTTGAATACGGTGCGGACGACTATATCACAAAGCCGTTCAACATTCTCGAGGTCAAGGCAAGAATAAAAGCCATTATAAGAAGAACGAAAAAGGTTGAGAAAAAGGAGACTCCCGCCAACACGCTTACAGTGGGAGAGCTTCATATAGACAGGGATTCAAGAACGTTATACATAAACGGCGAGGAAATAAATCTTACGGCAAAGGAATTTGACGTTATAGAGCTTCTCGCGTTCCATCCTCATAAGGTTTACAGCAGAGAGCAGCTTCTCAAGCTTATCTGGGGAAGCGATTATCCCGGCGATGTGCGTACGGTTGACGTACACATAAGGCGTTTAAGGGAGAAGATAGAGAGAAAACCGAGTGAGCCTATGTACGTTCACACAAAATGGGGAGTTGGTTATTATTTCCAGGCATAAGTCAAAAGAAAAGCATTCATTTTTCGGAACGCTCAGGTTTCGCATTGTTGTTATAATGTTTGTTCTGAGTATCGTTCCGGCTATTATAGTTACAAACGCCGTGTGCAGCAGCTATCTCAACATGGCTGTCTCAAACAGAACAGCGATAGTGCGCAATCAGTGTACTATTCTGAGCAACAATATCGCTTCGATGGATTATCTTGCCGATCCGTCCAACGAAATGATAAACAGCGAGATAGAGATGCTCACGAATATTTACGGCGGGCGTTTTCAGCTTATTGATTCCAATTACAGGGTAGTAAAAGATTCGTTTAACATCGACAGAGGAAAATATATTCTTTCCTCTGCTGTTATCGACTGCTTTAACGGGCAGGAATATTCAAATTACAACAAAGACAACGACATAGTCGAGATGGCTATAAAGATAAGCGATCCGTCAAGTGATAACAGTGAGGTTTCCGGTGTTATGCTGGTAAGCTTCTCCACGAAGGAGATGACCAGCAACTACACCATCTTGCAGCGCAACGCCACCATCGTTCTGGGAATAATAGTTGCCATCATAATCGTATTCGGACTTCTGCTTTCCGGCATACTCGTGCGGCCGTTTAAGAGAATAACGAGCGCCATAGATTCTCTTATGCTGGAGCCGATACACGTTAACACTTACGATGAAACAAGACAGATCTCAGATGCGTTCAATAGGCTCATAAAGCAGGTAAAGGAATTGGATGACAACCGTCAGGAGTTCGTGTCCAACGTCTCTCACGAGCTTAAAACACCGCTTGCTTCCATGAAGGTGCTTGCGGATTCCCTCAACATGAACCCCGATGCTACTCTCGAGCAGTTTAGGGAGTTTATGGTGGATATTTCTGAGGAGATAGACCGTGAAAACGCCATAATCACCGATCTGCTCTCGCTTGTGTCCATGGATAAGGACGCGCACAGTATGCACATAGAAAACACCAGCATAAATGATCTCATAGATCTTGTGGTCAAAAGGCTGCGCCCGGTGGCGGATATGCATAATGTGGAGCTTATAACCGACAGCTTCAAAAATGTTGAGGCGGAGGTTGATCCCACGAAGATGACGCTTATCATATCGAATATCGTGGAAAACGGTGTCAAATATAATAAGCCGGAGGGCGGCTGGGTGCGCATTTCCCTCAACGCCGATCATAAGTATTTTTACATAACCATTTCCGATTCCGGCATCGGAATGCCGAAGGATGCCACGGAGAAGATATTTGAGAGATTTTACCGTGTGGATAAGAGCCATTCCCGTGAAATAGGCGGAACGGGGCTGGGACTTGCCATTGTTAAGAGCGCCATCTCGATGCATAAGGGCGCCATTAAGGCTGAGAGCATTGAACACGAGGGAAGCACGTTCCATATCCGAATCCCGCTGATCTACATTGCATAGGAGGCAAACAATGAAAAGACGATTATGTTTGTTTTTAGCATCGGCAATGCTGTTTTCTTTGGTGGGATGCGGATCTGATAACGAGGAAAAGAGCGGCGTAAGCGTATATCGCATAAACGCCTCGGGAGACGGTCTCGTAAGCGAAAGCACCGAGATCGGAACGGAATATACTGAAGGCAACGTCGACAGCATCATAGACGAGATTGCTAAGGCTTCGTCCGATGAGGAAGATTCTTCCAGTTCTGTGCTGCAAAACGGATTAACCGTTGCTTCATATAATTACAATAGCGAGGTACAGAGGTTTGATATCGACCTGTCGGGAGATTACGGTTCCCTTACAAATGCGGAGAAGCTTATGCTTATGGCGGGTCTTACGCTTTCATTTGAACAGCTTGACGGTGTGGACAGCGTATACATAACGATACAGTCAGAGCCGCTGCTGGATTCTAACGGAAACGATATAAACAGCCTGCAAACGGACGATTTTGTAATACATTCCGGAAACGAGGTTAATATTTATACCAGTGCGGAAATGAAGCTGTATTTCCTGGATTTGGCCGGAAAGAAGCTTGCGCCGGAGACGAGAACCGTCTACTTTAACAGCAATGTGCCGCTGGAGCAGGTTGTGTTGGACGAGATCATAAAAGGACCGCAGGACACTGCGAGCAGAAGCTCTTCTGTGCCGAGTACACTTACATACCTGAGCGTGACTACTCAGGATGGAGTATGCTATGTGAATTTTGATGAAAACGCGGTGCAGGCAATGGCACTTTACGACAGTGAAATGGCGCTGGAATCCATCGTGGAATCAATTGCGTCCGTGTGCAGCGTACAAAAAGTACAATTTCTTATAAACGGTGACACGTCGGTAGAATTTTCCGACGGCACATCTATAGACCATATCTATAACGCTTGATAAACGAAAGGAAGGTATATGAGGCAGCGACCTCTGTGCATTGCTTTTCTTTCTCTTATCGCATTTATCATAATAATGAAGACGTCCGGCTTTTACCTCTGGGGTGAGCCGGATAAAGCTTTAAGGACGCTTGTCAGCGGGCTTGAGGGCGAAAACTGCATAATAAGCGGAGTCGTGGCGTCAAGAGAAGAGAAAGAAAACAGCATTTCTTATTTTATAAAAGGTTCATATCTGATAAAAAACATTTCATTTAAAGAAGCCTGCAGCACATCAGCAGACGGGTCTGAAAAAGTTCCGCTTAACAACATCAGATTATACACATCAAAAGAAGATTCACGATTAACCATAGGAAGTAAAATAGTAATATACGGCGAGCCGGAGCTTTACGAAAACGCGAAGAATCCGGGAGGCTTTGATGCGGCAGATTATTATGCCGCCGACAACTGCTACATTTTTATGTACGCGGAGCATTATAAAGTAACGGAAATCCCGGAATTTTCGCCTGGCGAACTGATCACATCGGTAAGGGAAAAACTGCGGGACAATCTAAATACGGTCATGGGAGAGTCGAATGCTTCTGCACTTTGCGCAATGCTCTTAGGAGACAAAACGGAGATAACGGACGAAACCCGGCTGAATTACTCGGTATCGGGACTTCTGCATCTGCTGGCGGTTTCAGGAATGCACGTGGCCATAATAGGCGGAGGCGCAAAGAAGCTTTTGCTGTTTATAAGGCTGAAACAGGCGCCGGCGTCTATTATTGCGGCAGTTGCCGCCTGCGTGTACTGTGTTTTTACGGGAGCGGGGGATTCCTCCATAAGGGCAGCCATAATGTTTACGGTTTTGCAGCTGGCGACGGTATTTCTTCGAAGCTACGACAGCATAAGCGCGCTCTCATTTGCGGGGATAATAATGCTGATGATCCGTCCAATGGCTCTTTTCAGGTCGGGATTTCAGCTAAGCTTTGCCGCAGCCGCGGCCATATCCTGTGTTTCACCAGTGCTTAAAAAGAGCCTCATTCGAAAAAAAGAAGCTTCAAAAATAAAAAAGACGCTCATGGATGCCGCCGTCGTGTGGCTCAGCGTAAATCTAATGACATTTCCCATAGTTCTTTATCATTTCAGCGAATTTCCAACTTATTCAATCTTTGCAAATATGCTTTTTGTGCCGCTTATGGGGATAATCATGCCCTTCGGCTTTGCCGGAGCTGTCGCAAGCTTGTTTTCCATGCCCATTGCAAAGCTACTGCTGTTCCTGCCGGGAATCATAACGGCCGGGATAGATATAGTGGGCGATCTTATAAGTAAACTGCCGTTTTCCGTGTTCATATCCGGAAAGCCGGCGGTGTGGCAATCTCTCACATCTTTTGCGGGGGCGCTGATGATCATTCTTATATTAAGAAATGGTATGGAGTCAAGGAAAAAGGGCGATACAAGCGAATTATTTGAAATAGGCACTTTCAGTTACAGAAGACTATTGTTTCACGTAAGGGTGCATCCCCGCAGAGTGATGATGCTGGCGGCAATAGGGATTTTTATTCTTGCACCCATAATAAGGTTGCCGGAAGGATTTTCCATCACATCGCTGGATGTGGGACAGGGCGATTGTGCCGTTATAAACGACGGAGGAAAAGTGTTTATTATCGATGGCGGCAGCAGCTCCGAAAGCGAGGTGGGAAGGCGTGTGATACTGCCGTATTTAAAGGCGCAGGGTATAAGACGTGTCGAAACCGTGTTTGTTACCCACAACGACGATGATCACATAGGCGGAGTAATCGAGCTGCTGGAAATGATCTCCGAAAAAGAGACGGCGGTCAGGGTAGAACATGTTGTTATGCCGTATTGGATGAGACAGACCGATGCCGGAAGTCAGATAGAAGAACTGGCAGTTCTTGCGAAAGCCGAAACGATTTATTTTAAAGCCGGAGACAGGCTTAAAAGCGGCGAACTCGTCATGTGTACCATAAGTCCCGGCAAGGTGGAGAACGTTGAGGACGGAAACGAAAACTCTCTCGTTCTCAGCATTGAATACAATGGATTTAAGGCGTTGTTTACAGGAGATATCGGATTTGAGCGTGAAGAAGAGCTTGCGGGAAAATTCGGAGAGTACGATTATCTGAAGGTTGCCCATCATGGCTCGAAAAATTCCAGCGGGGAAGAGTTTTTAAAAGAAATCTCACCGACATTATGCATAATCTCCGCGCCGAAAAACAGCACATACGGTCATCCCGACGCGGCGACACTTAAGCGCATCGAAGAATCCGGAGCGCACTGGCTCCAGACTGGATTATGCGGCGCGATAAAAACAGAGATAAAAAACGGCAAAATGGCAGTAAGCAGTTACTGTAAAACAGAAGATCAGTAATGAATAACAGACCCGGAAGCTTTGATTTTCGCGATCACCGGAATTGCGGCCTCCGAGGTAAGATAACTGTAGGTGCTGTCAGGAACAAGGGAACGCAACGGGAGAAAATCGTCGTTTTGCAGGCAGAGACGGACATCAGAGGCACTGATGGGACGATCGCCGGCTTTTTTTCGCGGGATGATCCTGCATTCGATGCCGCACTTCGGAAGCTCAGAGGATAATAGCTCATTGTAAAGACTTGTAACATGGCTGTTAGGTTCTTCACCGACGAATCGGGCGGTGATATTAAGATGACCCGCGATACGGCGAAAGATCGCGATATCAAGTAAGACCTGAGTTGAAATAACAGAATCTTCATCTTTGATAAAATAGCTGGGGAAGGTTGCGTTGCTGATGATGTAAGGACCGCTTTCATGTATTAAGACATTTGGAAGGTGAGCGCAGCCGAGCTGCACCAGCTTTTTCCGAATTTCAAAAGGAAACACGGAACTGTCTTCACTTAAGACGAAAACGTGTACATGATCATATTTTTTGGAGGCATTTTCCACCAGATGCTGATGACCTAACGTAAAAGGATTGGCATTCATTACGATGGCAGCGGAGGAATCCTGACTTTTCGACTTTTCAAGACTTTTTAAATAATCCGAAAAACCGTTTCTTCGATTTTCCATGAATACAAGGGTATTCCCTACTCTGGCGATCTCATAAAATCCAAGAGAAGAAAAAAGCACTGCCGCATCAGGCTTTGTGTATAAAAAAAGTCTTGTGTTTCCACGTTTGAACTGCACATCTATCAGGAGTAAAAGCAGATCTGCCAGCAATCCCTCTCCCCGGTGAGTGCTGTCTACCGCGAAACAGCGAAGAGTGTTTAAAAAGCAGCTCCCTGTAGCGATGAAATTTCCGTCAGGATCTGCGATAGCACAGGTATGATCAAGATTCGGATCACGACGAATGCCTTCCTCTGCAAGAAGCGCTTCAACTCGAGCCATACCGGCGGCATCATCATTGCGTATTGTTATAATCGAATAATCATTTGACATGGCGTTTATCCTTTGATGATGAGGTCAAAAGGTTTTCTGACCGTAGTGTCATTCCTTCAATGAAGCAATGGCTCTTTTGTTACAAAGTGCATCATCCAGCTTACGGCAAGAAGGTCTGCCGAGCCGCCGGGGGAGAGATTTTTTTCAATGAAGGCATCATCTGCCTTTTTTAAAAGCTCCGTAGATGGCTGCTTTTTCAGAAAAATCTGAGCAAAAGAGGAGCAGAGCTGCTGGGTTTTTCTGTCGCTTCTTGCGATGAGATTTGTGTCGGTTGAATGAGCAAGAATGGCAATGAGCGTGAACGCACCCGCTTCGTCCTCTGAATATCCTTCAGCCAGAAGCCTTTCAAGAGCCGGAAGGCCATGATCTCTTACGGCAGGGAATCCCGCTTCCACTTCGCCTCTGATCCCTTTGAGGTTGTACTTTAAATAAATCCTTTGACCCGCTGTTTTGGCATTTTCGGCAGTAAGATCCGCATAGTCGGATTCCGTAAGGCCTTTTGTTATGGCAGAACATTTCTCAAATACGGCTTCGGGACTTGTTCGTTCATATGCCTTTAACGCGCCGATCGCAGCACAGACGATTCCCATGCTGAAGATCGCTCCTTTGTGAGTGTTCACACCATTTGCGGCGTGAAGCATTTTTGCTTCTGCAGATTTCCCGGCCTCCCTTAAGAAGGGCATAAGCTCCCGGGGGTTTTCATCATCACAATGATCGATTCCAAGCTCGGCACATTTTTTGAAATATGGCCAGAGAGCCGAGGCACTGTTAAGAAACGAATAGAAATTCATGTCCTTGTGGCTGCCGTTGTTATCCCTGTCTACAAGACCGGGCTTCGGAGTTACCGAAACCTCATACAAAAGAGATCGAACAGCAAGCTCCGCGATGCGCTCGGAATCACGGTCTCGAAGCGAATCAGAAAGAATGCATTTGGTTCTTTCCTGAAGCTCTTTTACACTGTGAAGTCGCCTGGATGAGCATTCTTTGGCAGGTCTGCCGCAAAGAAGGCAGCGGCGGGGCGCTTTATTCAGTTCTGATCTTCCTATCCTGACGAACAGGGAGGGTGAATCCGGTGCGGGTGTGAGAACATCAATGTCATAAAGCCGGCCGAGATCATCGGCATCCTCAATACTGCAGCATATTTCCTTTAACACATTTGCGTCCTCATCGACGACAAGAAATGCCTCATTTCCTGTAATATTTTCCCAAACATTTTCAAAAACAACAGCAGCATTGATCCTTTTAAGCTGAAGCTTAAGATCGTTAAGACCTGCCTGAAAGCCGCGTCTTATTAAAAGAGAATTCTTAATGGGACCGGCCACATTCATCGTAAAGCAGATTAAAGGCTTTTTGTGACCGGCAATGAGGCGCTTTTGATAAAGTGCTCTTTTTTCACGGGCATCCAGCATCTGTATCAAAGAGACTTCCGTAAAGACTTCTTTCGAATTCCTTGGCATGGCGCGTTCCTCCTTATAAGTCTGAGTACCTTTATTTTTTTTCTTAACATACATGAAAATCATGGGTTTGAGAACGGATTTTACGATTCATATTAGGAATCATCACATAAATAAAGTGAATTTTAAAAATAGAATTCTTACGGGTATGATGAAAATAAAAAAGGAGGGAACGACGGTGACGGAGCAGGAAATACTTAAAAAACTGTCAAACTATTCTACCCCTGAATTGTGTGACGGAGCGGGTCCGGATGGATACCGGACAATGGCATTCAGGATACAAAGACAGATTACCGATGAGAAAATTGTGGGAACTGCTTTTACGGTTCAGGTGCCCTATGGCGGAGGCGGAATCGTGCCGGATGCGATCCTTGCGGCAAATAAAGGAGACGTTCTGGTCATTGCGGCAGAAAATTCCGGAAATGCGGCACTGTGGGGCGACCACAGAAGTCTTTGCGCATTGCGTAAAGGACTCGCGGGAGTTGTTATTGACGGAGCGTATCGCGATCTTGAAGGATGTGCCAAGGCGGGTTTCCCGATATTTGCGACAAATATAACACCCGGAGGCGGCGGAAAAAAGCCCGAGGGCGCACTAAATGTCCCTGTCGTCTGCGGTGATATAGAAGTTCACCCGGGAGATTACATTGTAGGGGATGAAAACGGAGTCATAGTCATACGACCGGAGGAAGCTGAGGTGATCATGGAGCGTGCGGATAGGAAAATGAGGGCTGAGGCAGCCACGATCCGCAAAATGGAGGAAACAGGAGAGATACTTCCGAGAGTTCTTATGGAGTTGGCGTAAAAGGAGAGGAAAGCTATGGGTAAGTCAATAACGAGAAAGATTATTGAATCACATTATGTATCCGGAAGCATGGTTCCGGGCGAAGAAGTCTTTATCAAGGTTGATCAGACACTGACACATGATATTAACGCGGTTATGACATATCTGGCATTCGAGGCCATCGGTCTTGACAGGATCCGTACGCAGTGCAGTGTCAGCTATCTGGATCACAATCTGCTTTATGTGGATCACAAAACCCCGGATGATCATATTTATCTGACAACGGCGGCAAAGAGATTCGGAGTACATGTATCAAGGCCGGGAAACGGTATTTGTCACAGTGTTCACGTTGCGAGATTCGGTATTCCGGGGAAAATAAGCATGGGCGGAGACAGTCATACGCCCCACGGAGGCTCCATCGGAATGCTCTGCATCGGTGTCGGCGGAATGGACGTTGCAACGGCCATGACGGGAGTCCCCATGCGTCTTAAGATGCCGAGAGTCATAAAGGTGAATCTTACGGGAAGGCTTCAGCCGGGAATAAATGCCAAGGAAGTTATCCTCGAGATGCTTCGCAAGGTAACTATTAAGGGCGGTCTGGGAAATGTATACGAATACGTCGGACCCGGTGCGGAAACACTTGAGGTGCCGGAAAGAGCTACCATAACCAACATGGGCGCTGAGATGGGAGCCACAACTTCTATCTTCCCCGCAGATGAACAGGTAAGAAAATTTATGAAGGCACAGGGAAGAGAAGGTGATTTTGTTGAGCTTCTCCCGGATGCGGATGCCGAATATGATGAAGAAATAGATATCAACTTAAGCGAACTGGAGCCTCTCGTGGCATGTCCTCATCAGCCGGATAATGTAAAACCTTTGCGCGAAGTAGAGAAGCTTCCCGTGCAGCAGGTATTTATCGGAAGCTGTACCAATACCAGCTATGCGGATGTTGCGAAGGCGGCACTTGTATTTAAAGGACACAAGGTAAACGACAACGTCAGCTGCACCTGTGCCGTGAATTCAAGACAGACCTACAAGGCGCTTCTTAAGGACGGATACGTGGATATGATGATGGATGCAGGTGTGCGTTTCCTTGAGATCGCCTGCGGACCATGTTGTGCCATCGGGCAGACTCCGGCAACGGAAGGCGTTGCTGTGCGAACATCGAACCGGAATTTCAAGGGGAGAGCCGGAAATCCCAATGCAAAGATATATCTTGTTAGTCCGGAGAATGCGGCGGCGACTGCTATTACGGGAACATTTGCGACGGCGCGGGATATCCTCGGAGATAAGGTAACAGAGCTTGCAAAGATAAAGGAGCCCGAGTTTTATGATAATAACGACAACATGATAATCAAGCCCATTCCGGAAGAAGAGGCGAAACAGGTTGAAATCGTCAGAGGCCCGAACATCAAATTCCTTCCGGTACCGGAGATTCCGGAGCAGTATTTAAAGGCACCGGTCAGCTTAAAGGGCGGAGACAATATTTCGACGGACGATATTACTCCGGCAAGTGCGGAATTCTCCAGCATGCGGTCGAATATTCCGCTTATGTCACAGTATTGCTATCACAGATATGCGCCGGATTTTGCCGCAAGAGCAAAGGAACTGGGAAAGAGCATTATCATAGGCGGAGAAAACTATGGTCAGGGCTCTTCCAGGGAGCATGCCGCCATTAATCCCATGTTTCTCGGGGTGAAATGCGTCATTGCCAAGAGCATCGCACGTATACATAAAGGAAATCTTGTAAATCACGGGATCATCCCCATGCTTTTTGCGGATCCCAAGGATTATGACAGGATCGACCAGGGGGATGAACTGGAGATTACACAGCTCCTTGATCAGATACCGACACGCAAAGTGCAGGTGAAGGATCTTACAAAGAATATTTCCTTTGAGGTAAAACTTGATCTTACAGACAATGAGGTGGATGTCGTATTAAGCGGAGGACAGCTTCGTTATTTAAAAAATCAGTTAGATCAAAATAAGCAGGAGGCCTAAAATGAGTGCGATAACAACGGAAAATATCAGGATGGCTCAGGAAAAATTCGGAGAGCTTATTGCAGCGGAATCAGATAGAATTGAGCGCATGAAGGAAAGTCAGGAAGTAACGGATTTTGGCAAAAAAGAAAAGATCGTCATCGGAATACTTCCGGGTGACGGAGTAGGACCGATCCTTATGGAGCAGGCTCTTCGTGTTCTAAGTGAGCTTGTGGGGACAGAAATGGAAGCCGGAAAAATCGAGATCAGGCAGATCGAAGGCATGACCATCGAAAACCGCGTGGCAAAAATGGAAAGCCTTCCTTCGGACATTATTCCTCAAATTAAGGCATGTGACGTGCTTGTGAAGGGCCCCATGGTTACGCCGAGAGCGGGAGACGGACTTCCCAATCTTGTAAGTGCCAACAGTCTGTTAAGAAGAGAGCTTGAGCTTTTTGCGGCGGTAAGACCCATTAAGATTCCGGATAAAAATATAGACTGGACATTTTTCAGAGAGAATATAGAAGGTGAATATATCTGGGGAAATAAAGGAATCCAGGTAGATGACGACCTCGCCGTGGATTTTAAGGTTCAGACGAAACAGGGAAGCGAGCGCATTGCCAGGGCTGCCTTTGAATTTGCCAGAAAAAACGGCAAAAAAAATGTAACGATCGTTACAAAGGCAAATATCGTGAAGCTTGTTGACGGCAATTTTATAAAGGCCGTTCGCAAGGTGGGACAGGAATATCCGGAAATTGAGATTCAGGAACGCCTCGTTGATGCCATGTGCGCGAAAATGCTGGATAAGGATTTTAACGCGGGCATAGAGGTGGTTGTGCTTCCGAATCTTTACGGAGACATCGTAACGGATGTTGCTGCGGAGCATGCAGGCGGTCTGGGAAATGCCTGCTCATCGAACATCGGTAATAAATATGCTCTTTTTGAGGCAATCCACGGCACGGCTCCTTATCTTATGTCTCACGGAAGAGGTGCCTATGCAAATCCCTGCAGTCTTATCCGTGCCATCGGACAGATGCTGATCCACATCGGATATGCCGACCGTAATGAGATTCTGGAAAAGGCTCTTGAAATATGCACAGTAACCGAGAAAAAACTGGTAGTAACGACACTTGCCGAGGACGCAAGCGCCGCAGAGTTTACAGATTATCTTCTTGAGACCATAAGACAGATAATGCAGTAAAAATTATTTATATTGCCCGAGTTCGCCCCCCTTTCTTCGGGATTGTTGAGCTGAAAAATTGTTTATGTTATACTTTTGCATAAGCAATTTTCAGCTTCCTTTTTTGTGGATACAAGTGCAAAGGAGACCCGTGATGAAAGATACAGATTGGGAAATCATATATGAACTTGAGAAAAATCCGAATATGACGAAGGTTGCAAATCTTTTTTATATGACCCAGCCATCCCTTACAAAACGGCTGCAAAATATAGAGGAAGAGCTGCAGACAACCATTGTCGACCGCACTCCCAGAGGGCTGGAATTCACCAAAGAGGGTAAATATCTTGCCGGCCGGGCTGCGATCTACATTGATTTTCTGAAAAAGACAAAGGAAGAACTGAAGGCGATGAAGGAAACTTCGGTGGGCGAAATAGTGATCGGCTCTTCCTACACATTCAGTAAATATGCTCTTTCGGATCTGCTTCTTGATTATCGCAGGGAACATCCCAATATCAATTTTGCCATCGTCAATGAGCAGAGTAATCTGCTGTTCCGCAAGATGCTGGATAATTCCATCGACGTGGGCTTCATCAGGGGAGACTATGACGGACCGGTAAACCGTACACTTATAGGGAAAAATGCGGCCTATCTTGTTACGCAAGAGCCTGTAAATATAGATGATCTTCCCGGCATGCAGTATCTGGGATACAAGACAAATGATCGATCAGCGGAGATTTTGCAGGGCTGGTGGCGTGAGCGGTTCGGAACGGAGTTTCCATCGGGAATGGTGGTAGGATATGTGGATGTTGCCTGGCAGCTTATCGCCAGGGGCGTAGGTTATACCATATGTTTTCTTCCGGATAATTTCGAAAACGTGCACGGTCTGTGTCTGCAGCCCATCGTCGATAAGGCGGGCAATGAGGTAACGAGAAACACCTGGTTTATTTATTCCGAAAATAAAAGGCTGTCGCCCTGTCTGGAAGAGTTTGTGACTTATGTAGAGAGATATATAAGGCAAAGGAAAAAATGAACAATATTGACTGGAAGATTCTAATCGCTTTGTATGAAAATAAGAGCATGACCAAGGCGGCCTCCGCAATGTTCATGACGCAGTCTGCTCTGACAAAAAGGGTTCGCGCCATAGAAAATGAATGGGGAATAGAGGTTGTAAAGCGCAATAGTCAGGGAGTCCTTTTTACGGAAGAAGGGAAGTATCTTGTGGGAAAAGCCCGTATCATGGTTGATTTTCTCGGTGAGATCGAATATCACTTCTGTGGAAAAAAGGGAAAGGATCTTTTGAAGATCGGCGTCCCGAATTCATTTGCGCGAATCCATATGCCGGATCTGTTGATGGGCTATCTGAAAAAATATAACAATCTCCAGATCAAGACAGTAGCCAATTCCAGCGATCAGATAATCCAGCAGCTGACGAACGGCAGCCTGGATATAGGTGTGATCTGCGGAGATTTTACATACCTTGGCGAGAAGGTATGCCTCATGAATGAGGAAATGTACATGGTCACGCCTAAGGGAATGGAATTCGAAGAAATCGTGCAGCATACCCTTATCGAATCTAACTACAATCCCGTTGTACGTCTTATGGTAAATCAGTGGTGGCAGAACCGTTTCGGCGAGATTCCTCACGGAACCTACAGTGTTCCGTATACCGATATAGCGCTGGAAATGGTGGAAAGCGGGATAGGAGTTACTTTCGTGTTCGGAACCGGCTGGAAGGTGAATGAGGAGAAGCTGCAGAAAATCCCGGTCTACGATTCAAAAGGAAATCCCGTAAGCCGCAGAGTCTGGCTTATGATGGCAGACAGATGCTTTCAAAGCGAGGCGATCACGGAGTTTATCAGTTATGTAGAAGAATATTATCAAGTAAATATGATGTGATACCAGGGTCAAAAAGTCAAAAATTCCGATACAAGCTTGCTTGTAAGAGGATTTTTGACCTTGTGACCCGCAAAAACATGAGTAAGTAGCCATTTTTCGTAGAAAAATGAGCGGATTACGAATGCTTTTTAAGCATTGCGGGAGTACAAAGTACGTAGCAATGCTGTATCAGGGAGAGCAAAAAGTCAAAAATTCCGATACAAGGTCCGGTATCAGCTTGCGTAAGAAAGGTCATTCCATTGTGGAATGGCCTTTTTAGTCGTCTTGCGAATTTCAACTTTATAGAGCAATTACCTATGATTTTCTTAAGGAAAAGTGATGGGGGAGCGCTACCCCGGTTTGTGAAGGAAGTAACGAGGAGGTTATAGGTATGAGCTATGCGTATGTTGGCTGCAGGACAACCAAAGAAAGGAATGCCCGGGGAAAGGGCATAAGTGTCTATGAGATTTGTGAGGAGACGGGAGAATGGAAGTTGATCCAGTGCCTTTGTGTGGAACCGAATCCCTCTTATCAGACTCTGGATGAGAACAAGGAATTTCTCTATTCGGTACATGGGGATTTTACAAAGGTCAGCAGCTACAGGATTCTTGAGGATCACACATTGGAGCATCTGAATACGGTAGATATCGGCGGCAAGAACCCCGTAGATATCACCGTAGATAAGGAAAACAGAAATGTGATCGTGGCAACCCTGCAGGGCGGAACCTTATACACGATCAAAAGAAATGCAGACGGAAGCCTGGGAGATGTTATCGCGTCTTATACATATGAAGGCAAGGAGGAAGGCAAGGTTTCTACCATTCATCAGTGCCTTTGGGATCAGAACAAAAATTATATTTTTGCGTGTGCCCAGGGACGCGTCAATGGATACGGTCAGATGAGAGCATTGAAATATGATCATGAGAACGGAACTCTCACACAGACCGCGCAGTTTATGTCGAGAACATGGGATGAGCCGAGACACGCAGCCATGCATCCGAATAATCGCTGGCTCTATATGTGTGAGGAAAAGGGCAACAAGGTTCTTTATTTCTCTTTTAATGAGGAAGACGGCAGCTTCGAGGCTCTTCAGGAGCTCAGCACAGTTCCCGAAACGGTGACGGGTTATTCCGACGCCAGCGAGGTAATGGTAGATCCAAGCGGAAAATACGTCCTTGTATCTAACCGTTACACCGACAGCATTGCGGTTTACCGTATCGACCCCATGACGGGATATATGAAAAATACGGGATTCTTCCCATGTCTGGGCAAGACTCCGAGATTCTTTTGCTTTGCGCAGAACAGGAAGTGTTATGTGGCAAATGAAGACAGTGACACAATCGTGGAATTCGTATTTGATCCAACCGTTGGACAGCTTAGGCCGACAGGAAATGTGATTGATACGGAAAGCCCGGTTTGCATCGTATTTGCGTAAAGGAGAAGGATTATGAGTTTAGGATTGATTTCTTTAATATTATTATTTGTTGCTATAGTGATCGGTTTTGTACGCAATATTAACGTCGGTATTTTAAGCATAGGTTTTGCTATGATCCTTGCCATTGTATTTTCCAACAGCCTTTCGATATCTGATGTGGTGTCGGGTTTTAGTACATCGCTTTTTGTTCAGATGGCAGGAGTTACATATCTTTTCGCTATCATTAACGGAAACGGAACCTTAGAGCTTGCGGCAAAGAAGATTGTAAGCAAAGTGCCGGCCAGAACGATTCCCTTTGTTATGTTTATCATCGGTATGATACTCAGCGCCGTAGGACCGGGATCGATTCCTTGTCTTGCAATCATCCCGCTCATTTCCATTCCAATTTCATTGTCGGCCGGAATAAATCCCATCATGACTTCGATCATCGGAGATATGGGTGCCATGGCAGGGCGTATGAGTCCTCTGACACCGGAGGCTGCGGTTGTACGTAATCTTATGGAAGAGCAGGGACTGACTCCGGATACGGTGCCCATCATGTTTTGCACTATTCTTACAACAGTGATATGTGCCATCGTTGTCTACATCTATTACAAAGGCTGGAAGGTAGAAAAAGTCAGCGAAGAGATTGCTCGGAAAGAAGTTCTTCCGAAATTCAGCCTGCAGCAGTGGGCATCAATTGCGGGACTTGCGGCTCTGGCTTTTGGTGTGCTGGTGCTTTCATGGAACGCAGGACTTTCAGGCTTCCTCATCGGTTCCGTTCTTTGTATCTTCAAATGCGGAGATGAAAAGAAAGCGGTTGCGGGGATTCCGTGGAACGTTATCATCATGGTTCTTGGCGTCGGTATCCTTATGAATGTTATCTCGCTTTCGGGCGGTGTTGATATTCTTGTATCCGCTTTGGAAAGTGTTATGGGAAAGGCCAGCGCAAATCCGATAATGGCTATCCTTGCCGGTGTCATGTCATTCTTCTCTTCAGGACTCGGAGTCGTATTCCCGACCCTGATTCCGGTTTGCGGAGGACTTGCCAGCGGCATCGGCATATCGGGAGTATCATTGGTTGCCATGGTTGTTATCGGCGGCACAATCGCAGGTTATACACCTATCTCTACAACAGGCGCCCTGATCATGGCAGGCGTGGCACAGCAGAAGGATTCCGAAAAGAGATTCCCGCAAAATAAGCTTTTTATCGAGCTCTTTGCCGTATCAGCCATTAACCTGGTGATCTTAGCAGTTCTTTCTATAACCGGTATATATAATTTATTTGTATAGCATCATTCATTTTGGCAATTATACACAGGCAGGTTGTGGATTTTATAATCAGGATAAGAAAGGAGTACTCCCGGAACCCTCCATCAAAAAGATTCCGGGAGTATATCAAAAAACCGGGGAGGAATAAAAAGTGAAGATTGAAAAACCGGCAGTTGCCGGAACCCTGGAATCCAGTGATGCCATGGTGACGGTTGAGCCGAATGACGGGGATAACAACGGAATCACATTGGAGCTGGACAGCAGTGTTATGCAGCAGTATGGAAGACAGATAAAAAAGGTAATAATGGAGACATTGGATCGACTGAATGTAACAGACGCGAGAATACACGTCGTGGATAAAGGCGCATTGGATTGCACCCTTAAGGCCCGCGTGGAGTGTGCGGTATACCGTTCAAAGGGACAGACGGATGATCTGCCCTGGGGAGGTGAGATCAGATGAATCCGAATAAGAAGAGATTAAGAAGAACCATGATGTTTCTGAACTGCCAGAAACCGGGACTCATAAAGGATCCGTACATCTACAAGCCGGACTCAATTATGCTGGATCTCGAGGATGCGGTAGCCGAAAAAGAAAAGGACGCGGCAAGATATTCCCTTTATCACGCACTGCAGGAGATCGATTATCATGGAGTTGAGCGTGTGGTTCGTATAAACGGTCTGGACACCGGATACTGGAAAGAAGACATAAGAGTATGCGTGGCAGGCGGAGCCGATTCGATCCGTATCCCGAAGACGGAGAGCGCCGCCGATGTGAAACTGGTGGAAGAGGAAATAAAAAAAGCGGAAGCGGAGTTTGGAGTTCCGGAAGGTAAAACCCTTATTATGGCGGCGCTGGAATCTGCCATGGGTGTTATGAATGCCTTGGAGATATGCAAGTCATCCGACAGGCTTTTCGGTATCGCGTTAAGCGGCGGAGATTATTCAAAGGATCTTCAGACAACGATCTCGGGAACGGGTATCGAGTTTGCCGGAGCAAGGCAGATGATGATCATTGCGGCAAGAGCTGCAAAGGTTCAGTGCTTTGATACCGTATTTACAAATCTCGATGATATGGAAGGCTTCGAGGAAGAAGTAAAAATGATCAAGATGATGGGATTTGACGGAAAGTCCATTATCAATCCGAGACAGATAGCTCCTGTGCACAAAATTTACACACCGACGGAAAAGGAGATCATATTCTCCGAGAAGGTGGTAAAGGAGATTGACGAGAAAAAGGCGCAGGGAATCGGAGTATTTACCGTTGACGGAAAAATGATTGATATAGCATTTTACGACGGAGCAAAAAGAGTGATCGAGCTCGCAAAGGCATCCGGGGTGTACAAGGGGGATTTATAAGATGATCAATGCAGTTGGGAGAGAGATTCCTGAAGAGATTCTTATAAAGACAGGTAAGGAAGTTTTTCAGGGAAATAACTACAAAGAAGGAATGGAATTCCACAAGCAGGGTCCTGTTGTAAAGGTGGTTATGGATCACAACACCAGCAAAATGGTAGGTTCAATTCATGAGGCGCTGGTAAAATGCGGTGCTCATAACGGAATGACGTTGGGATTTCATCACCATTTCAGAGAAGGTGATCTTGTGGTAAACATGGTCATGAGGGAAGTACAGAAAATGGGCATCAAGGATGTTACCATTTGCGCATCTTCTCTCGGAAAGGCTCATGATGCGTTGGTGCCGATGATAGAAGACGGAACCATTACCGGGATACAGTCCTCCGGAGTCCGGGGAAAGATCGGCGAGGCCATTTCAAAAGGAAAATTAAAAGGTCTTGCCATAATGCGTTCTCACGGCGGCCGTGTCCGCGCCATACAGACGGGAGAGACGACTATCGATATTTCCTTTATCGGTGCGCCTACCTGCGACGATTACGGCAACTGCAGGGCAGTCGGAGGCAAGAGCAATTGCGGCGTGCTGTCGTATTCATTTGTGGATGGAAATCATGCAAATAAAGTAGTTGCCGTGACCGACTGCCTTGTACCCTTTCCAAACTATCCTGCTCATGTAGCAGGTACAAAGGTTGATTATGTGTGTGTGGTAGATCAGATCGGTCTTCCGGAAAAAATCGCTACCGGCGCTGCGAAACCCACCACCGATGTCAGAAAGCTTATGATGGCTGAGTATTGCACCCAGGTCGTTGTGAACACACCCTATTTCAAAAACGGCTTTTCGTATCAGACAGGTGTAGGCGGAGCCTCCATCGCCTCAGCCATCTCCCTTGGCAAGGTTATGAAAGAGAGAGAAATAAAGATGGGTTTTGCCGTAGGCGGAATGACAAAGCCGATGGTGGATATGTTAGAAGCAGGTCAGATCGGATGTCTGATGGATACACAGGCGTTTGACCTCGACGCGGTAAACAATATCGTAAGGCAGAATCATTTTCGTATCAGCGCCGGCGCCTACGCAAACCCGTTTAACAAGGGAGCTTTTGTTAACAAGCTGGATTATGTGGTACTTGCGGCACTTGAGGTGGATGTGAAGTTTAACTGCAATGTGGTTGTGGGATCTGACGGAATGATCACGGGAGCCCAGGGCGGCCATCCGGATGCGGCTCAGGGCGCTAAGTGCACTATTGTCATTTGTCCGCTGCTTCAGGGCAGGATCCCGGCGATCTGCACCGATGTTACGACAGTTACAACGCCGGGAGAGTCGGTGGATGTGGTTGTAACGGATTACGGCGTGGCGGTAAATCCGGCAAGACAGGATCTGTTAGAAGCCTTAAGAAAGGCAGATTCGGTGCCCCTTAAGACCATCGAGGAGCTTAGAGATATCGCTTACGGAATCGTAGGAGAACCCGATCCGGTAGAGTTCGGGGAGCGTGTTGTGGGAATTATCGAAGCCCGCGACGGCACGATAATGGATGTTGTAAGGCAGATAAAAGAATAACTGTAGAAACGGAACGAGGTAGCAGGGAGAAAACCAATGGTAAAGCTTTATGACGGAGGGGTGTTCCTGGTAAACGGTCAGGAGATCATCCCGGAATCCGAAAATAAGATCTACAACAAAGAGAGTGCCAAAAAGGGAAGCATCGCTTATTCAATCCTCGAGGCACACAATACATCCGGTAACATGGATAATTTAAAGATCCGATTTGATGCAATGACATCACATGACATTACGTTTGTAGGAATCATCCAGACGGCCAAGGCGTCCGGAATGGAAAAGTTTCCGATTCCGTATGTTCTGACAAACTGTCACAATTCGTTGTGTGCGGTAGGAGGAACCATCAATGAGGATGACCATGTATTCGGACTGTCAGCCGCAAAGAAATACGGCGGCATTTATGTTCCTCCGCACATTGCCGTGATCCACCAGTATATGAGAGAGAATATGGCAGGCTGCGGCAGGATGATTTTGGGCTCTGATTCCCATACAAGATACGGCGCACTGGGAACAATGGCCATCGGCGAGGGCGGCGGCGAGCTGGTAAAACAGCTTCTTCGGGATACGTATGATGTAGCTTATCCGGGAGTCGTTGCAATTTATCTGACAGGAAAGCCGAATCCGGGTGTCGGACCTCAGGATATCGCCCTCGCCATTATCGGCGCGGCTTTCAAAAACGGATACGTGAAAAACCGTGTAATGGAGTTTGTAGGTCCCGGAGTCTCTTCCATGACAACCGATTACCGGAATGGCATCGATGTTATGACTACGGAAACCACATGCCTTACTTCGGTATGGAGAACAGATGAGGATACAAGAGAATTTCTCGCCCTTCACGGAAGAGAGGCAGATTACAGAAAACTTGATCCTAAGGACGTGGCTTATTATGACGGGATGGTCTATGTGGATCTCAGCACGGTAAAACCGATGATCGCGTTGCCGTTCCATCCCAGCAACACTTATGAGATAGATGAAGTGATCGCAAATCCCGGAGATATCTTAAGGGAAGTGGAGAAGAGCGCAGCGTCTATTACGGATAATCCGGATCTGCATTTCTGCCTCACAGACAAGATCACGGCAAAAGGTCTGCAGGTGCAGCAGGGAATCATCGCAGGCTGTGCCGGCGGTACATATACCAACGTGATGGAGGCGGCTCATATCCTGAAGAACGCATCCACAGGCAATGACGCATTTACCTTATCTGTGTATCCGTCTTCTCAGCCGGTATTTATGGATCTGATGGAAAAAGGCGCCATCTCAGCCCTTATGGCGGCAGGCGCAAACATTAAGACAGCCTTTTGCGGTCCGTGCTTCGGCGCGGGAGATACTCCGTCAAATAATTCGTTGAGTATCCGTCATACCACCAGAAACTTCCCCAACAGGGAAGGATCAAAGCCCGGAGCGGGACAGCTTTCGGCTGTGGCACTTATGGACGCACGCTCCATCGCAGCAACAGCGGCAAATGGAGGAATCCTCACATCGGCTGAAAAGTATGCTGATGATTATGTGGTGCCGGATTATCATTACGACAACTCCGCTTACAAGGCAAGAGTATATAACGGCTATAATGCGGCGGATCTTAAAGAAGAGCTTGTATACGGTCCGAATATCAAGGACTGGCCAGAGATGGAGGAGCTTTCAGATAACATTCTACTTAAGGTATGTTCTAAGATAATGGACAAGGTAACTACCACGGATGAGCTCATACCTTCCGGGGAGACATCATCCTATCGTTCCAATCCTCTCGGCCTTGCAGAATTCGCTCTTTCAAGAAGAGATCCGGGATATGTGGGCCGGTCAAAAGCGGTTTTCGCCATGGAAAAAGGAAGAGTTGAAGGAAGCAAGCCCGCCGAAGAGCTTAAGAAGGTTTATGAAAAGATCAATAAAATAGATCCAAAACTCGATCCGGGCAGGATAGAGATCGGAAGCATGATCTATTGCGTAAAGCCGGGAGACGGCTCTGCCCGTGAACAGGCGGCGAGCTCTCAGAGAGTGCTTGGAGGTCTGGCAAATATCTGCAGTGAGTATGCTACTAAAAGATATCGTTCCAATGTGATGAACTGGGGAATGATCCCGTTTCAGCTTAAGGGAGAACCGGAATTTGAGCTGGGAGATTATATTTTCGTTCCAAACATCAGAAATATTCTGGACGGGGATATGAAGGATATAAAGGCTTATGTTCTGAGTGACTCCGTAAAAGAAATCTCTCTTTATATCGCGGACATGACTCGGGATGAAAGAAAGATCGTAAAAGCAGGATGTCTTATAAATTACAATCGCAGCAGAAGGACTAAGTAAAACCATTTAGTTCGGAAAGGAGTTATTTATGCAGGAGACTATTTGTTACAAAACAATCTTTGGACCTATTGTTATGAATTTAAGGCAAAATGGAAAGGGAAGGAAAGTCGGCGAAAATAACAAAACCGGAATAAATGAAGACATAGAAAGCAAAGCGGAAAATGAGCTGTTTGAGATTGTCGATGATTATATCGAACAGGCATAATGAAAACCCATAAGCTGCATTTTCCGGTTGTCGGGCAGAGAATTATGCGATCCGTGATCGCTGTGGCACTGTGCTTTGTAGTATATATTGCAAGAGGACGTACGGGAATCCCATTTTATACGGCGCTGGCTGTAGTGCAATGCATACAGCCATATCAGGAAAGCTCCTGGAAGGTGGCAAAGAAAAGAATCATCGGCACATTTACAGGCGCTTTCTGGGGGATGCTCGTAATCTTCATTCAGATATATGCCCTCGGCGGAATGATCAAGGGGACAATGCCCGGATACCTGATCATAGCCTTTTTTACGGGGGTTGTTATATACAGCACGGTGCTTTTTAGTGTCAAGGAATCGGCATATTTTTCATGCGTTGTTTTTTTGAGTATCGTGGTGATGCATATGGGAGATGAAAGTCCTGTACTGTTTGTTTTTAACAGGATTCTGGACACAATGATCGGCATTGCCATCGCCATGGCAGTAAACAACGTCCATTTGCCAAGAAAGCATAACAATGATGTCCTTTATGTGTCCGGGATCGATGACACGATCCTCGATAAGCAGTCGAGACTCGAACCCTACAGCAAGGTTGAGCTGAATAGAATGATCCGAAATGGACTGAAATTCACTGTGTCAACCATACAGACTCCGGCATCGGTGCGGGAAGCCATGGATGGGGTGAATTTTCCACTGCCAATCATAGCAATGGATGGCGCGGTGCTCTATGATATGGAGGAAAATGCCTATCTGATGAAGTACCAGCTTTCGCGTTTTGAGGCGGAAAGGATCACGGAGTTTGCGGATAGATATAACCTGCGGCCGTTTACAAACACGGTAACAGATAATCTGCTTGTCATCTATTATCGAAGTCTGGATAACGAGGCGCAGCAGGGAATTTATAAGGTAAGAAGAAGGTCGCCATATCGCAATTATGTGCACTGCGAAGAAGCGGTACTGGACAACGTGGTCTATCTGCTTTTTATCGACCGGACAGATAAGATTGAGACTTTTTATAAAGAACTGATGAAGCAGTCATGGGTAAATGATTTCAGGATTGAAAAGGCTTTGTCCGTGAATTATCCCGGTTACACCCACATAAAGGTTTATCACAGATCGGCAACAAGAGAGCATATGCTCCGCAATCTGATGGCCTTAAAGGATATCGAAAAATCCGTAACCTTCGGAAGCATCCCGGGACGGTATGACGTTCTTATCACCGATTCCGGTAAAAACCATATGGTAAGACAACTGAAGAAAATGTATGCACCTGTGTCATTTAAACCAAAAGCCCCGCAGACCCATTAGAGGTTTGCGGGGATTATTCGTGCTTTTCAGACCTGTTCTACCTTGATGACGTTTGTATTTCCGATTTTTCCGTTAATGAGTCCGCCGGTCAGTACGACACGGTCGCCCTTTTCAAGTTTGAGAATATCTTTTGCGTTTTTAAACGCGTGATAGAAGATCACGTCCATGGAATTAAATGTTTCGCAAAGCTGCGGTGTTACGCCCCAGCTTAAGTTAAGCTTTCTCCATACCTTTTCTGATGTTGTCATTCCGATGATATCTACAGGACAGCGGAAGCGACTTACCATGCGGACGGTGCGTCCGCTGAGAGAACTTACAACTATGCACTTTGCTGCCACATCGATAGCCATGGAACAGGTTGAATGAGAGATCGCATCCAGGACATCTTTAATGTGAAACTCGTTTGTACGGAAACGCTTCTCGTAATTGATCTGGGTTTCGGTGTATTCTGCGATCTGCGCCATGTTTTTAACGGCTTCCACAGGATATTTTCCCGCGGCGGATTCGCCGGAGAGCATAAGTGCCGACGTGCCGTCGTAAACGGCATTTGCTACGTCGGAAAGCTCGGCTCTTGTGGGACGCGGATTTGAGATCATGGATTCAAGCATCTCGGTTGCGGTGATAACACGTGTTCCCAGCATGCGGCATTTGTTGATAAGATACTTTTGAATCGCAGGAACCTCCATTCCGGGAATTTCAACTCCCAGATCGCCTCTTGCGATCATTATTCCGTCTACGATCTCACAGATTTCTTCAACATGGTCGACACCGGAACGGTTTTCTATCTTTGCGATAAGGTCGATGTCCTCACCGCCGTTTGCATCGAGAAATTCACGCATGCATTCCACATCGCTCTTTGTTGAAACAAAGGAGGCCGCGACAAAGTCAACGTCATTTTTTATGCCGAACAGAAGATCGCGTTTATCCTGCTCACTGAGGAAATCCTTTGTAAGAACCTTGTTTGGAATATTCATGCTCTTGCGGTCTGAAAGAGTGCCGCCGGCTATTACCTTGCAGATGACATCATTTCTTTTTATCTCACTGACTTTAAGGATGATAAGTCCGTTATTTATGAGAACGGTATCGCCGGACTCGAGCTTCTTCGGGAGGTCTTTATAGTTGACGGATACCTTTGTTTCGTCTCCGACAACATCATCGGTGGTGAGAGTGAAGGAGCTGCCCTCCTTCAAATTGATCTTACCTTTTTCAAAGGTCTTTATACGAAACTCCGGCCCTTTTGTATCAAGCATTATTGCGATGGGAAGGTTTAAATCGCTTCTGACTTTTTTTATGAGGTCTATTTTCTTTTGATGCTCCTCATGAGAACCGTGAGAAAAGTTAAGGCGGGCTATGTTCATGCCGGCCTTGCACATTGCCTTGAGAGTCTCCTCATTTTCACTGGCGGGTCCGATGGTGCAGATGATCTTTGTTTTTCTCATTAAAATTTTCTCCTTTTTTGTCTTTCGGCGCACTTAGTATTTTACCATATAATGTGTTAATTCAGTGTAAAATTTTAGATGCAAAAAATGATTTTTACCGCGTTTGGATAATTGCCCAAAAAAGGAGTGCAATATAATAAAAATAATGCTACGATTGACATGATGATACTGTGTATGAGGATTACATACCTGAATGTCGCAAGGATTACAGTTATTTGATTTGCTAGAATATTAAAGGCAGGAGAATGACATCATTAAAAGAAAAAAATGATATTTTATATATAGTAATGCCGGCGTATAACGAGGCGGAAAATATTGGGGCCGCCATCGAAGAATGGTACAAAGTCGTAGAGAAGCATTGCGCCGCCGGAAGATCACGGTTTCTTGTTATAAACGACGGAAGCAAGGATAATACGGAAAAGGTGGTAAAGAAGCTTTGCGCCGATAAGCCGTTGCTTCGCATTATCACAAAGGAAAACGGCGGGCACGGAAGTGCGGTTATGTTCGGATACAGAACTGCTCTTGATTCAGGGGCAAAATATATATTCCAGACAGACAGTGACAGACAGACATCACCGGCGGAATTTGAAGGCTTTTGGAGACAACGTGAACGCTTTGATGTTATAATCGGAAACAGATATATGCGTGAGGACGGTGTATCGAGGATGTTTGTCTCGAGAACG
The DNA here is from genome assembly GCA_964388555.1 of uncultured Lachnospiraceae bacterium. Taxonomy (GTDB): domain Bacteria; phylum Bacillota; class Clostridia; order Lachnospirales; family Lachnospiraceae; genus Alectryocaccobium. The sequence continues at coordinate 55,866 of CAYMAY010000002.1, forward strand.
GAAACATTGCTGCTCTCGACGTTTTTGCATGCGTATGTAAAGGATGCGAATACTCCGTATAGATTGATGAGTGCTGATGCACTAAACGCTGCAATGTCATATCTTGATAAGGACGAAAGTATACCGAATATGATGCTTTCGGCCGTTTTCAAGAGGATGCGTCTTAAGATCTTATACAGGGATGTGAAGTTTAAGGCGCGTTCAGCGGGAAAAAGTTCGATAGATCTTAAGAAAATATCGAAACTGGGAACAAATGCAGTAAAACGCATGGTAAGGATTAATGAAAGGCTTAGAAAAAACGGGCTGTGAAAAGAATATCTGAGGACATAAAAACAGGCAGCTTCAAAAGCGAGTATCTCCTGTACGGAGAAGAAAAGCATATGCTGAAGCTGTATTTAAAACATCTTCTTGGCGCGCTGGATGCAACAGATGACAATATGAATTACACGAGGATAGAGGGCAAACAGTCGGAGGATGGGATCATTGAGATATGTGAAACGATGCCGTTCTTTTCCGACAGGAGAGTTGTGCTCATAGAGGATTCCGGATTCCTTAAAGAAAAGAGCGACAAACTTGCCGATTACTTTGCAAACCCGCCCGAATATCTTGTTGTTATATTTGCTGAAGGCGCCATAGACAAGAGAAATCGCCTTTACAAGAGCGTGGCCAAATTCGACAGGGTGATCGAGTTTAAAAGTCTCGACGAAAAAGAAATATCGATGCTTGTTCTTTCAGAGTTGAAAAGGAACGGCAAAAAAATAAAAAAGCCGGCTCTGGATGCGTTTTTGAACGGTGCCGGTACCGACTACGGCTACATCGCGTGTGAGCTGGAAAAACTCATCTCGTACGTTGGAGAGCGTGAAGAAGTGACTGCAGAGGATATACACGAGATATGTTCGCCGCAGACGGAAAACAGGATCTTCGACATGATATCCGACATGGCGGCCGGAAGAAAGAGCAATGCTCTCAGGGCGTATCGTGATCTTGTGCTTCTTAAGGAGCCGCCCATGAAAATGCTTGCGCTTATGGAACGTCAGTTCAGGCAGCTTTTGGGAATAAACAGGCTTATGGCAGACGGATACGGCGAGAAGATGATAGCAGAGACTCTTAAGATCCATCCCTACGCCGTAAAAAAGAGCATCCCGCTGGCTCGAAAATATAAGGAAAGTGAGCTTAGGGAGATGCTCGAAGAGGCGGTGCGCTACGACGAGGAAATAAAATCAGGCCTCTTAAGCGACCGCATCGCAGTCGAATTGCTGCTGATGAGATAAAAAGACTTATACGAAAAGTGGAGGGAACAACATTGAAAATTGCGGAACTCATTAAATACGAGGGCGATAACAGCACA
>CAYMAY010000003.1:0-10053 GCA_964388555.1 uncultured Lachnospiraceae bacterium
TCGCCGAAGGGGAGCTATTCCATAACGGTGCAGACCTCTTTGTTTCTGGAGAAAAAATTTCCGGAGCACGAATTTAAATATCTGGAGGTGGGCGCAAAGATACGGACGCTAAAGAATGATATGTCTGAGTCAATTGAGATGCTTACATGGGCGGATCTTATCCTGTTTTCGTACCCTGTGTATACATTTATTGCTCCAAGTCAGCTGCATCAGTTTATCCGGCTGATCAAGGAATCGAAGATTGACCTGCGAGGCAAATTTGCCACACAGATCACAACATCGAAGCATTTTTACGATATAACGGCACATCAGTACGTAGAGGATAACTGCTATGATCTGGGGCTGAAGGTAATCCACGGTCTTTCTGCCGATATGGAGGATTTAACGACGGCACAGGGGCAGAACGACGCCATCCAGTTTATGAAGTATGTGAACTGGTGCGTGGAAAACGATATTCATGAGCCGGCGAGAAACGTTTGCGAAAAAACCTGTGTGAAAGAGGATCAGATACGTGCGAATGATGTACAGAACAGTGAGCCACTAACCGAAGCTGCGGCGGATGTACAGAACTCATCCCACCGCCAGATTGTCATCGTGGCGGATCTTCGCCCGTGCGACTCAAAATTAGAGAAGCTTATTAAAGAGTACGAGAAAACATCTCCCGTGCCGACTCGTCTTGTAAACATAGCGGAATATCCGTTTCAGGGCGGATGCCTCGGATGCTTTCATTGCGCGGGAGACGGAAAGTGCATTTACAAGGACAACTTCGATGTCTTCCTTAGAGAGCAGATACAGACGGCGGATGCCATCGTCTATGCATTTACCATCGTGGATCATTCCATGGGACCGCAGTTTAAGATGTACGACGACCGCCAGTTCTGCAACGGCCATCGTACAGTAACAGAAGGAATGCCCTTCGGATATATCATAAACGGAAATTATGATAACGAGCCGAACCTTCGCAGCGTTGTGGAGGCAAGATGTCAGGTGGGACATAACTTCCTGGCCGGTGTGGGAACCGATGAAAGATCCATACAGGATATGTCAAAACGCCTTTGCTACGCCATGGAAAACAGCTATGTTCCGCCCAGAAACTTCTGGGGCGTCGGCGGCATGAAAATTTTCCGTGATCTTATCTGGCTTATGCGTGGTCTTATGAAGGCGGATCACGAATTTTATAAGAAACACGGCATTTATGATTTCCCTCAGAAGCAGAGAGGAAAGATGCTTATGATGTGTTTTTTGGGCGCAATGGTGCGCAATCCGAAGATTCGTGCTAAAATGGGAAACAAAATGAATGAGGGGATGGTGGCACCTTACAAAAAGGTGATCGAAACCGCAAAACATGAGTAGGTAGCCAATTTTCGATGAAAAATAAGCTGATTACAAATGCTGTATCAGAGAGATTTCAATCCGGGGAGTGCCGCACGAGAAGGGATTTTTATGAAATACGCACGCTTTGCAAATAAGCTTCTGCTGTACAACTGGAAACCGATAATCTTATTTGAGATTTTCTACAAATTTTTAATGGTAGCCGGTTTTACACCGCTGGCGCGTTATATTCTAAATTTCACAATGGAATACGCCGGCATCCAATACATAGGCAGCGACACGCTGAAATCGTATCTGTTAAACCCTGTTGTTCTGCTGCTGTTGTTCGCACTTCTGCTGATGATCCTGTATGTGACCTTTTTTGATATGATCGCGGTGATCCGGGCTCTGGATGCCTCGTATCACAATCAGAAGATCACATTCGGTCAGATGATAAGGGCGGCGTTCTTTAAGTCAATAGGCATATTCAATTATAAAAACTGGAAATTCATAATATATATAATCCTTATCCTGCCGGCCACCGGTATAATCGGATTCGGAAGCTATATACAGACCCTCGAACTTCCCGGGTTTATCAAGGATTATGCCCAGAACAGCACGGTTCTTTCGATAGGATTTGCCATCGTTTCCGTAATCCTGATACTTTTCTCGTTTAAATGGGCATTTTCGGTTCATTTCTTTGCGCTTGAAGATTGCAATTATAAAGAGGCGGTTACAAAAAGCGACTCTCTTATGAAATCCCACATATTGAAGACAATCTTCAACATGATCGCCAGATATTTAAGACTTTTGCTTTTTGTTGTTGCAGCCGGTGCCATCGCAGGCGTTGTGATGTTCCTGCTCATACGCTTTAATATGGTCTACACTACCGATTGGATGCCGATTCCCAACGCAATCATATGGACGGTATATCTGATACTGATCGCGTTCTCGGTTATCGCGGTTCCGATAGCATATTCTATCTTAAGCGCACTGTATTACGGCTACAAATTAGAGGCAGAGACAGGTGCGAAGATATCTTACGAGACTCTTACCACACCGAGAACACCGTATGTTGAGCCGAAAAGATTAAAGAAATCCGCCAGCGCGATCATTGTGGTGGGACTTGCTGCTCTGGTCGGATGGCAGTTTATGTTCGGAAGTTTATCTAATTACGATATTTCTTCCAATAAGCCTACCATAATCGCTCACAGAGGCGATAGTACAAACGCGCCGGAGAACAGTCTCCCTGCCTTTGAAAAAGCAATAGAGGAAGGCGTCGGCGGAATAGAACTTGATGTCCATCAGACAAGCGACGGCGTCGTCGTAGTCACGCATGACGCAGACATATCGCGTATAGCCGGCGTCGATAAGAATGTATATGATCTGACATACGATGAACTGGTGACATATGACGTAGGTTCCTGGTTCTCTTCAGAATACGAGGGACTTCATGTGGCGACGCTGGAAGAGGTTCTTCAGCTTTGCAAGGACAAGATCCATCTTCAGATAGAGCTTAAGCCGACGGGAAACGAAGAGAATTTCGAAGAGAATGTCATATCACTGGTTAAGAAATATAACATGGAAGATCAGTGCGAGCTTTCGTCGCTTAACAGCAGCAGCCTGAAAAAATGCAACGAGATAGATCCTGATCTGACATTGATCTATCTTATGGTTGTGGCGGTGGGAGATATTTCCGCTATCGATTATGTTGACGGTTTCTCCATAGAAGAATCCTTTATCTCATCGGAGATACTCCAGAAGGTTCACGATACCAACAAGCTGTGTTACGTATGGACTATAAACAATCCCAACAGTGTTAAGGAATTGCTGGATAATAATGTGGACGGAATAGTCACGGATAAGCCCGACTTGATCGAGAAAGAAGTGAACCTGTATTACGGAAATGATCCCGTAGCCAGTGCGCTGTCATATCTGGGAATATATCAGGAAGATTCTGAATAAATATTCAAACAGCAGTTGTTGTATAAGAATGTGATTCCGGAGCGATCATCTTAGAGTAAAAGTGACCACTCCGGATTTACAGAATTCTTGTACAAATATAGTAAATAGTGTAAAATCAAGTCAGCGGGTTCGATGCAAAGAAAAAATTTAAATGAATCCGCGGATAGTTGCCGATATAAGGCGAATGAGCAGTAACACAGGAGGCGAGGCAATATGGGAAAAACAGCGAAACGTATATTTTGGATAGCTACAGGAACGATAGCCGCATGGGCAGTTGCCATTAAGCCGAGAACAAAGGGAAAACCGGACATGTCAGCATTTTCATCATACGATTATGCGAACGGCGGTCTGCATGATTATTGCAAGAAATTTCCCGAGAATACAATAGATGCATTTGAAGCAGCATATAAGCACGGCTATGGCATCGTTATGCCGGTGCGTATCACGAAGGACGAGGTTCCGGTAGTATTCGCGGATCACGAGCTCTGGAGAATGTGCGGTGAGGACGGCGCTGTAGAAGAGCTTACCCTGGATGAGGTAAAGAAGCTTAATCTCATAGGAACAGGTAAGGAGATACCTACTCTTGAGGAAGCGCTGGAGGCCGTAGACGGTCAGGTTCCCGTACTCATACAGCTTAAGCCGCATGATGGAAATGTGCCGCAGCTTTGCGGATGCGCGGCGGAAGTTCTTGATAAATACGAGGGAATATTCGCCATAGAATCCCTTGATTACAAGTGCGTAAGATGGTTTATGAGAAACCGTCCTGCCGTTATAAGAGGCCAGATGCTGGAAAAGAGCGTCGATTTCGGCGATACCGTATTAAGTTTCTTAAGCAGATTCGCGAAGAACTGGCTTCTTACAAACAACATGACGAGACCGGATTTCATTTCGGCTCACGTTGTGGATCGCAGAAGCATTTCCTTAAGATTCTGTCGTATGCTGTATCACGTGCCGGTAATGCATTGGAACGTCTGCACCCTCAAGGAGTATGAGAGATCCCGTATTGAGGATGCGATGGTTTCTTTTGAAGATATTGAGCCGTAAAGTATATTTTTAAGAGCGTGGGAGCGGTCTCCTGCGCTTAAGTTTTGATATAGGTTTAGGAGCAAAATGAATTCTTGGAAAAACAATGTCAGAAAGGTTGTGCCCTACACACCGGGAGAGCAGCCTAAGCTGGACAATATAATCAAACTTAACACGAACGAAAATCCTTATCCGCCTGCAAAAGGCGTCGCGGATGTGATAAAAAATTTTGACCCGGAGAATTTAAGAAAATATCCCGATCCCACATGCGCAGAGCTGGTAGATGCCCTTGCGCGCACGTACGGCGTATCAAACGACAGGATATTCGTAGGTGTCGGCTCGGACGATGTTATCGCCATGTCCTTCATGACGTATTTCTGTTCCGATAAGCCGGTTCTCTTTCCGGATGTTACATACTCGTTTTACGAGGTTTGGGCAGATATGCTGAAGGTGCCATACAAAAAGATTCCCCTTACGGATTCTTTTGAGATAAATCCCGAGGATTATATCGGCGTGGAAAACGGCGGCATCATCTTCCCGAATCCGAATGCGCCGACGGGTCTGGAGCTTCCCCTTGAGAATATAGAAAAGATCATCAAGGCAAATCCCGATTCTGTCGTTATAGTCGATGAGGCGTATGTGGATTTCGGCGCAAAGAGTGCACTGGCACTGACGGAAAAATACGACAACGTTCTCGTGGTTCAGACGTTTTCAAAATCCCGTTCCCTTGCGGGTCTTAGAATCGGATACGCGATAGGATCAAAAGAGCTGATATCGTATCTTTGGGACGTGAGAAATTCGTTCAACTCATATACGTTGAATATGCTGTCCATAAAGGCGGGAGCGGCCGCCCTTGACGATGACAAATATTTCAGGGAGACGCTGAATAAGATAATCGCCACCAGAGAGAGATCCAAGGGGATTTTTAGAGAACTGGGATTCGAGGTGGGAGATTCCAAGGCGAATTTCCTTTTTGTAAAACATAAGAGCATTCCGGCGGAGAAAATCTTCAAGGCACTTTATGAAAACAGGATATTTGTAAGATATTTCGGTGCGCCGCGCACCCGGGATTATCTGCGTGTTACGATAGGCACCGACGAAGAGATGGATGATCTTTTCAGCTTTCTTAAGAAGGCTGTTCACGACATGGAGAACTAAATGGAAAATGAACTAAGATATGCGGTTCTGATAGACGCCGACAACATTTCGGAAAAGTACATTGAGATAATAATGGAAGAGACGGCGGGCAACGGCGTTATAACCTACAAGAGGATATACGGCGACTGGACGAATCCGAAGCTTGCGTCGTGGAAAAAGGTGCTTCTGGACAACTCCATTATTCCGATGCAGCAGTACAGCTACACCACGGGGAAAAATGCCACCGATGCGGCGATGATAATCGACGCCATGGACATTCTGTACTCGAAAACGGTAGACGGATTCTGCCTCGTTTCATCTGACAGCGATTTTACAAGGCTGGCGGCGAGGCTCAGAGAAGCCGGAATGCAGGTCATCGGAATGGGGGAGACGAAGACGCCAACGCCATTTATATCGGCATGCAATCAGTTTAAGTATCTCGATAAACTTTATGAAAAGAGCGTTGATCAGCTTCAAAATACCGATGACGGAAGCAAGGATGAGGGCGATACCGATATAGAGCGCGTCAACAAGGTTGTAAAGGCGATAATAGAGAGCTTTTCGGATGACGAGGGTTGGATATTTTCGGGAAAGCTGGGCGATCAGCTTTCGAAAAGGCTTCCGGATTTCGACGTCAGAAACTACGGATATTCTAAATTGACGCTGTTTATGAAGGCGCTGGGGGATTACGAGATAAATAAGCTGTCCCTTGGCAATCACACAAAACAGATTTATTTCCGCATAAAACAGAACGATGAGGACAATGCGGCAGAGACTAAAAACGAGAGGACACAAAAGAAGAAGAACCGCAGGTCCGGAAGAAGAAGCGGAGGAAGAAAAGCATGAGCGGCAATACATCGCCGATAGGCGTTTTCGATTCGGGCGTCGGCGGGCTGACTGTAGCCAGGGAAATAATAAACAAGCTGCCACACGAAAATATAGTTTATTTCGGAGATACGGCCCGGGTTCCCTACGGAAACAAAACAAAAAAAACAGTGCTTCGCTATTCGAGGCAGATAGTAAATTTCCTTAAGGAAAAGAATGTAAAGGCAATCGTTATAGCCTGCAATACGGCAAGTGCGCTGGCGCTGGACGAACTGGAACAGGAGATCGACATTCCTATCATAGGTGTCGTAAAGCCCGGGGCTTATGCCGCCATGAACACGACGGTAAACGAGCGCATCGGCGTTATCGCCACGCAGAGTACCGTTCAGAGCAGACTGTATCAGAAGCTTATCGAAAAAGCTGACAGCAACGCTAAGGTATTTGCAAAGGCTTGTCCCTTGTTTGTGCCCCTCGTTGAGGAAGGATGGACTCACGACGAGATCACCCTTGAGGTGGCAAAGAGATATTTAAAGGAGCTGCAGGATAAGGACATAGATACACTGATCCTGGGATGCACCCATTATCCGCTTCTGGCGGATCTTATATCGGGATATCTGGGAGAAAAAATAAAGCTGGTTAATCCCGCATACGAGACGGCCAGTGCGCTTAAAAAGCTCCTTGTTTCAAAAGGGATAACAAACGACAGCAGTGAGAAGGGCGAGTGTCACATCTATGTCAGCGATGCCATAGACAAATATATCCCGTTTGCCGAGACAATTCTTTCCTGTAAAATAGAAAGCGCAAAGCAGATAGAGATAGAGGCTTATTAAAAAATGATGAAAGATGTCATAATTTACATAAACGGCTTACAGTATGCCGAGAGTGAGCAGGGCCCCGAGGATGTGCAGGTGATCGCGCCGGGAGAATATTATTTCAAAAACGGCAGCCATTACCTTATGTACGACGAGGTGGGGGACACTCCGGAGGAAAAATATAAGAATATAATAAAATTCAAGCCTGAGTATATAGAGGTGACAAAAAAGGGACCTTATAATACGAAACTTGTTTTTGAGACGAATAAAAAGACGCTGTCACAGTATGAAACGCCTATGGGAGTTATGTTCATCGGGATTTCCACAAGATCGGTGGAGCTTAACGAAAAGGACGATTCCATCGAATTGACGGCTAAATATGCCATGGACATAAACAATAATTTCATCGCCGACTGCGCCGTATGCGTAACGGCGAAGCCCAGAGAAGCCGGGCTTAATCTTACGAGTTGAGGATTACATCTGACACTGATCAGCTCTTATAAGCGTGGCACGGTGGTGGGTATTAATCCTGCGGGTCGGCAGTGAGCATATCTTCTACGATTTTCTGTACGTAGCCGCCGATGTGTTTGCGATCTTCGGGGGCGAGATCCTTGTAATAAATGGGATCTCCGTACGTTATATAGATGGTCTTCTTTTTGACCCACGGCATATGAGCCTCCCACACGGACGCAGCGTCTTTTATCGCTATAGGGATAATCGGCGCACCGCTTCTTTGAGCGGGCTTAAAACTGCCGTCGTGGAATTTATTTAACGGAAGACCGCCCGGAGTTTTATTACGCATTCCTTCCGGGAATATGTACACGGATGTGTCGGTCTTAAGATCTTCGGTGCAGTCCATGATCATCTTGATGGAACTCTTGGCATCATTGCGGTCAAAAAACAGACAGCGCATGAGACGACCCCAGATACTGAAGAACGGTATATGCTGAAGGTCGGATTTAGCGACATACGCAGTCGGAAGCGCGCAACGGGGATATGTAAATATTATGTCGAAATAGCTGGAGTGGTTGCTTACATAAAGAACGGGCTTGTCCGTCGGGACATTTTCAAACCCTTTTATAACCAGCTTTGTGCCGGCGATAAAAGCTATTGACCTGAGGAGCCATGACATACATGCATGAGCGCCGCGCTCCGCTTTTTTTGGATTTTTTTTGCTTATTATATGAAATACAAGAATCGCCGGAAGCGTAGCTATTACATATACGACTATGAGCGCTATTATAAGGATTGAACGCATTGTTTGATCTCCTTTCAAAACCGTAAACAGTTTATCATAAAAGCAACACAGGGTAAAGTTTATAAAAATGATGAGTGAAATGCACAGAAGCATACAGCTTAAGGCAAACGCGAAAATAAATATCGCTCTTGATGTTGTCGGAAAGAGAGAAGACGGATATCATGAGCTTAAGACGCTTTTTTATGAGACGAATCTTCACGATGTTTTGGATTTTAGGACATCGGATAAATGCGGAATCAGAATAAGCTGTACCGATCCGACAATCCCTGTCGACGAAAAAAACATAGTATATAAGGCGGCAAAGCTGCTTTTTGATAAATACGTACCCGATGCGGGGATAGATATCCATATAGAAAAAAACATTCCTCACGGAGCGGGCCTTGGCGGCGGAAGCTCCGACGCGGCGGCGACGATAAAGGCTGTAAACGAGCTTTATCAGCTGAAGCTTGAAGATCATGAAATGGAAGCGATAGGCGCAAGCCTGGGGGCGGACGTGCCGTTTTTTATATCCGGCGGCGCGGCGTATGCCTGCGGGATCGGAGAAAAGCTTACATCGCTGAAGGCTGATATAAAGATGCCTTATCTGATCATAGCAAAGCCGGAGATTAACGTATCAACGCCGGAGGCATATAAATTGCTGGATAATGAACCTGAGCTTTTTCATCCCGATGTGGACGAGATCGTGAAGTGCTTTAAAGCGGGCAATGTTCGCAGTGTTTGCAAGCTTGCCGGAAATTCCTTTGAAAAGCCGATATTTAAGATATATCCGCAGATAGAGGAGATCAGGAAATCGTTTCTGGAAGGCGGCGCGATGGCGAGCGTTATGACCGGAAGCGGATCAGCCGTGTTTGCGTTCTTTGAAGACGAGGATGACATGAAAAAGGCGGCTGATAATGTGAAAGAAAAATTTAAGAACGTTAAAATAATGATAGCGTAGAAAAACTGTCGGAGAATCGGTAAAATGAGAAAGAAGATCGTAAAAATAATGACATTGCTCCTGGCGGCGGCGATGGTGCTGTCCACAGCGGCGTGCGGAGAGCGGGAAACGGTAAGTACTTCGTCGGAAGGAGACGTAAGTGTATCGGGCAAAACTATCAAGACCACAAACATAAGCGCGCTTTGTCCGGAAGGCTGGGGGAATATAGAGCTTGAGGACACGACCAGTTCGGAAGAGAATGCGGTGCTTCCGAATGAGCTGAAATTCGTAAAAGGCGGAAGCAGCGAACAGGATACGGAAACGAACGCCTATGTGGATATCGTATATTACAGCGCGAATCAGGACATAATGCAGATAGATCCCAACCAATGGTTTGAATCGGTTGCAACACTGGATGCGATCCAGACGGGGGATACAACCTGGTCGGGCTATACGGGCTTAAGCCTCGGAGTGCCCTTCGCGTATGTGTATACGCAAAAAGACGATGCTATGGTGGAGGTATGGCTCTATACGCGGGAGGGTTCGGAGAACGCCGCGGCTATAACAGATGCCGATGTGCTCGCAATCCTGCAAAGCATAACTGTGTAAAGAGTGCAGCCTCGATTTTACAGGGCATTTGAGCTATTGCCGGGTTAGAAATTCAGAGAAAACAGATTGGTATAAGGAAATTGGGAAATGGAATATTGGGATATATATGATGTAAATAAGTGTCTGACGGGGCGTACGATGAAGCGCAACGATTGGAACATGAAAGACGGCGACTATCATCTTACCGTTCAGGGCGT
>CAYMAY010000003.1:10153-16718 GCA_964388555.1 uncultured Lachnospiraceae bacterium
TATTTTGTAGACACTTATCTTTTTACGCTTGATTTCGATGAAAGCGACGTAAAAGTCCAGAGCGAAGAGGTTATGGGATTTAAACTTGCAACGCTGGACGAAATAAAAGAAATCGCCGCACAGGGAAAATTCATGCATTATGCAAGTATGGAAGAGGTTTTTAAGAGGTAAAATACGTTAAAACGAGCCCGGCATTTGCCGGGCTCTAACTATCATCTTAAATTTCCACCTCAATCGGCGCCTGTACTTTTGAATTTATATTCTCATAGAGTTCGGCGATGAGTTTCTGCGTTTCTTCAACAATGTTGTCCACATCAACAAGCTTCGACACACTCTTGTCGCGGGTGAGCAATTCAACCTTGCCGTCGGCGAGATTCTTCGGTCCTATGTTTATACGAACCGGAACGCCCAGAAGATCGGCATCTGCGAACATTACGCCGGGGCGCACTTTTCTGTCATCGTAGATTACTTCAACATCCTTCGCCATAAGCTGTGAGTAGATCTTATCAGCTGTCTCTTTGCATTCCGGCTTATCGACACGCATGCAGCAGATATGAACTTCCCACGGAGCTATCGTTATCGGCCAGATCGGACCGTAGTCGTCGTGCTTGGCTTCGCATACAGATGCTGCGAGACGACCTACGCCTATGCCGTAGCAGCCCATAATAGGAGTATGTGTATTTCCCTCGGCGTCAGTGTACGTCATTCCCATGGATGCGGAATATTTCGTGCCGAGCTGGAAGATATTTCCTACCTCAACACCGCGGCTTATACGTATTGATTTCTTGCCGCAGCAGGGGCAGATTCCGCCGGTCTGTATCTTGGAAAGATCGATGTATTCCACATCTCCTATATCACGTTTGATATTAAGACCTACATAGTGATAGTCGATCTCGTTTGCGCCGCAGCACAGAGAATCGATTCCTTTAAGTGATTTATCATAGAGGATCGTGCACTTGGCATTCTGGTTGTAAGGACCGCAGAAGCCTGCCTTCAATCCGCATTCTTCGGTGATAACGGCGGGATGAACCTTTTCGTCGAGATAATTTGTAAGCTTTGTCTCGTTTACTTCGTAATCGCCGCGCAGGAATACTATAACGTATTCGTCATCGACGTTCTTCTGATATATAACAGCCTTGCAGGACTGCTCAACGGGTTTCTTCAAATATGCGCAGACATCTTCGATAGTCTTGCAATCCGGAGTGTAGACTTTTTCAAGAGCTTCCGCACCTGTGCCGTAAGCGGAGTTGTCGACTGTTGTTTCGGCTGCCTCCATGTTTGCACTGTAGCCGCACTCATCGCACAGTACGATGGAATCCTCGCCTGCATCCGTAAGAAGCATGTACTCGTGGGAAACGCTTCCGCCGAACATTCCTGAATCGGATTTAACGGAAACAACCTCCGGAATTCCGGCTTTCTGGAAAATACGGAAATAAGCATTAGCCATTATATCGTAGTACCTGTCCAGATCCTCCTGAGATGTGTGGAAAGAGTACGCATCCTTCATTGTAAACTCGCGCACACGGATAAGACCGGCACGTGGTCTTGCCTCGTCACGGAATTTTGTCTGAATCTGATAAATTGAAAACGGATATTTTGTATATGTCTGACCGTATTCGCGAACAAGCTGAACGGATGCCTCCTCGTGTGTCATACCGAGAACCATCTGGGAATCGTTTCTGTCCTTGAAACGAAGGAGCTCGTCGCCAACGCTGGTGTATCTTCCTGTTTCCTGCCACAGCGATGCGGGCAGTGCAACGGGGAAGAGAACCTCCTGGGAGCCTACGGAATCCATTTCTTTACGGATTATGTTTTCTATCTTGGCCGTGATCCTCTTCATCGGCGGGAAAAGAGAATAAATACCGTTTGCTACATATTTAATATAGCCGCCCTTTACGCAAAAAGCGTGGCTGTCTATAACGCAATCGGATGGACGTTCCTTAAAACGATCTCCGACTAAATTTTTTAACTTCATGATGTTCCTCCTCAAAATTCGTTCGCTCATAGATGTACTCGATGTGCTTCATTGTTAAGAAATTCTCATACCTATGCCCTATGATACAGCATTGCTGCGTGCTTTGCACTTTCGCAATGCCTAAAAACATTCGTAATTCGCTCATTTTTTAATGAAAAATGCCTTCTTACTCATGTTTTCGGGTCATAAAGCCAAAAATCCTCTTACAAGCAAGCTTGTACCGGAGTTTTTTGCTTTTGACCCTTGTATCATAATAATAGTCGTTTGGGGTAAAGTCAATATTGGTTTGGCTTGCGGAAATCATCGAAATGTAATACTCTGTGTTAGAAAAATGAGTGCAAAAACCGGGAGGAAATGAATTTGAAACTTTATAGAAACCCTGCGCAGGAGGAGGCTGTAAATACGTTGAAAGGGCCGGTGATGATCATCAGCTGTCCCGGATCCGGAAAGACGACTACGCTTGTCCGCAGGATACATCGTCTGATTGAAAGCGGCGTTCCCGCACACAGGATTCTTATGGTCACTTTCACCCGGGATGCGGCAAAAGGCATGGCCGAAAAATACAACTCCATGTTTTCGAAAAATATGGGAGTTACGTTTGCGACAATCCATTCTCTTTGCTTCAACATCCTTAAAAATGAAGGTATCGTGAAAAATGAAGATGTGCTTTCTGAGAGAAAAAAGCTTGAATTCATTTCGGGGTATCTGCGTTCAAGGGGATTTTATAAGGATGCGTGGGATATGGCAGTCGCTGCCGCCACGGCAATCTCGGCGTGCAAAAATAATTACCGGAATCCCCAGGAGATGTCTGTACAGGGCATCTCAGCGGAGAACATGGCATTGATCTATAAGGCGTATGAGGAGTGGAAATCGGCGGAAGGCTTTATTGATTTTGATGATATGCTTATTTTGTGTCTTGAAACGCTGAAAAAGAACGCCGGCATTTTATCACGCTACAGGGAAAGATTTGAATATATCCAGTGTGATGAATATCAGGATACCAATTATATTCAGAGGGATATATTGTATTGCCTTTCTGCGGATAATCATAATCTTTGTATTGTCGGGGATGATGATCAGAGTATTTACGGATTTCGCGGCGCAAAGCCGGAAATCATGTTTTCTTTCAAAAAAGACTTTCCTGATGCCAAAATAATACGAATGGGCATGAATTACCGTTCGGGAAGCAAAGTCGTCGACATGGCAGACCGTCTTATCAAACACAATAAAAGACGCTTCAAAAAAGAACTTATATCATACAGGGGCGAGGAAGGCTTCGAGGGAAATGTCAGAATAAGAAAAAGTGAAAACAGAAAGGATGAGATAGCTGACATTGCCGATGCAATATGGTCGGCACACGAAAAAGGCGTGCCATACAGCGAAATGGCGATCCTTTTTAGAAATAATACTCAGGCTCAAAGACCGGTAGAGGCTTTGTCGCAGAAAAAAATACCGTATTACTGCGCCGAGGCGGTCAAATGCATGTATGAATCATTTGTTTTCGATGATCTAAAAAAATATGTGAAACTTGGCTGCGGTCTGGGCAGCAGGTATGATCTGCTGGACGTTCTGAATCATCCGAACCGGTATTTTAAGGTGGAATTTTTCAGAAATGTACCATATACGTATGATGGCTTTATTGCGGCAGCCCAGAGAAATACCGAAGGGCGCGAGGAATGGAAGGCTGAAAAGGCGCAGGAAGCCATTGACGCGTGGTTTGCTGCATTTGGTCCGGGAACGGTGAAAATGACTGATTCGCCAAAAGAGATATTTAACCGCCTTGATCGCATAAATTATAAGGATTACATTCATGAATATGCTCAATTCAGAAATCTTGAACCGGATGAGCTGATGTCGTTGTACAATGATCTGAAAAACGATGCGAGCGGCTATGCCACACTTACCGAGTGGTATGATGCGGCAGATGAATATACTGTTAAGATTCATGAAGAAATGAGCAGAAAAGATACAGATGGAGTTTTTGTTGCCACAATGCATCGTGCGAAGGGGCTTGAATGGCAAAACGTTTGGATTATTGATGCCGATGAGAAAATATGTCCCCACAAAAAAAGTGCCACACCCGCTGCCATCGAAGAGGAGAGGCGTTTGTTTTATGTGGCAATGACACGAGCCAAGGATGAACTTTCTATCTGGTCCGTCGGAAAACCGTCACGCTTTATCGATGAATTCCGGAAACGGTCGATAAGGGCAGCAATTTCGCCGGTCTCCCTTGTTGTTGAACCGAATGAAGTTCCGAAAATGCCGCCGGGACACGGCCTGAAGCACAAAAAATTCGGATATGGAACTATCGTTCGTTATGAAAATGACCGTATTGTGGTAAGCTTTCCGGATATGGGAGAAAAAACATTCCTTTTTCCCGAAACCTTCTGCAGGGGGATTTTGAAGTACACGTAATTGTACCGGCGCAAAGCACGCAGCAATCCGTCATTGTACATTTGGTAGTGGTGCGCTGGCTGTCGGGCTGTGCGACGGGATGCGCAGGAACGTGATTCTTAACGTGATTCGGGAGTAAAAAATGCTTGCTAAAGCCATGGCGCGGTGGTATATTGAGAAAAGGAAACGGATAGAGGTTGCGCGTTTTATCAGTATATCGCCGGATGTGTCAGGCACAGGTGAAAGTGGTGGAAAGGAAAACGCGCCGAAAGAGATATATTCCTGAAGTATATCTGCTTGGGCGTAAGTCTAACAGGCTTGCGACTGTCATTGAAAGATGGTGCGCTATCGTAAAAGGGAATAACTTCTTATTTTTATGACGCCGTCTTGATATGGCGTCGTTTTTAGTTGCAGTAAAAATGCGCGGCATGGAACAATCCGTAAACAACAGATTTATTGGAATTCGGAAAAGCACGAAAGGAGAAAAGATAGATGGCTATTTTCAAGGGAGCATGTACGGCGCTTATAACGCCAATGAACGATGATTGTACTGTAAATTACAGCAAACTGGACGAACTTATCGAAATGCAGATCGCAGGCGGAATAGACGCGCTTTGCATTTGCGGAACAACTGGCGAGGCATCAACGCTTAGTCATGCGGATCATATTAAGGTAATAGAGCACGCCGTAAAGACAACGGCTGGCAGAGTGCCGATCATAGCGGGCGCGGGATCAAACAACACATACGCCGCAATACATCTTTCAAAGGAATCAGAAAGAGTCGGAGCTGACGGTCTTCTGCAGGTTTCACCGTATTATAATAAGGCAACGCAGAAAGGTCTTATAAAGCATTTCACCACAATCGCGCAGTCAACAAGCCTGCCGATAATACTTTACAACATTCCGGGAAGGACCGGCGTTTCCATAAAGCCCGAAACAATGGCTTATCTTATAAAGAATGTAGATAACATCGTAGGTGTAAAAGAGGCCAGCGGCGATATCTCAGCCATCGCAAAGCTCAAACAGCTTATAGGCGATGCGGGCGATATTTATTCCGGAAACGACGACCAGATCGTTCCTATCATGTCCCTTGGCGGAGCGGGAGTTATTTCTGTTCTCGCGGATGTTGCACCGAAATATGTACATGATCTTGCGTACAAGTATCTCGAGGGAGACGTTAAGGGAAGCCTCGATATGCAGATAAATGCGCTGGATCTGATAGATGCACTCTTCTGCGAGGTAAATCCGATCCCCGTAAAGACAGCGCTGAACCTTATGGGTCTCGAGGTAGGACCGCTCAGAATGCCGCTGTGCGAGATGGATCCGGCAAACGAAGCAAAGCTCAGAAAGGCTCTTACCGAGTTCGGAATAAAGTGTAAATAAAAGGGGATTGTAATGGTAAAGATCATTTTAAACGGTTGCTGCGGTCATATGGGACGCGTTATTTCGGGAATAGTTGCTGAAGATAGTAACGCCGAGATCGTAGCGGGAATAGATCCTGCGGCTGTCGAATGCGGATATCCCGTTTTCAAAAATGCAGGTGATTGCGATGTTAAGGCAGATGTTATGATCGACTTTTCGTCATATAAGGCAGTGGATTCTGTTATTGAATATTGCGCAAAGAATAAGCTTCCGCTTGTGGAGTGTACAACGGGTCTTACCGAGGATCAGATAGAGGCGCTTAAGGAGCTTTCGAAGAATTCCGCGGTACTTCGTTCAGCAAATATGTCCATGGGAATAAACACTATCGCAAAGCTTTTGGCAGATGCGGTAAAGGCACTTGCGCCTGCGGGATTTGATATCGAGATCGTCGAGAAACATCACAACCGCAAAAAAGATGCTCCCAGCGGAACGGCTCTTCTTCTTGCCGATGCAATAAACGACGCCAGTGAGGAAAAATACGAATATACATTCGACAGAAGCACGCGTCATGAAGCGAGAAATCCTAAGGAAATAGGAATTTCCGCAGTCAGAGGCGGCAGCATAGTAGGAGAACACGAGATCATCTTCGCCGGCACTGATGAGGTGATCGAAATAAAACATACGGCGTATTCCCGTTCCATATTCGGAAAAGGTGCGGTGGAAGCTGCGAAATTCATCGCAGGAAAAACCGCCGGAATGTATGATATGCAGGATGTAATCGGATAAAAATAATATCATTAAAAATTAAAACGACTACAGTTCTCCCGGGAACCG
>CAYMAY010000003.1:16818-27222 GCA_964388555.1 uncultured Lachnospiraceae bacterium
TTCTGAATCCTGTCTACCGGGTTGAGCAGCGGCGAAATCGATGAATCGTGGTTCAGCGTATCGATGATCAGAGCGATGTATTTGCTCATGTCGCAGTTTATGTAGTAAGGACGTGCGAGCAGATCGTCCGGCTGATAAATAAGGTTCGTTGTTATCAGCTTTGTAAACAGTCCCTGTTCGTATGCCTTATCAAATTTCTCAAGGCCGTTGGTGAAAAGACCGAAGGTGCTGCAGATGTAAATGTTTCGAGCCTTGCGATCCTTAAGCTTTTTGCAGGTCTGGATTGCACTGTCCCCTGAGGATATCATATCGTCAATTACAATCATATCTTTTCCGGCAACGTTTGTTCCTAAGAATTCCTGGGATAATATCGGATTTCCGCCATTTTCAATGCGTGTATAATCACGTCTCGTGTAAAACATTCCCATATCGACGCTGAGGTTGTTGGCAACGTAGATGGCGCGTTCCATTGCGCCCTCATCGGGGCTTATTATCATTGTATTCGCGGGGTCGAGAACGATTCCGTCGGCGCATCTCAAGATGTTCTTGATAAACTGATATGCGGAGCGGACGCTTTCAAAGCCGTGAAGCGGTATGGCGTTCTGAACACGCGGGTCATGAGCGTCGAATGTGATTATGTTGTCCACACCCATGGATACCAGCTCGCGAAGGGCAATGGAGCAGTCGAGAGATTCGCGTCCGTTGCGCTTTGTCTGACGGCTTTCATAAAGATACGGCATTATAACGTTTACGCGTCGTGCCTTTCCGCCGATTGAGGCGATCACGCGCTTAAGATCCTGAAAATGATCGTCGGGCGACATATGATTGCGCTTGCCGAAAAGAGAATACGTAAGTGAATAGTTGCACACATCAACGAGTATATAAAGATCGTCGCCTCTTACCGATTCGTTTATCTGGCCTTTTGCTTCGCCTGAACCGAATCTGGGGTTTTCGGCACTTATTATATATGAATCGCGTTCGTATCCCTCGAATTCAATGCGGTGACGGCTTTCGTGCTCTCGCTTTGAACGCCAGTCCACAAGATAGTCGTTCACTTTGTTGCCGAGGTTTATGCAGCTCTTAAGCGGTATTATGCCAAGTCTTCCGTAAGGAAGAGAATCAAAATAGTTTTCGGTGGGTTGCGCCATTTTAAACTCCTTTAACACATGTTACTTGTTATTTAATACTTTTTTTTGTCTTATATCATCACCGTACAACAACAGAATGTTGTATTCGGAAATTATCCGTGATGTAAGTCTCTCGGAATATTCATCGCGAAGCTCCGGCAGCGACAGGTTTGTGGTTATGATAGTGCTCTTTTTTCTGATCATTCTGTCGTTTATGCATTGAAGCAGCCGTGATGAAATAAAGCTGTTGTTCATATCCGCGCCGAGATCGTCGATGATAAGGAGCTCGCAGTCCGATGTAAGACGCATATTGCTGTCTGCTTCTTCGGAACGGTTGAAGGTGTTATCATCAAATATCTTGAAAAGCTCTGAGGCAGTAAGGTAAAGCACGTTTACGCTATTGTCCAGAAGGGCTTTCGCTATGCAGTTGGATATAAACGTTTTTCCTACGCCGGTCTGTCCTATAAGGCATATATTTCCCTTATTATATTCAAAAGTTTCAACAAAGCTTCTGGCGAAGTCGTATGCCCGCTTTGCGTAATCCCGGGGCGAAAGTTTATTGTCTTTGCTTACCGGTTTGTCCGAATAGAGGGACAGATCAAATTTTTCGAAATTCTCATCTTTTAAAATGTCTTTAAGCCGGGACTGCTCATATAGGAGCCGTATCTCGGCCTGTTTGAAACAGGTGCATTTTCTGCCGTTTGCAACGCCGGTATCATGGCATATGGGACAATCGTACCTCGGCGAGGCAATCCCGCCGGCAAAGCCCGCAACCTCAAGGAGAACTTTCTTCTCGGATGAAAGGTCATCTATGCAGGCGTTCAGGTCGAAATCATCTCCGGATTTTACTCCTAAGGTTATTTGTGCCTTTTTTATGCTGAGAGAGGATATTTCGTCGTCTATTTCCTTAAGCCGCGGAAATCTTTCGTATGCATTGTCCAGCGCTTTCCTGAAATCACGTTCGTGTTTTAGGCGTCTGCTCTCAAATTCGCGCATAACGGCATCGTATTGTGAATTAGTCAGCGCCATCGTTATTCTCCATTTTCTGAATAAGTTGCTCGTTCAGCTTGCGCGCGACTGCGTCCAGATCGTTATCGCGCTGTTTGAAATTAATGAATTTGTTGGTGCGTTTATTCTCGCTTTTTGCTGAAGAGGACTTTTTACTCTTGAATTCCTGAGTGATCTTTCGTGCCTCTCCCAGAGTCTTTACGCCGGAATCATGCCAGTGGGATAATATTCCGTCGGCATATTGAAATCCTTTGTTGCCGGGGCTCATAACCGTCATCCCGCAGGCCTCTTTTATTATGTCGAATGAAAATCCGAATTCATCGAACCACTTATCTATGTATTCTATTTCCTTGTCTATGGGATTGCGCCCTCTTATTCCAAATGCCTTAAGAACATCAAAATGACGTTTGGAGAATCCTGATGATCTGGCGCGGGCATCCTCGACGGTTTTGATACCTCTCTTGTGCCAGTCCAGTCCGACACTTTCGATGTAACGTATGCTTTTGTAGCCTCTTGAAACGCAATATTCCACCAGATAATCGCAAAGCTCCAGCGGAAATTTAAGATCGATCAGGAAATACAAAAGCGTCTCGATCTCGTTTGGCTTAAGCGGACGACCGATGTAACGCTCTGCTACAAAGCAAAGGGTTTTGGCGTCGTCGTTGTCGTTTAAAAGCGCCTTCGACTGGGAACGGCTTACACGGCATTCCGAAGCGTTATTTCCGCCGCCCTCCGGAGAAAGTTTTATCCCGGTAAGCTTGCAATCGGTATAATACAGGCTCAGGAGCTGCTTATCCTCCCAATATTCGAGAGCCGATATTATTTGCTCATTGGTCGTAAAAAGCATAGAACTCAGCGCGTCGATAGAAGACGGCTGATTGTTCTTTGCGGCGAGCATATAGACGTATATATAAACTTTTACATAGTCCCCCGGTGCGTCCGGAAGATATTTCGTTACAAATGAATCGGGAATCGCCGTGTACTGCGGCGCATTGTCCAATCCGATATCAAACATTTTGAGTCTCCTCAAGCAGATGATCGCCTATCTTATAGACATCACCGGCTCCCATAGTTATAAGCACATCGCCCTCTTCCAGCTTTGGAAGAACTGTCTTTTCGATTTCGTCGAATGTCGGAATGAATTCACTGGGCGTTCCCAGTGCGCATATTCTTGACGCGATATCACCGGAGGATACACCAAAGGTGTTCTGCTCTCTTGCGGAATAGATATCTGCGAGAATGACCTCGTCGGCAAGGCAAAGAGCCTTGGCAAATTCGTCCAGAAAAGCAACGGTTCGCGAATATGTGTGGGGCTGGAATATGCAAATGATCTTCTTGTGAGGATAATTCTTTGCGGCCGTAAGTGTTGCCCTGATCTCCGTCGGATGATGGGCATAGTCATCGATAAGGGTAGCACCGTTGATCTTGCCCTTTACCTGGAAACGGCGGTCTGTGCCCGTAAATGATGACAGACCGGATGAAATATGCTCATAGTCTATTCCGAAAACCTGCGAAGCCGCTATGCACGCAAGGGCATTTGAGATATTATGCTCACCCGGAACCTTTAACGAAAAACGTCCTATCTCGTTTCCTTTATATAATGCGGTAAACGAGGGATGCGCGTATTCATCGAATTTGATATCCGTGGCGGTGTAATCCGCGCTGTTTTTGATGGAGTAGGTGTACACTTTGCACTTAAGACCATCGCAAATGTCTTCAACATGGTCGATATCAGCATTTATTACAAGCGCGCCGTTTGCGGAAATAAGATTTGCGAATTTCTTAAAGGACGCACGGATGTTTTCTATATTTTTAAAGAAATCAAGATGATCGGGCTCAACGTTTAAGATTATTCCCACATAAGGACGCAGACTTAAGAAGCTGTTTGTGTATTCGCAGGCCTCGGTAAGGAAATACTGCGAAGCGCCTATGCGGATGTTGCCGTTTATGGCAGGAAGTATTCCGCCTACCGATATGGTCGGGTCGTCGGATGCAGCCATCAGCACGTGAGAGATCATGGATGTCGTGGTGGTCTTGCCATGAGTGCCCGAAACAGCTATTGAATATTTGTAGTTATTCATAAGTTCGCCTAAAAGCTCGGCTCTCGTGAGGAGAGGAAGCTTTCTGTTAACAGCAGCCTCAAACTCAGGATTATCGGGATGAATTGCTGCCGTGTAAACTACCACGTCGCAGTTTTCGGGTATGTTTTCGGCTTTTTGACCGTAAAAAATGAGCGCTCCCTTATTTTCAAGATGCGCTGTAAGGTCTGTTCTGGCTCGGTCCGATCCGGATATGGTAAAGTCTCTGTCAAGCAGTATCTCTGCCAGACCGCTCATGCTTATACCGCCGATACCGATAAAATGAATGTTAACGGGTTTATTAAAATCTACCTGATACATAAATTCACGCTTTCGTACGATTATTTCTCGGCGCCCTTCAGTCTGTTGAAAACGATTTCGTAGCCGTCGCTTCCATATATAAGCGAACGGTTTACACGACTTACAGTGGCTGTAGACGCTCCCGTTTTTTCTGAAATTTCAAGATAGGTATATCCCTCACGCAGCATTTTTGCAACGGCAATGCGCTGGGAAAGGGAGATGATCTCGTTTACCGTACATACGTCCTCAAAAAATGAGTAGCATTCTTCTTTTGTTTTAAGACTCAGAACGGCGTCAAACAGTAAATCGACGGATTCGGTATGTATGTTCTTACTCATTAGGAAATCTCCCGTTTTACCAAATTAATTAAAAAACTCATAAGAGCATGGCGGTGTAATGCGCCGCCCTTTGTTACGCGGTCATTATAACGCGAAACAGGAATTATAACAAGCCATTTTCACGTTGTAAAGAAATTGAAAAGGGCGTATAATCAGTCGCAAAAGAAAACGGATTACTGCTCAAACGGCGGCCGAATATTTTTATAGATGTGCTGACGCAGGAGCGTGTTTCATGGTTGAACAGTGAAAGTACGAATGGGAGAGGATTATGCGCGATAAGGATGTTATAGGACACATAAAAGAGCTTTGTGAGGAAAGAGGATGGACATATTATAAGCTGGCGGCGGTAACAAACATACCGTATTCAACTTTAAACAATATGATCCACAGGTCGAATATACCGACTATACCGACACTTCAGAAAATATGCGACGGCATGGGAATTTCGCTTTCGGATTTTTTTGCGGACAATCCCGAAAATGCGAATCTTACGAAGAGCCAGAGCGAGATACTGGAGCTTTATTCAAATCTTAAGCATGATGATAAACAGCTCCTCACTGCATATGCAAAGGGACTTAATCATGTGAAGTGACGGCAATCAAACTGAAAAAGATAAACTAAGATGCATCATCCGAATCGGGTGGTGCATCTTGCGTAATAGGCCGTCATGTGAAAATCGTGTTTATACAACAAAAAAACCGACGTGATGTCGGTTTTAAAATCGTGCGCCCTCAGGGACTCGAACCCTGGACAAATAGATTAAGAGTCTACTGCTCTACCAACTGAGCTAAGGGCGCTCACAAAGAACGATGTTTATTATACTATCGAAAAACAAAAAATGCAACCGTAAATTTAAAAATAAAGAAAAAAATTTTGAAAAAATTTTGGTTCCGGAATCGAAAAAAGCTTGCGAGTCATTATCGGAACGAAGCATGAGTGGGAAAAAACGGACAGAAGATGTGATCCCGAGAATGCTTAAAAATGTATAAATACAATAAAAAATGAATAATATGCATTAAGCACAGCATAAAAGCCTAATAAACTCGAATATTATTCAAATTTACGCTTGATATTAGCAATTATAAAGGCTATAATGAACCGCATAGCAAATTTTTTGGGGTAAAGACAATGGCTAAGATATTTATAGATGGAAGCTCAGGAACTACAGGGCTTAAGATTTACGACAGACTTTCCGAAAGAAAAGATACGGAAATTATAAAGCTGCCGGATGAGCTGAGAAAAGACAATGATGCGAAGCGCGAAGCTTATAAAAGCGCGGATGTGATATTCTTTTGTTTGCCGGATGCGGCGGCGATAGAGGCTGCAGGATTGCTCGACGGAGTAAAGGCGGCGGTTATAGATACCTCGACGGCTCACAGAACAGACAGCGGTTGGGTCTATGGATTCCCGGAAATCACGGGAGCTGAGAAAATCGCTTCATCTAAGAGAGTGGCAAATCCGGGATGTCATGCAAGCGGATTCGTTGCCCTGGTTACACCGCTGGTGAAAGAGGGCTTTATAAAAAAAGACACTGCATTAACATGCTTTTCAATTACGGGCTACAGCGGCGGCGGAAAAAAGATGATAGCCGACTACGAATCAACTGAAAGAAACAAGCTGCTTGACGCACCAAGACAATACGGTATAACACAGCAGCATAAGCATTTAAAGGAAATGGTGCATGTTGCGGGACTTGAGACGGCACCGGTGTTCTGTCCCATCGTGGCGGATTTCTACAGCGGAATGGAAGTAACGGTTTCACTGTTCAAAAAGGACATGAGGGGCGGCATTGAAGATATAAAGAATATCTACAGCGCGTTTTACGGCGGAAAGAAGCTTGTCCATTTCGATGAAAACGCAGACGAAGGCGGATTCTTATCGGCGGCGGCATTCTCGGGCCGGGACGATATGCAGATAAGCGTAAGCGGAAACGAAGAAAGAGTTCTGCTCACGGCCAGATTCGATAACCTTGGAAAAGGCGCGTCGGGTTCTGCCATTCAGAATATGAACATAATATTAGGAACAGATGAGAGCTGCGGATTGATAGTGTGACAGGGTGTGAGCGGACAGCAATGGAGCTCATGAGAAAAGCGCAAAATGATTTAATGCGGCAGCAGAGAAAAAAATTAAATTGGAGATAAGATATGAAGATAATTTCAGGCGGCGTATGTGCCGCAAAGGGATACAAGGCAGCAGGAGTTCATTGCGGCATACGCCAGAATCACGTGAAAAAGGATATCGCCCTTGTGGTAAGCGATGTAAGGGCGACTGCGGCGGCAGTTTATACGACAAACCTCGTAAAGGGAGCACCCCTTGACGTTACAAAGAAACATATATCCGACGGATATGCGCAGGCGATCATATGCAACAGCGGAAATGCCAATACATGCAACGCGGACGGTATCGAAATAGCCGAAAAGATGAGCGCTCTTACGGCAGATGCCCTCGGTTTAGCGAAGGATGATATAGTTGTTGCATCCACCGGCGTTATAGGACAGAGACTTGATCTTACGCCAATAAAAAAGGGCATAAACGAATTAAAGGGTGTTATTTCGTATGACGGTGCGGAGGATGCCGCAGAGGCTATCCTTACGACGGACCAGGTGAAAAAACAGGTTGCCGTTGAATTTGAGCTCGGCGGAAAGACCTGCCATATGGGCGGCATGGCAAAGGGCAGCGGAATGATCCATCCGAATATGGCAACGATGCTGGTGTTCATCACGACAGATGCGGCCATATCTGCGGATATGTTGAGAAAAGCTCTCAGCAGCGATATCGCCAACACGTTTAACATGGTAAGCGTGGACGGAGACACATCTACAAACGACATGGTAGTCGTACTTGCAAACGGACTTGCGGGAAACAAGGAGATTACTGAAGAGGATGCGGATTTCGCAGAGTTTATGAAGGCTCTCAATACTCTCAACATGACGCTTTGCAGAAAGATAGCAGCCGACGGAGAGGGCGCAACAAAGCTTCTCGAGTGTTACGTAACAGGCGCTGACGATCTTAAGAAGGCAAAGATCATCGCAAAGAGCGTTATCTGTTCATCTCTTGTTAAGGCGGCGATGTTCGGCTCCGACGCAAACTGGGGACGTGTTCTCTGCGCCATAGGATATTCCGGCGTGGATGTTGATGTAAATAAGATAGACGTGGCGTTTAAGTCATCAAAGGGAATCATCGAGGTCTGCAAGAACGGTGCCGGAGTGGATTTCTCAGAGGAAAAGGCAAAGGAAATACTGCTTGAGGACGAGATTGATATTCTTGTTGAGCTGAACAGCGGTGATCAGGAAGCCAAGGCCTGGGGCTGCGATCTCACGTATGATTACGTAAAGATAAACGGCGACTACAGAACCTGATATCTGGTGCAGAATGGTGTGAACGGCAGCAATTCGGACGTTGCCGGAGTGATCAAACGATGATATTTGGAGAATGAGGTATTATTAATATGAAGATACATAATGATGAATTGACGAATCCGTTAAGGGCGGAGGTGCTTATACAGGCGCTTCCTTATATAAAAAGATATGTCGGAAAGACTGTCGTTATAAAATACGGCGGTAATGCTATGGACAGCGAGGAATCAAAGCAGAGAATGATGCGAGATATCGTTCTGCTCTGGCTCATAGGCGTCCGTGTTGTTCTGGTACACGGCGGCGGTCCGGAGATATCAAAGGCAATGGAGCAGTTCGGCAAGGAGCCGCAGTTTATAGACGGACTTCGCGTTACCGATAAAGAGACAATGGACATCGCCCAGATGGTTCTTGCCGGAAAGGTAAATAAGAATCTTGTAAACATGCTGGAAGCTCAGGGCGGTAAGGCAATGGGTATCTCCGGAATGGACGGCAGACTCATAGAGGCTAAGATCAAGGACGAAAAGCTTGGATATGTAGGTGAGATCACCAACATAAACATCGATCCCGTTAAGGATCTGCTGGAAAAGGGATATATCCCCGTTGTATCTACTATAGGCTGCGACCAGCAGGGAAATGCATATAATATAAACGGCGATACGGCGGCTGCATACATAGCCGGAGCGTTAAAGGCAAAGAGACTTATCCTTATGACAAATGTTGATGGTATATTAGAGGATAGCTCGGATCCGTCATCGCTTATAACGGATATTACCATTGCAGAGGCAAAGAGCCTTAAGGAAAAAGGCATTATCTCGGGAGGAATGATCCCCAAGGTGGATTGCTGCATAAAGGCTATCGAGGCCGGAACGAGAAAGGTTGTTATCATAAACGGAATGGTTCCGCACGCCATTATAATGGAGCTGCTTACGGACGAAGGTGTCGGCACACTTGTAAAAGGAGAGAAAAATGACAAAGCTTGAAGAGATAGATAAACAATATATTGCGAATACATATGCGCGTTTTCCCGTTGATATAGAAAGCGGAAAAGGTTCTGTATTAAAAGACGTGAACGGCAAGGAGTATATAGATTTGGGATCCGGAATAGGCGTTACGGCCTTCGGTATAGCGGACGACGAGTGGAAAGATGCCGTTATAAGCCAGCTGGGGAAAGTTCAGCATACTTCCAACCTTTATTATACAGATCCCTGCGCAAAGCTTGCGAAACTGCTCTGCGATAAAACGGGAATGAAGAAGGTATTCTACGGAAATTCGGGAGCCGAGGCTAACGAGTGTTCCATCAAGGCGGCAAGAAAATACGCTGCACAGAAAAAAGGCGCAGAGTATTCTACCATAATCACACTTAAGAACAGCTTCCACGGAAGAACACTTACGACACTTGCGGCAACGGGTCAGGATCATTATCATGAGCTGTTTCAGCCGCTGACACCTGGATTTGCCTACGCCGAGCCGGGAGATCTGGAAGGCCTTAAGAAGCTTGCGGCAGAAACCAAGGCTGCCGGAATCCTTATAGAGTGCATACAGGGCGAAGGCGGAGTCAATGTTATGGATAAGGATTTCGTCTGCGGAATAGCAGAGTTCTGCAAGAACGAGGACATCGTCTTTATGGTTGACGAGGTTCAGACAGGAAACGGCAGAACCGGAAAATATTTCGCATACATGAATTACGGTGTTCAGCCGGATGTGGTTTCTACGGCAAAGGGCATCGGCGGCGGACTGCCTCTTGGCGCGTGCCTGTTGGGAGAAAAGCTTCAGGATGTATTTACACCGGGTGACCACGGTTCGACATTCGGCGGAAATCCTGTTTGCTGTGCGGGAGCAATAAGCGTAGTCGAAAGAATAGACGACAAGTTCCTTGAAAATGTAAATAAAAAGAGCAAGTACGTATTCGATTCCCTTAAAGGCGCAGCCGGCGTTGAGGGCGTAAGCGGCATCGGTCTTATGATAGGAATCAAGACGGTTAAGCCCGCATCGGAAGTTGTAAAGAAATGCATGGAAAACGGAGTA
Source organism: uncultured Lachnospiraceae bacterium (assembly GCA_964388555.1). GTDB lineage: Bacteria > Bacillota > Clostridia > Lachnospirales > Lachnospiraceae > Alectryocaccobium. The sequence continues at coordinate 27,051 of CAYMAY010000003.1, forward strand.
CTCTGCCTTACGGCAAAGGATAAGGTAAGACTCCTGCCGGCGCTTAACATTCCTGATGAGTTGCTTGCAAAAGCGGTAGACATCATAAAAGAAGCGTGCGCGTAATAAAGTAAAAAGGGACTGTCGCATTATGCATCTCAATGAACACTCTTCCAGAAACCGTTCGCACTTA
>CAYMAY010000003.1:27322-36578 GCA_964388555.1 uncultured Lachnospiraceae bacterium
AGCCTAAAGCCTGCAGTCGGGAAGTACCGACGCTGTGGATGTTTCTTACAGAGTATTCATTATTATGCATTTAATGCGACAGTCTCTTTGCTGTGGTGGAAAAATATGTGGATTTACTCTGCAAAGAAATCCAGACATCGCTGAACATAATCAGGAGCTTCGTCATAGACACCATGACCGTAATTCTCATCATAAAGATAAATCTCGCAGCCCAGTGCGTCGGCGATTTCTGTTGAACCTTCCGCTGTTAAAACCTTGTCGCCCTTTGAACCGATCACAAGAATGGGGCATTTGATAGAAGAAAGCTCATCATAGCAATCGAATGACAGGCATGCATTTGCCAGAGTGATAAATCTTTCGTACTCCTCGTCGGAGATACCTTCGTTTGACGAAATGATAGTGTCACGGTAGGCTTCGAGGGTTGCCTCTGAGTAAATATTATCGGCGAAGCTTGCAAGAAGAGCATTTTCGTCCTTGGCTTCGGCAAGAGATATCCATTCTTTCATGATGTTTTCGGAGGTTGCGTTTGGTCTTGCGAGGGTAGAGCCTAAGACCATTTTATTTACAAGCTCCGGGTGATCGATGGCAATGTATTGAGCCGTCATGCCGCCCATAGATGCACCAAACACATCAGCACCTTCTATAGAAAGGGATTGCATGGCAGCTGCCGTGTCGTCTGCCAGGTCTCTTATGGTGCAATCCTCGGGAATGTCTTTCGGTCTGTCGAAAAGATAAACGGTATATTCATCCGTAAATGCGGCGTACGCATTCGCGATGGCCTGGGCCGAGCCAAGCACGGAATGGATTGAAAGTCCGGGAATGATGACGAAAGTCTTATCGCCTGTTCCGAACTTGAGATAGTCCATCTCTGTTTCGCTTATGGAAACGGTTGCCGTTTCAAATGGTATATCTGAATTGCTCATTTCTTCGGTATCACTTTCTGTGCTTGAATCTGATGTTGTCGATGTGTCACTCGAAGGTGTCGTATCGGAACTCTTGTTAGAAGCGGAATTATCAGTGCTTTCTGCGGAGATACCGGAGGCAGACGAGACATCATTTGCATCCTTACCGTTTTGCGTCCCGCATCCGGTGACTCCCAGCAGCGTTACTCCCGCCATTACCAGTGCCATGAATTTTTTCATATGTGTTGTGTCCTTTTAAATTTTAGTATTTATCTCCAACGCATATTAGCAAATTTTAGAAGAATTTACAATTAAAAATAAGCATAGCTTAGCCATTTTAGGCATATGCTTCTTTTAACAGTTCAAGACACTTTGCTGCTGCTGCGCTCGCGGCTTGCCTTCTTACGTTTTCCCGCGTGCCGTTAAAGCGAAAATCAAATACCGATATATTTCCGTTTATAAATATTCCTATATATACCAGCCCGGCGGGCTTGTCTTCGTCGCAGTCGGGACCGGCGTTCCCTGTGGTTGATATCGCGACGCCGCATCCGGAAAGCTTGGCCGTTCCCTGTGCCATTTCGTATGCAGTCTCGGAAGAGATGGCACCGAATTCCTCCAGGGTTTCCGATTTGACGCCCAGCACCCTTGCCTTTGCCTCGTTGCAGTATGTGACGAAGCCTTCTTTAAAATACGCAGATGCCCCCGGAATATCCACGATGGATGAAGCGAGCATACCGCCTGTAAGGGATTCTGATGTGGCTATGGTCAGGTGATTTTTCTTTAAAAATTCACCAAGCTCTTTAAAAATGCTTTCCAATGTTATTCCTCCGAAATCATGACTCTTTATTTGCTTCCGATTGAGGAACATATGCCATCAGATCGTTGATAAGCGCATGCGACGCTGTGCTTTCGGGCTTGCGAGTGTCCTGAATAAGCACAATGTCTCGTGTGGGGATGTCCTCGTAAAGCGGTATTTCGAAAACCTCGCCCTTTTGAACAGCCTGTCTTACGAAGGGCTCCGGCAGGAAGCCTATTCCCAGATCGTATTTTACCATAGGAAGAACCTGGTTTATGGTTGTCGTCTCCGTGTCGACGTGCATGGACATTCCGTTGTTAAGGAAAAACTGATTATAGAATGCGTATGACATAGTGTGACGTTCCAGCATTACGAGAGGATACTGTGTAAGCTCCGAAAGATGCTGACGCTTGGAGGCGAGCTGCTTAAACGCGGGACCGCCGATAAGCACGTTCTCTATGGGAATGAGCTTTGTGAGAGTCATGTTTTTTGTAATGGTTGCAGGAGTGGTCGCTACAACAAAATCCACAACGCCTCTATCCAGGGAATCAATAACCTGTGGTGTGGACTGGTCTGTTATATTGATCCTTATATTAGGATATATTTTTCTGAACTCCCTGAGGCGTTCCAGCAGAAGAACGGCGATGGCTGTTTCGTTTGCGCCTATTGTAACGCTTCCGAATTCGAGGTTTGACTGGCTCATTATCTCATTTTCCGCCTTCTGGAAGAGTTTGTGGGCCACTTCGACTCTGGCATACAGCTGCTGACCTTCCGGTGTAAGTGTAACGCCTTTATGAGTCCTTAAAAACAGCTTGCAGCCGAATGCGTCCTCAAGCTTGTTTATTATTCGGGTGATGTTCGGCTGATTCTGAAAAAGCACGTTTGCCGCCTTTGTAAAGCTCTTGTACTTTGCGGCGTAATAAAAAACCCTGTAATACTCATAATTTATGTTCATAAAGCTGCTTCGCTGCCTCCTTTTTAACTCTGATACAGCATACTGCGTGTTTTGTGTTTCTGTAGTGTTTAAAAACATATATCACCACATAAAAAATAAATATACGACAAAACAGAAACATATCAAAAAGATATATTATCTATATAAACTATAGATTTTACAATAGAGAACTATTTAAATATAATAGCAACATAAAACATAACCTTACCCTAACTTTTACCTTTTGTACATATATTGATGGCTTGTGCCGGCTTAACAGGTTGGCATTTGCCGATATATGTATCACCTTGATTTTGAAGGCCATTTAGACTTCGGTCTACCGCGGGTGGCCAGGAAGCGTTGCCCGCTGTCCGTAGTCTTCAGCTTGAAAATCAAATGCACATCCTTGAACACTCAAGGGTGTTTTTGTTTGCACGAGCAACAGTATATAAAAAAGATATATATAGTATACAATTTATATATTTTGTTTTCAAGTCCATAAATTGGACAATATGAAGGCAATTTCGCATTGACAAAAATAATTTAAAATCATAAACTAAACACGTGTAGAAGAATAATTTTAGTACAAATGCCGTCTCCATATCGGAGTACGGCATTTGCTGGTTTTAGGGTATTGTTAATTTTTTGCTTATTTATTTTTTGCTTATTTATTTTTTAAGGAGGAACTAGTGATGAAGATTGGGATTATAGGAGCGGGAACGATGGGTTCCGGAATAGCGCAGACTTTTGCCCAGACCGAAGGCTATGAGGTGTATCTCTGCGATATAAACGAAGAATTCGCAGCGAACGGAAAGAAGAAGATCGAGACCACCCTTAACAAGCTTGTAAGCAGAGGAAAAATGACCGATGCTGATGTTGCGAGGATCATTGGCAACATAACAACAGGAGTTAAGGACATATGCACAGACTGTGACCTTATAGTTGAAGCAGCCATCGAGGATGTTGCAATTAAAAAACAGACATTCTCCGACCTTGACAAAATATGCAAGCCCGAATGCATTTTTGCAACGAACACATCCTCGCTTTCCATAACGGAAATAGCACAGGGCCTGGAGCATCCGCTTATAGGAATGCATTTCTTTAATCCGGCACCTGTTATGAAGCTGGTAGAGATAATATCCGGTCTTAATACTCCGGAGGAGGTTGCCATAAGGATAGAGAAAATCTCTGAGGAGATTGGCAAGACACCGGTAAGAGTAAACGAAAATGCAGGATTCGTTGTAAACAGAATACTTATCCCGATGATCAACGAAGCAATCGGAATTTACGCAGACGGCGTTGCTTCCGTAGAGCATATCGACACTGCCATGAAGCTTGGCGCAAACCATCCAATGGGACCGCTTGCAACGGGAGACCTGGTAGGACTTGATGTCTGCCTTGCCATAATGGAAGTACTTCATCATGAGTTTGAAGATCCGAAGTACCGTCCGCATCCGCTTCTTCGTAAGATGGTTCGCGGAGGAAAGCTTGGACGCAAGACCGGAGAAGGATTCTACAAGTATAATTAATGAAGCTTTTAATGTACGTGACAAAGGCGGAGCAGAGATTGTGCTTCGCCTTTGCTATGCCTGACATCGGGGAGTCTGGATGTCCGGCAGGGTCTGGTATCGGGGGCTGCATCGACATCATTTTTTGCTTGCGTTGCATGGTTAAATAATGTATAATAGCAAACGGTTCGAAAACTCAATACAGATATGGTCGTATGTTTGGTGCTTATGCGCCGGGTGATGCGGTTCATATAAATGCAATAAGCCGGAATAGCACAGTTGGTAGTGCACTTCACTCGTAATGAAGGGGTCGTCAGTTCGAGTCTGATTTCCGGCTTTTTTTTTATAATTTATGCGAGGAACTTTAGTCGGGATGACTTAAAATTGCTGCACTACAAAAATGAATTTTTAAAATTATAACTTGCAATTTCCTGGTATGAATGATAATACTATATAAGTGTGCTCTTGTAAGAGTTTGTTTAGAAAACATCGAGAGTACGCTGCAGATGCGAGGAGGTCGAAATGGAACAGAATGTCAGAGAAAATGAAATAAATAAGCTCGTAGAATTCAGCCGGATGTCCGGAAAGATAGATAGAAAACTTTATGCGGAGTATGATGTAAAGCAGGGTCTGCGTGATTCTGCGGGAAAGGGAGTCCTGACCGGTCTTACGGAAATATCTGATGTTGTCGGGACAACCGCCGACGACAAAGGCCACATAATCCCGGTAGAAGGAAAGCTTTATTATCAGGGCTATGATGTCAATGATCTTATAAAGGGCTTTGAGGACAGACGTTTCGGATTTGAGGAGATCATATTCCTTCTTCTTTTCGGAAAACTGCCGAATCAGTCGGAGCTGGATAATTTTATCGAGCTTCTTGAAAGCTTCAGGGATCTTCCGGAGGAATTTACGCGAGATGTCATAATGCGTGCGCCAAGCCTTAACCTTATGAATTCGCTCCAGAAATGCGTGCTTACGCTTTATGCGTATGATGATAACGCCGAGGATATAAGCGTGAACAATGTTCTTAGGCAGTGTCTTGGAATAATATCAAAAATGCCTTTGATATCCGTATACAGCTACAGGACTTACAGGCATTACCATAAGGGTGATAACCTGTACATAAGAAATCCGAGGCCGGAGCTTTCGCTTTCGGAGAATCTGCTTCAGATGCTTCATAAGAACGGAAAGTATACGGAGCTGGAGGCAAAGGTTCTGGACGTTGCGCTTGTTTTACATGCTGATCACGGCGGCGGAAACAATTCTACGTTTACAACGCATGTTGTATCTTCTTCGGGAACGGACACATACTCGACTGTATCGGCGTCTCTCGGCTCGCTGAAGGGCTTCAGACACGGCGGCGCAAACCTTAAGGTTCAGGATATGTTTGACAATATCAAGGCCAACATACCGAATATGAAGGACGACGGAGCCATAAAGGACTATCTCGTTAAGATACTTAAAAAAGAGACCTTCGACAAGGCGGGTCTTATATACGGAATAGGTCATGCCGTATATTCGCTTTCCGATCCGAGAGCCGTAATACTTAAGGAATTCGGCAGACAGCTTTCTGTAGAGCAGGGCCGTGAGGAAGAATTTGATTTCTATGAGCGTGTGGAGAACCTGAGCAAGGAGCTTGTAATGGACAGCAGAAGACTCCACAAGCCCATGTGTGCGAACGTGGATTTCTACAGCGGATTCGTTTATACAATGCTGGGATTGCCGAAAGAACTCTTTACTCCTATATTTGCCATATCCAGAATCAGCGGATGGTCGGCACACAGGATAGAAGAGCTTGTTAATGCCGGAAAGATAATACGTCCCGCATATAAATATGTCGGAAAACATAAGGAATATGTAGAACGCGAAAACAGAGAATAAAGGTTGTATTGCAGATCGGAAGGGCGCTGACAATGGGAATAAGAAATGTTGAAAAAATAGGCGATCATGTATTGGAAAAGGTCTTGCTGAGGGTAGAGGATCATATCGGAATAATGACGCTGCACAATCCGCCTGTTAACGCGGCCAGCGGGCAGGTCCAGGAAGAAATACTCATGATCTGTGATTACATAAATCATGATGATGATATCTGGGTTTGCATCATGAATTCCGATCAGAAGACGTTCTGTGTGGGCGTCGACATTAAAAGATTTTATCAGAGCATTCTGGATAAAGATGTTACAAACGTGCAGGAAGTATATTACGATGGTGCACAGGCACTTTATGATCTGAGGGTTCCGCTCATATGTGCTGTTCACGGTCATTGTCTCGGCGGAGGTCTTTGCTATCCGGCGGGAGCTGATATTTCAATAGCGGTAAAAGGAACGTTGTTCGGAGCGCCTGAAGCAAAACTTAGCGTTGTCGGCGGAAGCGGACATCTGGCGAGGATTATACCGCCGCAGATACAAAGAGATATGTGCTACTGCGGAACTTTTATAACGGCGGAGGAGCTTCACGATAAATACGGCGGCGTCACAATGGTTGTCGACACTTTAGATGAGCTTATGCCGGCGGCGATGAACAAGGCACGCGAGATATGCAAGAGAGGCCCGCTTGTTTTAAGATATCTTAAGGCTTGTATGAATGAGCAGGAAGATTTCCAGATGCACAGGAAAAACGAGCTTGAGGTGACGTACACGAGATATATGGCGAGGCATGCGGATTTCAAGGAAGGCGTGTCGGCGTTTCTCGAGAAGCGTGATCCGGAATATAAAGGTGAATAAAAAACAGAAACATAAGAAATGCTGCCGGTGGATACGGCAGCATTTTTGATGAGAATATATAAATTTATTACAGACAGCTTGAATAATCTACAAGAGTGATACCTGTTGAAGGATCTTTCCTGACATGCGGATCCTCGCCTTTTGCATACGCCTCCTGAAGAAGCTCATCAAGCGTGTGCGACGGTATAGCCAATTCTATTTCCGAAGAACTTTCGCAGGCATCGCCCTGATCAGCGTCAGGAACAGCGTCCGGTACAACATCTGAAACGGTATTCCGAACAGCGTCAGGAGTAGTATCCGGAACTTTGTCTTCCGGGGTCTCTTTATCCTGGTTTGCGGTAAGAGCCTGCTCGAGAGCTCCTTCGATAGATGAAAATTCGGATGTTTCTGTTGCTGCCGGCTCTTCGTCTTTAGTGAGGGACTGGCTTAAGTTTATGGTTTTATCAGAAACTTCATCAGCCGGCTCGTCATTATCGTCAGAACGCTCAACTATGAGTTCGAACAAATCTTCGATTTCCTCATCGAGGGCTACGGTGTCGGTCGGAACGGTATTGTCAACCGGTTCGTCCTGAGAGGGCGGTACAGGTGCTGCCGAAAGAGTATCCAGACTGCTTGGTCTGTCTGTACTTGCGGCAAGCTCTTTGAAGTAGCCGAAGTCGTCTTCTTCTTTGTCGGAATCTTCACCATCATTCTCACTACGGCTGCTTTTTGCGACTACTCTTGATATTGCAAAGAGAATAATTATAAGCGCCGCTGCAAGGGCAAATATTATAAGACCTTCGAAGCTCTGAAGCGCGATAAGTATGTATCCGATGAACGGGACAACTATGACAGCTCTTGAGGCAGTCCTGCGAAGCTCGATAACCTTTGTGTCGGAATCGGATGATTCGCGTACGGTAAGCTCGCCGTTGTCTGCATTTACATCAGCTACTTCGTAGAGGTATACAGAATCTGAATCGGATATGACTATGCTGTTACCCGCGCTTATGTCGCTCAGCGATTCTTTTACGCCGTATGCAACCGTGCCGATGCTCATGTTTGTTTCGGTGTTTGGCGATGCTGCATTGACGGATATTCCGAAGAAAGGCGGAATAAAGACGGCACAGAGCGCAGCGATAAACAGAATCAATATTATATTCATCAGTATTTTAAAGAATTTTGTCATGCTAACTCCTTTGGGATCGGAAGTTTTTCCTAATATATATTAAGAAAAAACTGGATAAAATGCGTCCGACTACTAAACCGACATTATAAACCATCGAATATTTTAATGCAAGTAAACGCCCATAAGTTGAAAGCATAAGTGGTTTTTGATATAATCGCCTCTGAGTGACATGAAAACATCCGCTATATGCGGAGGGAGGATTATAGAAAGTGAAAAACAAGAAAAGAAAAAATACACGGCGCAATAAAACACTTATCGTGTTAGTCGTGGTGTGCATAGCACTTGTTGCTGCGATAGCAGCTCTGGCTGTTAAGATAACAACCCGGAATTCGGATAGTCCGGCAAGGGAATCGATATCAATTGTCAGCGATTCGCAGTCGTCGGAAACAGGCGAGAATTCAGACGAGGTCGCCCCTGCACAGGAAGTAACACCGGAGCCGTTGAAGCCGGTAACGCTTATATCTCCGGATGTTATACTGAGCGGATACGGATATATGGAACGCGTTTCCGACGGATCTATGGTGCTTGACAAGAATTCCACGCAAGCTGTATATCCTGCATCGATGACGAAGGTTATGTCGGTGCTTATAGCCATAGAAAATCTGCCGGATCTGGATGAACAGGTTCAAGTAAGTACGGACACGATAGCATATTGTCTTGATCAGCACGCATCCATGGCCGGATTTGCGGAGGGAGAATGGGTTACCGTAAGAGATCTTCTGTATGGCGCTATGCTGCCGTCGGGAGGAGATGCTGTTATAACCCTGGCAAACAGAGTGGCAGGCTCTGAGACCGCATTTGCGGACATGATGAACGCAAAGGCCGCGGAGATGGGACTTACGGGAACACATTTCGTAAATTCCACGGGACTTCATGATGATAATCAGTATACAACGTGTGCGGATATGGCAGTAATATTTAACACGGCGCTTCAGAATCCGACCTTTTATGAGATTGTAACATCGGCGACACATCAATGCGCTGCGACGGATGCACATCCGGATGGCCTTATCGTGGGCAGCACGGTATTTTCACATCTTGCCACCACGACGATGGACAACGGTGCAGTCATATTAGGAGGAAAGACGGGAACGACAGACGAGGCTGGAAATTGTCTTGTATCATTCGGAGAATATGATTCTCAGAGATACATACTTGTTACGGCCCTGGGATCTATCAGCGAAGATGGAGTTCAGAATAATTTCGCCGACGCCGTTACGGCTTATAG
>CAYMAY010000003.1:36678-39072 GCA_964388555.1 uncultured Lachnospiraceae bacterium
TAAGTTTTAAAGCTTGATATTCTTAAGAAGATCACCGAGATTCTGCGTAAGCGCCTCGGATGCCGGAATCTTAACATTCCTGATCTCTTCTTCGTGCTTTTTCTCTCTGTCTTCGTCGAGAGCCTTTATGGAAAGGCTGAGCTTTCCGTCGTTTGTATTAAGAACTTTTGCCTTTACGGACTGTCCTTCCTTAAGCACTGCGGCCGGGCTTGATATACGCTTATGTGATATCTGGGAAACGTGAACAAGACCTGTTATGTCGTCGTCTATCTTAATAAATGCGCCATAGGGTTTGATGGTTTCAACGGTTCCTTCAACGATAGTTCCGGCGGTAAGAGCGGCAAGCTTTGCAGCTTTTTCACCGTCTGCCTTTTCCTTAAGTACGCTGCGTGCCGAGAGAATAAGGCGATTGTTGGATTCGTCGGCTTCTATAACGCGAACCTCAAGCTCCTTGCCGAGATACTCGTTAAGATCGTCGATATGCTTAAGGGAAAGATGGGAAGCGGGAATGAATCCGCGTAAGCCCTCAAGCGTTGCTACGACGCCGCCTTTTGCGGGAACACCGTCTACGGTAACAGTGACGATGTCTTTATTTTCCATGTATTCTTTGCACTTGTCCCAGCTGGGGGCATCTGCGTCTCTAAAGGTTTCGAACGAAGAGTCTATTGCGTCCGAAAGCTCGTCCATTGTTGTGATTTCTTCAGCCATTTTGGTCTCCTTGAAATAAAAAATGAATTGAATGCTGTATCAGAGAGGCCGAAAGGCCTTTTGACCTCAACATTAATGAGTATTATAGCACAGTGGACAAAATATCAAAAGAAAAAATAAAAAGGACGCCATAAATCGCGAATTTCACGAATCTTGCAAGTTTCCAAAAAAAACTTGCAAAATCAGTGCACCGATGATATAATTCACTCGAAATTTTGAAAAAAGAAAATTTTGTATAGCGGAGGAAAATGAAAATGTCATATGTAGACGAGGTTATCGAGAAGGTTATCGAGAAGAACCCCGGTGAGCCGGAATTCCATCAGGCAGTAAAAGAGGTTCTTACATCTCTTAGACCGGTTATCGAAGCAAACGAGGAGCTTTACAGAAAAGAAGCTATCCTTGAGAGATTAACGGAGCCCGACAGACAGTTTAAGTTCAGAGTTGCATGGGTTGATGACAATGGTCAGACACAGGTCAACACAGGATATCGTATCCAGTTCAACAATGCTATAGGACCGTACAAGGGCGGTCTCAGACTTCATCCTTCGGTATACGATGGAATCCTTAAATTCCTTGGATTCGAGCAGATCTTCAAGAATTCCCTTACAGGACTTCCGATCGGTGGTGCAAAGGGTGGTTCTGATTTCGATCCTAAGGGAAAATCAGACAGAGAAGTTATGGCATTCTGCCAGGCATTCATGTCAGAGCTTTACAAATACATCGGACAGGATATCGATGTTCCGGCCGGTGATATAGGAACAGGCGGACGTGAGATTGGATACATGTTCGGACAGTACAAGAAGCTTACGTCTTCATATGAAGGAGTACTTACAGGTAAGGGACTTTCCTTCGGTGGTTCTCTCGCAAGAACAGAGGCTACAGGATACGGACTTCTTTACTTCACAGAAGAGCTTCTTAAGATAAACGGCAAGGATATCAAAGGAAAGACCTGCCTCGTATCAGGATCAGGAAACGTTGCAATATATGCTATAGAGAAGGCTCATCAGCTTGGCGCAAAGGTTGTTACATGTTCAGATTCTAACGGATGGGTATATGATCCGGAAGGCATCGACGTAGCAGCTCTTAAGGAGATCAAAGAGGTTAACCGTGCTCGTCTTACAGAGTACAAGAAGTATCGTCCGAACTCAGAGTATCATGAGGGAAGAGGCGTTTGGGCAGTTAAGGCTGATATCGCACTTCCTTGCGCAACACAGAACGAGCTTCATCTTGATGATGCAAAACAGCTTGTTGCAAACGGATGCATCGCAGTATGTGAAGGTGCGAACATGCCTACTACTATCGAAGCTACAGAGTATTTACAGCAGAACGGCGTAATATTTGCGCCCGGAAAAGCTGCAAATGCAGGTGGTGTTGCAACATCGGCTCTTGAGATGTCTCAGAACAGCCAGAGATACAGCTGGACATTCGAAGAAGTTGATAAGAAGCTCAAAGACATCATGATCAATATCGTACACAATGCAGATGATGCTGCAAAGAGATACGGTATGGAAGGCAACTATGTTGCAGGCGCAAACATCGCAGGATTCGAGAAGGTCGTAAATGCAATGCTTGCACAGGGTGTATTCTAAATCGAACAAAAGGATAATTTATAATTAACTCCTGAATGATAGTTAGATCAAACAGACCGTGGAGCGCTTTTAAAAAGGCATTCTGCGGTCTGTTTGT
>CAYMAY010000003.1:39172-47674 GCA_964388555.1 uncultured Lachnospiraceae bacterium
TTAGATCAAACAGACCGTGGAGCGCTTTTAAAAAGGCATTCTGCGGTCTGTTTGTCATATAATGTCAATATCGTTGGATTTACTGGATTTTGCCCGAATTTGCCGGGGTTTTTGCATCAAAGACCGGCAAATAATACATTGCGGAAATATTGATAAATCAGTATAATTCAAACGAGAGTTTGTTTTCTTTGAATATATAAACGGAGGAGTTCGCTAATGTACAGTGATTTAATGGATTCTATCGGCTTTGTAACAAAATATGATTCCGAAGTCGGTGAGGCAATGGGCAGAGAGCTTGCCCGCCAGAAGAGAAATATCGAGCTTATCGCATCTGAGAACATCGTAAGCCCCGCAGTTATGGCGGCTATGGGTTCGGTGCTTACAAACAAATACGCAGAAGGATATCCGGGAAAGAGATATTACGGCGGATGCCAGTTTGTAGATGAGGTCGAGAGCATTGCCATCGAGAGAGCAAAAAAATTATTCGGAGCAGAGCATGTAAATGTACAGCCTCACTCCGGAGCGCAGGCGAACATCGCCGTTTATTACGGACTTTTAAAGCCGGGTGATACGGTTCTCGGAATGAGCCTTGATGCAGGCGGCCATCTTACACACGGCTCCATGGCTAACATATCCGGAAATTACTTCAATTTCATACCTTACGGATTGAATGAAGAGACAGGAAGAATAGATTACGACAACATCCGTGATCTTGCACTTAAGAATAAGCCGAAGCTGATCGTTGCAGGTGCTTCTGCATATCCGAGAGCATATGATTTCGAAAAGCTTCACGACATCGCAAAAGAGGTGGGAGCATATCTTATGATGGATATGGCTCACGTTGCAGGTCTTGTTGCGGCAGGCGAGCATCCGGATCCGGTTCCGTGGTGTGATATCGTTACAACAACGACTCATAAGACACTTCGCGGACCGAGAGGCGGAATGATCCTTTGCAAGGAAGAGCTTGCAAAGCAGATAAATAAGGCAATATTCCCGGGAACACAGGGTGGCCCTCTTGAGCATGTTATCGCAGGTAAGGCAGTATGCTTCGGCGAGGCACTTAAGCCGGAATTCAAGCAGTATCAGCATCAGATCAGACTCAACTGCGAAGCTCTTGCAAACGGCTTGAGAAACAGAGGATTTGATATGGTTACGGGCGGAAGCGACAACCATCTTATACTTCTTGATCTTCGCAAGTTCAACGTAACGGGTAAAGAGCTTGAGAAGAAACTTGATGAGGTATATATCACCGTCAACAAGAATGCCATCCCGAACGATCCGCAGAGCACATTTGTTACCAGCGGAATCCGTATCGGAACACCGGCTGTTACGACGAGAGGATTTGTCGAGGCGGACATGGACAAGATAGCTGAGTTTATCTATCTTGCATGCACCGATTTCGACAACAAGGCTGATTACATCAGAGAGGGTGTAAATGAGCTTTGCTCTAAGCATCCGCTTTATGAATGATATAGGGTCAAAAGGTCAAAATCACGATACAAGCAAGCTTGTATCGTGATTTTTGACTTTGTGACCCGAACAAACATGAGTAAGAAGCCATTTTTCATAGAAAAATGAGCGGATTACGAATGTTTTTAAGCATTGCGAGAGTGCAAGGCACGTAGCAATGCTGTATCAGGAAAGAACGAAATGTTATAAAATCGTGAACAGGTTGAGTAAAACCTGTTTTTTTGTTATATTATACTTTGGGTTTGTTTGGAATAACTTTTGGGATGAGAAAATGATGATAGGTGTTAAATTTTGCGGCGGATGCAATCCGACATACGACAGAACGGCAGAATACGTAAAACTGAAAAAACGTTATCCGGATATCGTGTTTGAGACATTTGATCCGTCAAAGAAATACGAAAAGCTTCTTCTCATATGCGGATGCCAGCGCACATGCCTGCGGTTCCGCGAAGAGCTTAAGGCGGATGAGGTTATAATTCCGGGAAGCGCGCAGGAGATGGAAGAGGTAGTCTTATAGTCGGAGAAAATCCTTACATTTGTGTTTGGGCGATGGCATGTTTGCGGCAATAGAGGCAGTATATGGGCAATAAGGATAAAAACGGAAATCACAAGAAAACCATGAAATTCGGCACCAGGATAGTAATAGCGTTTGCGGCTATTGTTATCATACCCGTTGCCGTCATTATGTTCATATACTCCTTCACGCTGACCCACAGCCGCGGCCATTACGGATTCGATGAAGAGGACGTAAACAGCGTCTACAGCAGCGCCAGCCTGCTTTTGGAGCGTACCGACGATGAATTCGACGAATTAAAAAAGACCGCCGAAACAGACAGTGCCATGCTTCAGGACCGCGGTTATCTTGATAAGCTTAATGAAGAGCTTGAGGAAGACGACGCGTTTCTCGCGGTGAGGGTAGGCGACAGGATAACATATGTCGGTTCCGACAGGATGAGCGCGGAACAGCTGGAAAAGCTCATGCCGGATTACGGCGACGAAAGGCTCAGCAGCAACGAATGGACCGTCATCTTAACGGATTACAAAGTTCTTGTAAGGCAGACGGATTTTATATCGGCGGAAGGTGACAAGAGCAGTGCTTTCGTCATTATAGACATGAACAAGATATTCCCGGGACTCAAACAGTGGGTAGGAGATCTTGTGCTGATAAGCCTCATAGGTCTTGTCATAACGGTCTTCGCCATTACGCTGTGGCTCTACTGGGGCATTTCCAAGCCGATACAGAAGCTGAAAACGGCGGCGCAGCACATACGTGACGGCGACCTCGATTTCGCCATAGGCGAGGAGAGCAGTGTCAGGGAGATAAATGAGCTTTGCGAGGATTTCGAGGAGATGCGCAAGCGCTTAAAATCGACTCAGGAAGAGAAGATGAGCGCCGACAGCGAGAATCACGAGCTTATAAGAAATATTTCCCACGATCTTAAGACACCCATAACGGCCGTTAAAGGTTATTGCGAGGGAATAATGGACGGCGTCGCGGATACGCCCGAAAAACTGAACAAATATATCCGTACCATATATAATAAGTCAACGGAGATGGACAGGCTCATAAACGAGCTGACGTACTATTCCAAGATAGATACGAACCGTATGCCGTACACGTTCACAAAGATAAACGTCAACGAATATTTCGCAGACTGCAGCGAGGAGCTGGAGCTGGAAATGGAGCGGGAGCGTGTCGATTTCATGTATAAAAACACGCTGAAGGAGGACACGGTTATAATCGCGGACGCCGAACAGCTCCGCAGAGTTATCCATAATATAATAAACAATTCCGTAAAATATATGGATAAGCCCGAAAGACGCATTGAGATGAGAATTTCGGACGAGGAAGATTTTATCAAAGTCGAGATAGAGGACAACGGAAAGGGAATAGCTAAGAAAGACAGACAAAGAGTATTTGACAGATTTTATCGCACGGATGCATCGAGAAATTCAACGAGAGGCGGAAGCGGAATAGGGCTTTCTATCGTTAAGAAGATCTTAGAGGATCACGGCGGCAAGGTCTGGGTCGGGGGAGAAGAAGGCAAGGGAACTATCATGAATTTCATATTAAGAAAATATCAGGAGATGCCTTATCATGAGTAAAATACTTATAATTGAAGATGAAGAAGCAATTGCCGAGCTGGAACGTGATTACCTTGAACTTTCGGGATTTGAGGTGGACATAGAAAATAACGGAGAGAGCGGACTTATAAAAGCTCTCGAAGGAGGCTATGATCTTTTCATTTTGGATCTTATGCTGCCCGGAGTCGACGGCTTTGATATATGTAAAAAAATAAGAGAAAAGCAGAACACCCCCATTCTTATGGTTTCCGCAAGAAAAGAGGATATTGATAAGATCCGTGGCCTGGGTCTGGGAGCGGACGATTACGTCACAAAGCCGTTTTCGCCCAGTGAGCTTGTGGCGAGAGTCAAGGCTCATCTTGCGAGATACGAAAGGCTTATCGGCAGCGGCGTAAAAGAGAACGATGTTATCGAGATCCGTGATCTCAAGATAGACAAGACCGCAAGGCGTGTATGGGTTCGCGGCGAGGAAAAAACCCTGACTACAAAGGAATTTGATCTGCTGACGTTTTTGGCGTCAAACCCGAACAAGGTATTTACAAAGTCGGATCTCTTCAGAGAGATATGGGAAATGGAATCCATCGGAGATATTGCGACAGTTACCGTACATATTAAGAAAATACGTGAAAAGATAGAATTAAACACGGCGAAACCACAGTACATAGAGACGATCTGGGGCGTGGGATACCGTTTTAAAGTGTGACAGAAAGGGGCGGCATGGGCAAGATATTCATGCTAATAGGAAAAAGCGCAAGCGGCAAGGATCATATTTATAAAAAGCTGCTGGAAGACGGCAGGCTTCACCTTAAGCCTCTTACACTTTACACCACGCGCCCGATGAGAGCCGGCGAGAAAAACGGAAAGGAATACTATTTCTCAAACCGGGAACAGTATGAATCACTTCGCAAGGCGGGAAAGATAATCGAAGAGCGTGTTTATCCCACCGTCCACGGTGACTGGTATTATTTTACCGCGGATGACGGACAGATAAACGGCAATGAAGATTATCTTACGATAGGAACACTCCAGTCACTTATAAAAATGAAAGAATATTTCGGGGATGGCAGGGTAAAGCCATTGTATGTGGAAAGCGACGCGTATCTGAGGCTTCAAAGGTCCATTGGACGCGAAAGAAAGCAGAAATCTCCGGAATATAAGGAGGTCTGCAGGAGATTTCTCGCGGATGAAGAGGATTTTTCCGAGGATAAGATCAAAAGCGCAGGAATAGATATAAGATTTTCGAATGACGCGGAGCTTAAGGATTGTATAAATGAGCTTCGGAAGTATATCAGAAAGGAAACAGAAAATGACGGCTAAAGTAGGATATGATGCTGTTACGGGATATAACGAAATAAAGGCAATGCTGAAAAAGATGGTTCAGAAAAACAGGGTCAGCCACGCTTATATTTTCTGCGGCGAGGCGGGCAGTGGAAAAACTGCCATGGCAAGCGCTTTTTCGGCTGCGCTTATGTGCGAAAAGCAGGATGGCAGCGCCTGTGGTGAGTGTCCGTCATGCAAAAAAGTGCAGAGCAGAAACCATCCGGATATAATCGTGGTACAGCACGAAAAACCGGACAGCATAGGTGTCGGCGATATAAGAACCGGCGTTGTGGATGATATTTATATAAAGCCCTTTGAAAGTGCTCATAAGATATATATAATTCCCGAGGCGCACAACATGACGGTGCAGGCGCAGAACGCCATACTCAAAACTCTTGAGGAGCCGCCGGAGTACGCCGTTATAATCCTTATTGCGGAAAGTACGGAGAGCTTGCTTCCCACCATCGTTTCCAGGTGCACGGTAATTCATTTTAATCCGCTTCCTGATGAGGTGGTTGAGAAGTATTTAGAGGATGAACTTCTCATACCGGCAAAAACGGCATCACTTTATGCTGCACTTGCCATGGGAAAGATAGGAAACGCAAGGAAACTTGCGTTATCCGATGAATTTATAAATAAAATGAATGAAAGCATTCAATATCTGAGGATTTCTAAAGATATTGATGCCATAAAGCGTATAGACTTTAACAAGAAAATAAGTGCAAACAAAAACGAAATATACGAATATTTCGATATATTCACGGTGTGGTTCCGGGATGTGCTTATGTTTAAGGCAACGAAGGAAAAAGACGACATTATCATCAAGGATGAGATATCGGCCATCAAAAACAGGGCGTCTTTGAGCTCCTACGAGGGATTGCAGTGTATACTGGATGCCATAGACAATGCCCGCAAGAGAATTCGCGCCAATGTAAATCCTGAGTTGGCGACGGAGCTGCTGCTTCTTACCATATCGGAGAATTGAGCCGGGAAATATCCCGTATTATAAATCGGAGGAAATAATGACAAAGGTTATAGGTGTCAGGTTCAGAGAGACGGGAAAGGTATATTATTTTTCGCCCAACGGACTGACTGTAAAAAAAGGAGAGCATGTAATAGTCGAAAGCGCCAGAGGACTGGAATACGGTTTTGTGGCGTTTGAAGTGACGGAAGTCTCGGACGATAAGGTGGTGACGCCTCTTCGAAATGTTGTAAGGGTTGCTACAAAAGAGGACGAGGAACATGTGCAGGATAACAAAAGACGCGAAAAAGATGCCCGTGTTATCTGTGCCGAGAAGATCAAAAAAAGAGGGCTGGATATGAAGCTCATCGATGCGGAATATGCATTCGACAACAGCCGTCTTCTGTTTTATTTCACGGCGGACGGACGTGTGGATTTCCGCGAGCTGGTAAAGGATCTTGCATCGGAATTTAAAACCAGAATCGAACTGCGTCAGATCGGCGTCAGAGACGAGACAAAGCTTCTGGGTGGAATAGGAATATGCGGCCGCGAGCTTTGCTGTCATACGTATCTGCACGATTTTGCGCCGGTTTCCATTAAGATGGCGAAGGAGCAGAATCTGTCGCTGAATCCCACAAAGATTTCCGGAAACTGCGGTCGTCTTATGTGCTGCTTAAGAAACGAAGAGGAAACATACGAATATCTGCACAAAAAGCTTCCGAGTAAGGGAGATATCGCATATGCCATAGATGGTGCGTCAGGAGAGGTTGTGGATATAAATATCCTCCGTCAGACGGTGCGCATCCTCATAGAGGAAGGCGACGAGAAGGAGATGCGGGAGTATCCCGTGGGCGAGCTTAAGATAAAACGCCATAAAAAGAAGAAGAAACCTAAAGAGGATAAGGATAACAAAGAGACTGCTTCCGATGAGGAAAAGGAGCTTAAAGAGCTGGAGTCTCTTGAGTGACAGAAAACAATCTTGAACATGATTCCGAAAGGCATGGTATATGGAAATTGACGGCAGAGAGGTAACCCTAGACGACCTCCAAAACGGATATTATATTTATCAGGCGATGGATGGTTTCAGGTTTGGCGTGGATGCGGTGCTTCTTTCGGAATTTGTTAAAATTAAGCGGTGCGAGACCGTCCTCGATATGGGAACGGGAAACGGTATAATCCCCATATTGCTTGCGGCAAAGACGGATGGAAAGAAATTTTACGGACTTGAGATTCAGCCGTACAGTGCACAACTTGCCAGGAAAAGCGTCGCATATAATTCCCTTGGCGATAGGATAGAGATCGTTCAGGGAGATATAAAAGAGGCATCGGCTATCTTCGGAAATGAAACTGTTGACGTTGTTGTCAGCAATCCTCCCTATATGGCGTCTGAGCATGGCTTAAGAAACGAAGCGGATGCCAAATATATTGCCCGCCACGAGGCTCTTTGCAGCTTTGATGATATTGCAAGAGAGGCGGCCAAAACCGTAAGAACGCGGGGCAGGGTTTATATCATACACCGGCCGCAGAGGCTGGCGGAGCTTATAATTACCCTTGCAAAATATCGATTAGAGACGAAACGCTTAAGATTTATTCATTCGTATATAGATAAAGAGCCGGTCATGGTGATGATCGAGGCTCTCAAAGGCGGAAATCCCGGCATGAGAGTAGATAAGCCGCTTATCGTTTACAAGAAAAACGGTGAGTATACGGATGAGGTTATGGAGATATATAAGAAATAAAAAAATCACACAGAGCATTCTTGCTCTGCGTGATTTTTTATTGAGAACCATGGGTGCAGGTAAATTTTACCTGCGCCATTTTTCTGTAAGTGATTTGATGTGGGACGTAAACTGCTCGATTTCTTTATTCGGTCTGCCTTTGAAGGACTTTGCGAGATCAAGAAGAGCCTGAGCCGCCGCAATAAGCGCATTATAAGTATTGCGGGCTTTAAGGGTTCCTTTGGGAACGATACGCCTGCCGAGGGTGCGTATCGTGCATTCGCCGGTGGCAAGGTCATACTGGGTGCCGCTGTAGGGAGCTTCAGCATTGTAATCGTATTTCTCCGTGAGTGTATTCTTGAATGCTTCGCAGGAATCCTCATCGCCGTGGTTTACGAATATCATGCCGGGCTTCTTTTCGAAGCTCTGAACCCACGCCAGAAGACCGTTCATATCGGCGTGACCGCTGACGCCGTGAAGTGTATATATTTCGGCTTTTACTGCGATGTTTTCGCCGAAAAGACGAACTTCCTTCGCACCCTCGATAAGGTTGCGTCCAAGGGTTCCCTCGGCCTGATATCCGGAGAATACGATGGAGTTGCGGGCATCCCAGAGATTGTGCTTAAGGTGATGGCGTATACGTCCGGCATCGCACATTCCGCTGGCGGAGATTATGATCTTCGGCTGCGTATTAAAGTTTATGGCAACGGAATCCTCGGATGTAACGGAAAGATGTATTCCGTCCGACCACAGCGGATTTTCGCCTCTATTGAGTATGGCGATGGTTTCAGGATCGAAACAGCTTCTGTCGCACTGGATAAAGATGTTGGTTGCATCTATTGCCAGCGGACTGTCCACATATACCGGCAGACTTGCGTAGCCGTGAACCATGTGGGAATTTACGATCTCCCGGATGGCGTAAAGGAGTTCCTGTGTTCTGCCGACTGC
>CAYMAY010000003.1:47774-50379 GCA_964388555.1 uncultured Lachnospiraceae bacterium
ACCTGTATTCTTTTATCATACGCACAACGACGAAGGAGATTTATAGCGCCGGCGGCATCATTCAGATCGTATGCCGGCTCAACAAGAGATCTTCCGGCACGTTGCGCCTTGCGGTTTTTCCATTCCGCATCGGATTCCTGAATGTGAGCACTGTCACGGAGCATTATGTCGCACAGATCGCAGGTTGCCTCGGTTGAGTATATAGGTCCTTTGAAGCCGTCTTTATAAAGCTTCGGAAGCATTCCGGAGTGATCGATATGGGCGTGAGTAAGAAATACCGCTTCTATTTCTGATGGATTTACGGGCAGCGGCTCGTTTTCGAAAACATTGACGCCCTGTTCCATTCCGCAGTCCACAAGATAATACCTTCCGCATATTTCAAGTACGGTACAGCTTCCCGTAACCTCATGGGCAGCACCTATAAATGTAATTTTCATAAATAAACTCCTTTCTGATCGCTCGTAGTATCTTTATTAAAGAAGCTTTTTAAAACATAGCGATCCCAGAATTATTTTTTAAGATAAGAATTTAGGAGAACGTCGCATCCTAAATATCTTCGTAGTACGACGGAACGGCTCGCTCATTGTACTGGGAGCTGATTATCCCGCCTGTCGAAAGCCTTGAATATACACCGGCGAACTTTCCGCCGTATACGAAAAGGCCGGACATATTTGTGTAATCCCTGATCTCATTCGTACCGTCGGCGAAGCTGATGTTTTTCGTCCTGTAGGGAGGACAATATTCCTGATAAATATAACCGCTGTCCTCGCAATGCCTTATATGTTCTTCCCACTCCGTCGGAGTACAGTCGATTCCGGCGTAAACGCCCTTTGAAGCGTAAGAATCGAGAGGCTTTATAAGCCATTTGTCCTTTTCGGAGATAATTGATTTTATATCGCAGGTTTTACTTGAGAGAATATTTGTATAAGGAACGTGTTTTTTTACAAATTCGTTTTCATCGTCTGTAAGAAGAGCGGCCGTCGATTCTTCGTGAAGTGCCTTGAAAAGCCACTTGTTGTGTATTATCTGCGTACAGAACGCGCCGATTATGCATACGTTGCCGTCTTTTACGGCGTTGATAAACGGACGAACCTCATTTATCCGCTTTATCACATCGGACGTCACGGCGCGGCGGTATATAACGTCTATAACCTTGCCCTTTGGCGAGTAGAGATGTTTGCCGTCGTATATGAGGGATGTGATATCGCACACCTCGCATTCGTGACCGGCCGCCTCAAAACGCCTCTGGAATTCCTCAAATTCAGTTATGGAGCCTGTCGCAAGGAAATCCACGATGGCGGTATACGGATTTTCGACTTTTTTCCTGTAAGTGGAATATATTTCGAAAAATCTCTCCACCCAGCTGTCGAAAAGCTCCCAGGATTTAAGATTATGGGATTTCAACGCATTTTTATGGGCGGGATTTTTGGGATATACGCCGCTTAACACGTAATCCTCGTTCATTGCGCTGGTGCCGTCGGTATTTATCTCGCAGAATTTAAAATCGCCGGTTTCCTCATTATAGAATATATCAAATCGGGCGATGGGCAGCGGACAATCGTAACCGCGCTCGGCAAGTATAAGCTCCTCCAGTTCGCCGGAAAACGGAAAGGTTTTTCTGTATTCCGGATTTGAGAGATATTCATGGATTACTTTTTTGAAAATACCGTATGTTGTTTCGACAATGTGCTCAAAATATTCAACATCTTTTTGTGTAAATATCTTCGGAATGAGAAGGGTATAAACGCATCTGCCGTGATATGCCACGGAGGAGTGGCGCAGGTCGTTCATGATATCGTGGGCGGCCGTTTCGCATTCGCTGAAATTGTCTTCTATGTAATTAACGTATTCTTCGTATATTTTCTTCATTTCGTTTCGTAAAAAGCTTTTAAATTATTCAAATAAGTAAGTTTATCGCCTGAAAGGTTATCTGCGGCGTTGCTGAAAAGTGTTTGTATAAAATCGTCAGCCGGTACGCCGTAAATAAAACCGTTCCTGCCGTAGGACATAAGGCTGTCCTCTGAATCTATTATATCACTTCGTTTTATATTGTACTTACAAAGATATCTGTCGATGGTTTCATGTGAATAGAACAGGGCTTTTATAAGTGCGACGTAGCCAAGAGCCGCGTCTATCGGCATGGAATCGGCACCCCTGATCTCGATGTAGCGCTTAAGACGCACATCCGGAAAAACCATGGACATTATGTGCTCTATATCGGCGTTCGACAGTTCTTTATCCTTAAAAAGCTCTGCGGCGGTTTTATCGCCTACGTATGTCATCGAGCCGTTCTCCGGCATGCATATCAAAGGCACATTCATAAGATAGTTCGCATACGAAGCAAAACCGAACCCCTCATCGAACAAATCGGCGGGCGGCTCGCAGCGAGCCGTATCGGTATTTCGCCAGATATATGTCCTCTTAAGCGGAACGGTGTTTTTCGCATTCTCAAACACCGGTGTGTTATCCGTAATAAGCTTAATAGCAGGCATTATCAGATAGGCAAATCTGTATTTGCGGACGAAATCAGATTCATCTTCAAAATCTATTGATACCTGAGTTGATGCCGTGCCCCGCATCATATTTATGCCGCAGCTGCCGCTTG
>CAYMAY010000003.1:50479-55345 GCA_964388555.1 uncultured Lachnospiraceae bacterium
TCAAGCACGCCGTTTTTGCCGAAATACGGAGCGGGACTCATATCGTCGTATACGAGAAAATGCTCAAGCTCAAGCCCGAGACCGTTTGTACATTTCTTTGAGACATTAAAATACGAAATAATGGCTTCAACATTTTTTCTATACAAAGTATCCATGACTGCATTTTACCATGAGAATGTGCTATTTTCATCAAAATGTTGCAGTGGATAAAAAAATTGTGCTATCATATCGGAGGTGGTGTAATACCACAAAATTCAGAGGCATTTATATGCGGAAAAGAGGTCAAAATGATAGAGGTTCATGTTAATTATTATTTCAAAAATAACGATGACAGAGATAAATTCTATAAAGAGGCAGGCGATGCCGGAATAATAGCCGCAAGCAAAAACGAGCCGGGAAACATAAGATATGATTATTACATTCCCATGGATACAGACGCAAAAATCTACCTCTTAGAGCAGTGGAGAGATCAGGAAGCTCTTGATATTCATAGCGCGGCTGAGCACTTTGCAGCACTGCAGGGAATTAAGGCGAAATATGTCATCAACTTCGAAAGAGTTCAGTACGACGGCGTGGACGAATAAAAAGATTTAAAGTGAGGTTTAATATGGATTTCAATGAATTATTATTAAAAAGAGAAAGTTGCCGCGCATATGACGGCACTCCCGTCAGCAGGGATGAACTCTTAAAAATAGCCGATGCCGGAAGACTTACACCCAGCGCATGCAATTCCCAGCCCTGGAAGTTTATGATAGTCGATGAGCCCGAGGCAAGAGAAAAAGTCTGCGATGCTCTTGTACTTGAAAACGGACACACAGGCGCTCCGTGGTGCACGGAAGTTCCGGCGTTTATCGTATTTATCGAAGAGCATGCCAATGTATTCCCGATTGTTAAAGAATATTACGGCGATGATCAGCGCTTTGCCCAGGGGGATATCGGCGCAGCCTGCCTTAACATGTGCTATGAGGCGACATCTCTCGGTCTTTCGACATGTGTCATCGGAATGTCCGAAATAAAGAAATGGGAAAAACTCTTCGGGATACCGAACGGTGCAGCTGTAAGATTTGTTCTTGCGGTAGGCCATGCAAAAGAAAAGACCGAGCCGAGAAAGAAAATGCGAAAGAGTCTCGAAAGAGTTGCATGCTTTAACGAATATAAATAAAAATTCATGTCAAGCATAAATAAAAATTTTGTATTGACATCCAAAAAAACACTGATATAATAGCGGTATAAAGCAAAGGCGCTTTTAATAGTTGCCTTTGCTTTTTTTTTATTATATTAAGTTTTAAGTTTAATAAGGAGGTTCAATATGTCTGCTGTTTTATCACAAATTCTTCCGAAAACCGAAATCCTCAGCTATGATGCTTTGAGCATGTACAAGCTCGTATCGGAGCTTAAAAATACGGATATTCTTGGTAGACTTAACCAGAAATATCTCGCTCCGCTTATGGAATACGACGAAAAGAATAATTCGGACATGACGGATTTTGTATCGGCGTATATCGAGTACAACGGACATATCAAGGATATCTCCGAGAATCTTTATCTTCACCGCAATACAGTTTATTACAAAATAAAAAAGGCCGAGGAGCTCTTAGGCTGCAGCCTTTCAAATCTTGATACGAAGCTGTTTTTGCTCATCGCCCTGATGAGCCGCAAGTTCGCGGATAAAATGTGAGTGAGAAAGATCGTAATATAAATTTAAGGAAGCACCGCAGTAACGGTTTTAAAAATCATTGCTGCGATGCTTCCTTTTTTGATCTGTAACTAAATCTTCTACATATAGTAAAACGCGATTATAAGCGGCATAGTGGCGATGCTTGTAAGTGTTGTTATGGCATTTAGTGCCGATGAGTATTTAACCTCCCTGTCATAAAGCTGCGATAGCTGGGTGACAGACGCAGCGGCCGGAGTACTTGCAGCCAGCAGACTTATAAACAGCAGCGTCTTTCCGTTGGGATTCATTTCCGCCAGAGGAGTGAACTTAAGAACAAGCATGGTTATAAATGGCAGTACGATCATTCTTAAGATAGTGACCATGTAAAGCCGTTTGTTGCAAAGAAAACTTTTAAGATCTACTTCGCTTAGTATCATTCCCACCATTATCATGGAAAGCGGTCCGATCATGGCAGCGAGCTTGTCCATGGTGTCATTAATTACGGAGGGAAGGGTAATACCGGTAAAAAGGAGGAAAACTCCTATAACTATGGCGATTATATTTATATTTGTAAGAATCTTTTTCAGGTCGATACGGGTGCTGCCTTCAATAACCGACAAACAGTGTGTCCATATAAAAAATGTCTGAAGGCAAAGATAAGCACTGGCATAGATTACCCATTCATCGCCAAGAAGAGCAGTGATAAGCGGGAATATAAGATTGCCGCAGTTGGAATAAATTACCGTAACCTTTTCTATGGGAGTAAAGTGAAAAAATCGGTCTAAAATCCATGTTACAACAAAAAATATTGCGTGAATAAGCAGGGCGACGACGAAGCAAAGCAGAAAGCCTGAGCGGGTTTCGTCGGTCAGCTTAACCTGAAAGCTGCTTATGAGTACACAGGGTGTTATCAGATATATAATAAGTTCGGATATGACCTTACTGCCGGATGCCGGCAATAATTTAAATTTTACGAGTATAAAACCGCCGAACATCATAATAAACAATATAAATATCTGATGAGCAAGTGAAAGTGCCATGATAATAAGTCGCCTCGATTCAATTAATTTTCTGCTGCGGGAAAATGCCGACCTACGCTATTACGCATCCTAATGAAGGGTATCCATTAGGATGCGTCAGTACGATCATTAAAGTCGGTTTTTAATACAGCCTATAATAGCAAATGTATCAGCGAATGTCACTTCATTTGTTGAGCAATTTCTGTTTCATTTATCAGCAACTGCTTATCTTTTATTCCGATGCTCACGTATAATCCTGGATATCTGTATTACAGCCGTGGGAATAACGGCTAGAAGGGCGATCATTCCGTACATAGGCGCAGTCAGCGTCGTTACCGTAAACATTCCCATGATAACAGGGACGAACAGAACGCATATCACCAGTGCAAGACCGATAACGAAGGCGCCGAGGCTGAACATGTTGTGTTTGAACCCGAGCCTTGCAAGCGAATGTTCGCCGCGGCAGTTGAAGCCGTGGAAAAGTCTCGCCAGCGTAAGTGTTGAAAATGCCATTGTGGAAGCCGCGATATCACTTACATTTAAGCCTATCATGTATGCGATTATAACACAAACTGCGATAAATCCACCCTGTAAAGCTGCTTTTCGTATAAATATCTTATCCATTATACCCTGATTCGGGTCACGGGGCTTTTTGCGAAGCACGTCGTATTCGCCGGGTTCCATACCTATGGCCAGTGCCGGGAGCGAGTCCGTTACAAGGTTTATAAACAGAAGCTGAACCGCCTGGAACGGTATCGGCAGTGCCGCAAGGGACGTAAATATAACGGCGATTATGGCCGAAAGGTTGCCGGAAATAAGATATAGTACGGCGTTTTTGATATTGGCGAATACAGTTCGTCCGTTTGCCACGGCCTTTATGATGGTCGCAAAGTTGTCGTCGGAAAGTATCATTGAGGCGGCATCCTTAGAAACCTCGGTTCCGGTTATTCCCATGGCTACGCCGATGTCGGCCTTCTTGAGGGCGGGAGCGTCGTTTACGCCGTCGCCGGTCATGGAAACGACCCGGCCCTTGCGCTGCCATGCGTCTACTATCCTTATCTTGTTCTCAGGCGAAACTCTGGCGTATACAGAGATCTTTTCGATAAGATCGTCAAGCTGATCGTCTGTCATTGCATCCAGCTCCTGACCTGTTACGGCAATGTCGCCGTCTTCGAAAATTCCTATTTCTTTTGCGATGGCTGTCGCCGTTATCTTGTGGTCGCCGGTTATCATGACCGTTCGTATTCCGGCACTTTTGGCGTCGGCAACGGCCTTAACTGATTCGGGACGGGGCGGATCCATTTCGGATATGAGCCCGATAAATGTATATCCGTATTCCGTATCGACGTTGAGAGATTCCTCTGTTTCCTTATACGCAAATGTAAGTACGCGAAGACCCTTCATGGAGAATTCTTCGTTTACCTTCATTATGCGCTGGCGATCCTGTTCCGTCATGGGACGGATGCCGTCTTTAAGGCGGATGTTCACGCAGCGGGGCAGAAGAACGTCGAGAGCACCCTTTGTAAACACGGTAGTAACGCCGTGTATAAGATGTTTCGTGCTCATGAGCTTTCTGTCTGAGTCGAAGGGAACCTCCTCTATTCTTGTCAGAATATCGCGAAGTATATCTTCGGTAAGGCGGAAGCCGTCTCCTTTATCGAGAGCGTCTATGTTCTCGTACATTTCCAGAAGGGCGTATTCAGTGGGGTCGCCGATGCCCTTGCCGTTTACGATAGAAGAATCGTTTGTCAGCGTGGCATTGTACAGAAGATAGCGGTGCAGCGGACATGTAAGATCCAGATCGTCTGCGCGGAGTATCTCGTCGCCTACGTAAATCTCCTGAACGGTCATCTTGTTCTGTGTAAGAGTTCCCGTTTTATCGGAGCAGATAACAGATACGCAGCCCAGTGATTCCACAGCCGCAAGATTTTTGATTATGGCGTTTTCGCGTGCCATTTTCTGGGTGCCCATGGCCTGAACGATGGTTACGATGGACCCCAGAGCCTCCGGAATGGCGGCAACTGCCAGTGCAACGGCAAACAGGAGGGAATCCATAAGTCCCATATTTCTGTACATGCTCAGGGCGAAAACAACGAGGCAGATCACCATTATTGCTATGGCGAGATTCTTGCTGAATTTATCAAGAGAGATCTGCAGCGGCGTTCTGCGCTCCTTTGTTTTGTTCATAAG
>CAYMAY010000004.1:0-45812 GCA_964388555.1 uncultured Lachnospiraceae bacterium
AAAATGAGTATTTATAATATGCCGTGGAAGCTTGTTTGGAACAGACTTCGTGGATGCGGAGGCAGGGAAATAGACAGATTTCGAGGAATTTTCCCTCCTGTTGATGACGAAAACGGATCGGAGGCTTGGATAGGTTCGGATACAAAGGCTTTGGGAGCAACAGAGGAAAATCCGATCGGTTGTTCGGAAGTGATGCTGCCGGATGGAAAAAGAGAGTTTCTGTATCGTGTGATTGAACAAGCGCCGATGGAAATTCTTGGGAAAAAACACATCGAGAAAAACGGTAAACGTCTTGGAATATTGGTAAAGCTGCTCGATGCGCAGGAAAGTTTTGCAATGGAGGCTCATCCAACACGCAATGTGGCGAAGAAGATTTGGAATAGTGAGTACGGAAAAGAAGAAAGCTGGTATATTTTAGGAACAAGAGATGATGTAAGAGAGCCTGCATTCGTATATCTTGGCTTTAAGGAAGGCGTTACGAAAGAAAGGTTCGCCGAGCTGTACGATAAAGGAGATTTGAGCGCACTGGAGGAATTGTGCCATAAGATTCAGGTAAAGCCCGGAGATGCGTTCATGATACGAGGCGGTCTTCCTCACGCATTGGGTGCCGGCTGTTTTGCGCTGGAGGTACAGGAGCCGAGTGACATAGGCGTAACTCCGCTGCCGCAGAGTGCATTGGCGGAATATTATCGTTCGTGCGGATGTGAAATGGAGATGCAGGATGAGGGTAAATACCGAAGCGACATCATAGAGACGTTTGTCTACGAAGGAAGAAGCCGTGAAAAGAATCTTGAAAAATGGTATATTCCCGGGAAAATAATACGAAATGGAATATGGGGCAAGGAAGTGCTTTTGGCAGGGCCTGATCAGACGGAATATTTTTCGTATACGAGATTAGATGTGGACGGACAGGCAAGTGTCAGGAATACAGGATTTCCGCAAATTGCTGTGGTTATAGATGGAGAGGGAAGCTTTATACATAAAGAAGGAAGTATGGAAGTTAAAAAGGGAGATGAGCTGTTTCTTCCATATAATATACCCGAAGCATCTGTAAAAGGTAAATTGAGTATAATCTTCTGCCATCCGGAAGGAGCGAGTGTTGAATAATGTGCCGGATTCGTCAAGGAAATTTGATACAAAAATTCGGCAAATTAATCGGAAAATTTTTCTTGCATTATGCCCAAAGTTCAAGTATAATGCGAATGTTGTGACATGATAGCTTTGATGCGTGAGGTTGCTGTTTACAAAACAGGTTAATTTACGCGGAGCAAATGTCCGTTCAAGAAACAGGCGACAAGTCACTGTACAATTTAAAATGTCCGCTTACGAAGCGGAAACAACGTGTGAAAGTTTAAGACACACACGGAGAAGTGTACAGTCACCACTGTCGTACTTAAATGTGCGAATAAGGAGGCGACTTTTTTTATGGCAAATCAGAAAATGAGAATCATCTTAAAGGCTTATGATCATCAGCTTGTAGACGCTTCGGCGGCTAAGATAGTTGAGACAGTTAAGAAGAACGGCGCAGCAGTAAGCGGACCGGTTCCGCTCCCGACAAAGAAGGAGATCGTTACGATCCTCAGAGCCGTTCATAAATATAAAGATTCTCGTGAGCAGTTCGAGCAGAGAACACACAAGAGACTTATCGACATCCTCACACCCACTCAGAAGATCGTTGATGCTCTTTCGAGACTCGATATGCCCGCTGGAGTTTTCATCGATATAAAGATGAAATAATAACGAGCAACGTGGCTTAACGAGGCACGCAGGCTTGCTTGCGAGACTAAGTTAAGACATGGTGCGACAAACAAACATGAAGCACGGGCTGCGCGAAGCGGAGCTAAAGTGCGAATGATTGTTTGACAATCATGAGAGCGTGAAACGCGAAATGATTGTGTTATTAAATAAAGTAAAACAACGGTTAATTGATATAGAAGTAATGTACGCATTCCACGTATATCTGTTAACTAGTATGAGCCCCTAAGGGGTTCCGCTGTAGAAAAACAGGAGGAAAACATGAAGAAAGCAATTTTAGCTACTAAAGTTGGAATGACACAGATTTTCAACGAAGACGGAGTTCTCACTCCCGTGACAGTGCTTCAGGCAGGTCCTTGTGTGGTTACTCAGGTCAAGACGGTTGAAAACGACGGCTACAGTGCCGTACAGGTGGGCTTTGCCGATACCCGCGAAAAGCTTCTCAACAAGCCTGAGGCTGGTCAGTTCTCAAAAGCCGGTGTTCCGGTAAAGAAATTCGTTCGCGAGTTCAGATTTGAGGATGCTGAGAGCTACGAAGTTGCGCAGGAGATCAAGGCAGACATCTTCGCAGAGGGCGACAAGGTTGATGCAACGGCCATCAGCAAAGGTAAAGGATTCCAGGGCGCCATCAAACGTCACGGACAGTCCAGAGGACCTATGGCTCACGGTTCTAAGTATCATCGCCATGCAGGATCAAACGGAGCTGCATCCGATCCCAGCAAGGTATTCAAGGGCAAGAAGATGCCCGGACAGATGGGACATGTACAGGTTACCGTACAGAATCTCGAGATCGTCCGCGTCGATGCCGAAAACAATCTGCTACTTGTAAAAGGTTCTGTTCCGGGACCGAAGAAATCCCTTGTAACGATCTGTGAGACCGTTAAAGCAATAGGGTAAGCCTTATACAGGAAGGAGGACCACTTCAAATGGCAAACGTGGCTTTATATAATATGGAAGGCAAAGAAGTCGGAAACGTTGAACTTTCTGACGAGATATTCGGAGCCGAGATAAAAGAAAACCTTATTCACCGCGCAGTTGTGCTTTATCTTGCCAACCAGCGTCAGGGTACGCAGAAGGCTAAGACGCGCAGCGAGGTAAGCGGCGGCGGAAGAAAGCCCTGGAGACAGAAGGGTACGGGTCATGCAAGACAGGGCTCAACCAGATCTCCCCAGTGGGCAGGCGGCGGAGTTGTATTCGCTCCCGTTCCGAGAGATTATTCCTTCAAGATGAACAAGAAGGAAAAGAGAGCTGCTCTTAAGTCGGCTTTAACCGCAAAGGTTCAGGATAACAAGTTCATGGTTCTCGACGAGCTTAAGTTCGACGAGATCAAGACAAAGAGCATGAAGCAGGTACTTGATAATCTCAAGGTAAGCAATGCACTTGTTGTTGTAGGAGATGAGGGCGTTAATGTTGTTAAGTCTGCAAGAAACCTTGCTGATGTACAGACAGCTTCTCCGTCTACAATAAACGTATACGATTTACTTAAGTATGATACCGTCATCATAACAAAGAGCGGTGTCGAAGCTATCGAGGAGGTGTACGCATAATGGCAAACATTCAGTACTACGACGTCATCTTAAAGCCGCTCGTAACAGAAAAGAGCATGAACGAGATGTCAGAAAACAAATACACCTTTCTTGTACATCCCGATGCCAACAAGACAATGGTTAAGGAAGCGGTTGAGAAGATGTTCAGCGGAGTTAAGGTAAAGAACGTTAACACAATGAACATGGACGGAAAGAAGAAACGCAGAGGTTATACCTACGGAAAGACCGCTAAGACGAAGAAGGCAGTTGTAACGCTTTCTGAGGGCGAGATTGAGCTTTTCCAGGGACTTTGATAGGAAGAGCGTAAGCGTATGTGCGGATATGCACGATAATCATATCGATGTGCTTTGAAAATAAAGCACACACTGAAAGGAGATACCGTAATGGGAATCAAAACCTATAAACCATATACACCGTCCCGCAGACAGATGACGGGTTCGGATTTTTCGGAGATAACAAAGACAACTCCTGAGAAATCACTTGTTGTTTCTCTCAAGAAAAACTCCGGAAGAAACAATCAGGGTAAGATCACTGTAAGACATAAAGGCGGCGGAAACCGTAAGAAATACAGAATCATCGACTTCAAGAGATTCAAGGACAGCATACCGGCAACGGTTAAGGCAATCGAATACGATCCTAACCGTACAGCCAACATTGCACTTATCTGCTATGCAGATGGTGAGAAGGCTTACATCCTTGCTCCGGAAGGACTCAAAGTCGGAATGACAGTTATGAACGGTTCCGAGGCAGAGGTTCGTACAGGAAACTGCCTTCCTATGAGTGATATACCGGTTGGTACACTTGTACACAACGTTGAGCTTCATCCCGGAAAGGGCGGACAGCTTGTTCGTTCAGCAGGAAACTCAGCTCAGCTTATGGCTAAAGAGGATAAATACGTAACGCTTCGTCTTCCCTCAGGAGAGATGAGAATGGTTCCGTCAAACTGCAGAGCGTCGGTAGGCGTTATCGGCAACGGAGACCACAGCCTTATTAACATCGGTAAGGCCGGAAGAAAGCGCCACATGGGAATCAGACCTACAGTACGCGGTTCTGTCATGAACCCGAACGACCATCCGCACGGTGGTGGTGAAGGACGTGCTCCGGTAGGACGTCCGGGTCCGTCAACACCGTGGGGCAAGCCTGCTTTAGGACTTAAGACAAGAAAGAAGAACAAACAGTCCAATAAGTTGATCGTCCGCAGAAGAGACGGAAAACAGCTGAGCAAATAAGGAGGAGATAAGATGGCTCGTTCACTTAAAAAAGGACCTTTCGCAGACGCAAGCCTGTTAAAGAAAGTAGACGCCGCGAACGCATCCGGCGACAAGGCGGTTATAAAGACATGGTCCCGCCGTTCCACTATTTTTCCCTCTTTTGTGGGTCATACAATAGCGGTTCACGACGGACGCAAACATGTTCCGGTATATGTTACAGAGGACATGGTAGGACATAAGCTCGGTGAGTTCGTTGCTACAAGAACTTACAGAGGACACGGTAAAGACGAGAAGAAATCGCGATAAAGCGGAAAGGAGGACGTTATGTCAAAGGGACATAGAAGTCAGATTAAAAGAGCAAGAAACGAAGAAAAAGACATGAGACCTTCCGCTAAGCTTTCCTATGCAAGAATTCCCGTTCAGAAGGCATGTTTCGTTCTGGACGCAATAAGAGGCAAGGATGCAGAGACGGCGGTCGCTATACTCGAATACAACCCGAGATATGCTTCAAGTGTTATCAAGAAGCTCCTCGAGTCAGCTATCGCAAATGCGGAGAACAACAACGGCCTCAATAAAGCCAACCTTTATGTGGCAGAGTGCTATGCCAACAAAGCTCCGACGATGAAGAGAATTCAGCCGAGAGCACAGGGCAGAGCCTACAGGATTGAGAAACGCACAAGCCATATCACGATAGTGTTGGATGAAAGATAAGGAGGTCGAGCATGGGACAGAAGGTTAATCCGCATGGATTAAGAGTCGGAGTTATTAAAGACTGGGATTCCAAATGGTATGCCGAGAAGGAATTTGCCGATTTCTTGGTAGAAGATCATAAGATAAGAGATTTTCTTAAGAAGAGATTATACAGCGCAGGCGTTTCCCGCATCGAGATAGAGAGAGCTTCCCAGAGAGTTAAAGTTATACTCTACACGGCTAAGCCGGGTGTCGTAATCGGCAAGGGCGGAGCTGAGATAGAAAAAGTTAAAAATGAGCTTTCAAAGCTTATCGATAAGAAAGTTTACATCGATATCAAAGAGATCAAGCGTCCGGATCGTGATGCACAGCTCGTAGCTGAGAACATCGCGCTTCAGCTTGAGAACCGTATCTCTTTCCGTCGCGCTATGAAGTCTACAATGCAGCGCACGATGAGATCCGGAGCACTCGGAATCAAGACAGCTGTTTCAGGTCGTCTTGGCGGAGCTGATATCGCACGTACAGAGTTCTACAGCGAGGGAACAATACCGCTTCAGACACTTCGTGCTGACATCGACTACGGATTTGCCGAGGCAGATACAACGTACGGAAAGCTTGGAGTAAAGGCGTGGATCTACAATGGTGAGGTTCTTCCTACCAAAGGAGCTAAGGAAGGGAGCGATAAATAATCATGTTAATGCCAAAGAGAGTTAAACGTCGTAAGCAGTTCCGCGGTTCCATGAAAGGAAAAGCGTTAAGAGGAAATAAGGTAACTTACGGCGAGTTCGGCCTTGTAGCACTTGAGCCGTGCTGGATAAGATCAAATCAGATAGAGGCTGCCCGTGTAGCTATGACGCGTAACGCAAAGAGAGGCGGCCAGGTATGGATAAAGATATTCCCCGATAAGCCCGTTACAGCTAAACCTGCCGAGACTCGAATGGGTTCAGGAAAAGGAAGCGTTGAGTATTGGGTAGCGGTTGTTAAGCCGGGACGCGTGATGTTTGAGATCGCCGGCGTTCCCGAAGAGGTTGCCCGTGAATCGTTACGTCTTGCAATGCACAAATTACCCTGCAAGTGCAAGATAGTATCCCGTGCAGACTTAGAAGGCGGTGATAACAATGAAGAGTAAAACATATATGGAAGATCTCGTAGCAAAATCTGCTGCTGAGCTTAATGAGGAATTGGTATCTGCCAAAAAGGAACTTTTCAACCTGAGATTCCAGAATGCGACTAACCAGCTGGACAACACCAGCAGGATCAAAGAGGTGCGCAGGAATATCGCCAGAATTTCAACGGTGATAGCACAGAAGGCTAACGCAGCTGACTGAAGCGCCGATTTGACGAACGAAAGGAGACAATCGTGGAGGAAAGAAATCTTAGAAAAACACGTGTCGGTAAAGTCGTAAGCGACAAGATGGACAAGACGATAGTTGTTGCCATCGAAGATCACGTAAAACATCCTCTTTATAAGAAGATAGTTAAGAGCACATATAAATTAAAAGCACATGACGAGAATAACGAATGTCACATTGGTGATACCGTTAAGGTTATGGAAACAAGACCGCTTTCAAAGGACAAGAGATGGCGTCTTGTGGAAATCGTCGAGAAGGCTAAATAACGCGTTGTTGTAAAGGAGGAATACCAGTATGATCCAACAGGAAAGCAGACTTAAGGTCGCTGATAATACCGGTGCCAAGGAAATTCTTTGCATTCGTGTTATGGGCGGTTCGACAAGAAGATATGCAAACATCGGAGACGTAATCGTTGCTTCTGTTAAAGATGCAACACCGGGCGGCGTTGTTAAGAAGGGCGATGTTGTTAAGGCTGTCGTTGTACGTACAGTTAAGGGAATGAAACGTAAAGACGGTTCATACATCCGCTTCGATGAGAATGCGGCAGTTATCATCAAGGATGATAAGACGCCGAGAGGAACCCGTATTTTTGGACCGGTTGCGAGAGAACTTCGTGAGAAGCAGTTCATGAAGATCGTTTCATTAGCACCGGAAGTATTATAGGAGGTTGGCCATGTCAGTAAAAATTAAAAAAGGTGATACGGTCAGGGTCATTGCCGGAAAAGAGAAAGATAAAGAAGGTAAGGTCTTAGTAGTTGATCCTAAGAAGAACCGGATTATCATTGAAGGCATAAACATGGTGAGCAAGCACACGAAGCCCAGCGCAGCTAATCAGGCAGGCGGAATCGTTGAGAAAGAAGCTCCCATCGACCTTTCGAATGTAATGTACCTTCACAAAGGTCAGCCGACCCGCATAGGTTACAAGGTCGAGGACGGCAAGAAAGTTCGCGTGGCTAAGAAGACCGGCGAAGTTATCGACTGAGCTTAGGAAGGAGGACATAAAATCGTGAGTAGATATAAAGATTTATACAAGAATCAGATTGTCGATGCCATGATAAAGAAGTTCGGGTACAAGAACATCATGGAAGTTCCGAAGCTCGATAAGATCGTTATAAACATGGGAGTCGGAGAGGCAAAGGAGAATTCCAAGGTTCTTGATTCAGCAGTAAGCGATATGGAGAAGATCACGGGACAGAAGGCGATCGTAACAAAGGCTAAAAAGTCAGTTGCAAACTTCAAGATCCGTGAGGGAATGGCCATAGGCTGCAAGACAACATTAAGAGGCGAGAAGATGTATGAGTTCGCAGACAGACTTATCAATCTTGCGCTTCCCCGTGTACGTGACTTCCGTGGAGTAAACCCCAACGCATTCGATGGCAGAGGAAATTATTCACTAGGAATCAAAGAGCAGCTTATTTTCCCGGAGATTGAATATGATAAGATAGACAAGATCCGCGGCATGGACATCATTTTCGTTACAACAGCTAAGACAGACGAAGAAGCACGTGAATTACTGACGTTATTCAACATGCCTTTTGCCAGATAATATTAGGAGGAAAATTTCATGGCTAAAACAGCAATGAAGATAAAACAGCAGCGCAAGCCTAAATTCTCCACAAGAGAATACAGCCGCTGCAAGATCTGCGGACGTCCCCATGCGTATTTAAGAAAATACGGGATCTGCCGTATCTGTTTCCGTGAATTAGCATATAAAGGCCAGATACCGGGCGTTAAGAAAGCCAGCTGGTAAAAGCAGAAAGGAGGAAACGCAATATGTCGATGAGTGATCCTATCGCGGATATGCTTACAAGAATACGTAATGCGAATGCTGCAAAGCATGATACAGTAGATGTTCCGGCATCTAAGATGAAGATAGCAATAGCTGATATCCTTGTAAAAGAAGGTTATATAGCAAAATATGATCTCGAGGAGAACGGTGCCATCAAGAATATTCATATTACTCTTAAGTATGGCGCTGGCAAGAACGAGAAGATTATCACAGGACTCAAGAGAATATCAAAACCGGGTCTTAGAATCTATGTAAACAAGGAAGAGCTTCCGAGAGTTCTCGGCGGACTCGGAATTGCAATCCTTTCTACCAATCAGGGTGTTATCACTGATAAAGAGGCAAGAAAGCTTCAGGTAGGCGGAGAGGTTCTCGCATTTGTTTGGTAAGATGCGAAAAACAAACTGAAAACAGAGGAGACAAGGATCTCCTCCGAAAATTTAAGTTATTCAGGAGGACAATAAAATGTCACGAATAGGCAGATTGCCGGTTGTAATTCCTGCCGGCGTTACTGTTGATATCAAAGATAAAAATGAAGTAACCGTAAAAGGACCTAAGGGAAGCCTTACAAGAGTTCTTCCTGAGGAGATGGAGATAAAGGTTGAGGACGGACACGTTGTTGTATCCAGACCTAACGACCTTAAGAGAATGAAAGCTCTTCATGGACTTACAAGAACACTTATCCAGAACATGGTAACAGGCGTTACGACGGGATATGAAAAGGTTCTCGAGGTAAATGGTGTCGGTTATCGTGCTGCAAAGCAGGGTAAGAAGCTTGTTTTGAACCTTGGATACTCTCATCCGGTTGAGATGAACGATCCTGACGGACTCGAATCATCAGTAGATGGAAACAAGATCATCGTCAAGGGTATCGACAAAGAAAAAGTCGGACAGTATGCGGCGGAGATCAGAGAAAAGAGAAAACCTGAACCTTACAAGGGCAAAGGTATCAAGTATGCTGATGAAATTATTCGCAGGAAAGTCGGTAAGACCGGTAAGAAATAATATAAGGAGAGTGTTGAGATGATAAATAAAGTATCAAGAGCAAAGGTTCGCCAGAAAAAACACAGCAGAATGCGCAACCATATTGCAGGCACTGCCGAGAGACCGCGTCTTGCTGTCTTCCGCAGCAACGAGCACATGTATGCTCAGCTCATCGATGATGTAGCAGGTCATACAATTGCTTCAGCTTCTACTGTACAGAAGGATGTTAAGGCAGAGCTTGAGAAGACAAACGATGTAGCAGCTGCTGCATACTTAGGAACCGTTATCGGAAAGAAGGCTGTCGAGGCAGGAATCAAGGAAGTTGTTTTTGACCGCGGCGGATTCATATATCACGGAAAGATCCAGGCTTTGGCTGATGCAGCGCGCGAAGCCGGATTGGAATTCTAAGGAAGGGAGTAGAACACATGAGACATGAGTTGATCGATGCCAGCCAGTTAGAGCTGGAGGAGAAAGTCGTTTCCATCAAACGTGTAACAAAAGTTGTCAAGGGTGGACGTAACATGCGTTTTACCGCCCTGGTAGTAGTAGGCGACAGAGACGGACATGTAGGTGCCGGTCTCGGAAAGGCTGCTGAAATTCCGGAGGCTATTCGTAAGGGTAAAGAGGACGCTGCAAAAAATCTCATTACCGTTGCAAGAGATGCCAACAACAGTGTAACACATGATTTCATAGGTAAATTCGGAAGTGCTGAGGTTCTCCTCAAGAAGGCTCCCGAAGGTACCGGTATCATAGCCGGAGGCCCTGCTCGTGCAGTTGTTGAGCTTGCAGGTGTTTCCAACATCCGTGCTAAGTCACTTGGCTCGAACAATAAGCAGAACGTCGTTCTGGCTACGATCGAGGGACTGCGTCAGCTTAAAACTCCTGAAGAGGTAGCAAGGCTTCGCGGATTATCGCAGGATGAAATCTTTGCATAAGGAGGGAAATGCAGATGGCTGATAAATTACGTATTACGTTAAAAAAATCTACGATCGGATGCATTCCTAAGCACAAGAAAATCGTAGAAGCTTTAGGCCTGAGAAAGGTTAACCATACTGTTGAGCAGCCCGATAACGCGGCTATCAGAGGAATGGTTAAGCAGGTTGAATATCTCGTTAAGGTTGAAGAATAACAGGAGGTGCCATAATGGATTTATCAAATTTGCATCCGGCTGCCGGCTCGACGCACAGCGATAATTTCCGCAGAGGACGCGGACATGGTTCGGGAAACGGCAAGACCGCAGGCAAGGGACATAAAGGCCAGAAGGCTCGTTCGGGAGCTCCGAGAATTGGATTCGAGGGTGGCCAGATGCCGCTTTACAGAAGACTCCCCAAGAGAGGCTTCAAGTGCATCAATTCAAAAGAAATCGTTGCACTTAACATAGAAGAATTAAACAGATACGAAGACGGAACAGAGATCACAACAGAGTTTCTTGTTGAAAACGGACATGTATCCAATCCGAGAGATGGCGTAAAGATCCTCGGAAACGGAGAACTTACAAAGAAGCTTACAGTGAAAGTGTCTGCCTTCAGCGAAAGTGCAAAAGCTAAAATAGAGGCGGCAGGTGGAACAGCCGAGGTGATCTAATGTTAAAAACCTTACGCGATGCACTGCGTGTCAAGGAAATACGCCATAGATTATTCTACGTTTTTATAGCGCTTGTAATAATCAGGGCCGGGTCTCAGATACCCGTGCCCGGCGTTGATACCTCTTTCTTTAGCACAATGTTTTCAGAATCGTCAAACGACGCGTTTTCGTTTCTGGATGCATTCACAGGAGGAGGATTTAGTAACTTTTCTATCTTCGCGCTGAGTATTACGCCTTATATCACGGCATCGATCATAATCCAGCTCCTTACCATTGCAATTCCTAAATTAGAGGAAATGCAAAGAGACGGAGAACAGGGAAGAAAGAAGCTTACGGCTATAACGAGATATGTCTCCATCGGACTTTCTATTATGGAGTCGGTTGCTCTTTGCATAAGCTTCGGAAACAGCATGCTCATAGAAATGAACGTCCTGAATGTGATCGTTGTTGTTGCGTCTCTTACAGCCGGTTCCACATTCCTTATGTGGCTCGGTGAGCAGATAAACGATAAGGGCGTCGGAAACGGCATTTCGATAGTCCTGTTGATAAACATTCTGTCGAGAATACCGTCGGATTTCATTACCCTTTACGGAAACTTCGTTCAGGGCAAGAGTATCGCATGGGCGACTGTTGCGTGGATCGTAATCTTCGCAGTAGTGATATTCGTAGTCGTTCTTGTACTTATACTTAACGGCGCAGAGAGAAGAATAAGCGTACAGTATTCCAAAAAGATTGTGGGAAGAAGAACAATGGGCGGTCAGTCCTCTCATATTCCGCTTAAGGTTAATACCTCAGGCGTTATCCCGATAATCTTTGCATCGTCCATAATGTCGATACCGTCGATAATAATAGGCTTTACAGGAGCTTCGCTTACAGGCTGGGCAGGTACATTTGTATCGATGCTTAGCTCCAGCAACTGGTTTGATCCGAATAACTGGTTCCTTACACTGGGACTTGTAATATATGTTTTACTTGTTGTATTCTTCGCATATTTCTATACGACGATCACATTCAATCCTATAGAGGTTGCGGACAACATCAAGAAACAGGGCGGATTTATACCGGGAATACGTCCGGGTAAGCCTACGGTTGATTATCTTCAGTCGGTGCTTAAGTACATTATATTCATAGGCGCTGTCGGACTTGTGATAGTAGCCGTGATACCGTTTATATTCAATGGCTTGTTCAACGCAAGCGTTTCGTTCGGCGGAACATCGCTTATAATTATTGCATCCGTTATTCTGGAAACCTTAAAGCAGATTGAATCCATGATGCTTGTAAGAAATTATAAGGGCTTTTTGAATAACTGAGAAAAAAGATTAAGGCTGTGGCTTTTGCCGCAGCCTATACTTGCATACAGGAGAATGTTTATTATGAAAAAAATAATCATGCTGGGTGCGCCCGGAGCAGGCAAAGGCACGCAGGCCGCACTTATTTCAGAAAAATACAATATACCGCATATTTCGACGGGAGACATATTCCGTGAGAATATCAAAAACGGAACAGAGCTTGGTAAGAAGGCTAAAGAATACATGGATGCCGGACTTCTTGTTCCCGATGAGCTCACATGTGACCTGGTTATAGACAGAATTTCAAAGGATGATGCCGTAAACGGCTATATATTAGACGGATTCCCACGTACTCTTGTTCAGGCAGAGGCTCTTACCGAGGCTCTTAAAAAGAGAAACGAAGCAGTTGATTATGCCATAGACATAGAGGTTGATGACGATTTTATAGTAAACCGTATGTCGGGACGTCGTGTATGCAAGGGCTGCGGAGCTACGTATCACATTCAGTTTGCTCCGTCCAAAAAAGAAAATGTCTGCGATAAATGCTCGGGAGAGCTTGCATTAAGAAAAGATGATGCACCGGAGACTGTAAAGAAGCGTCTTGCGGTATATCATGAACAGACACAGCCGCTTATCGAGTATTACGGAAACGCAGGTGTCCTTCACGAATTTGACGGAACTAAGGCCATAGATGATGTATTTGCAGCAATAAAAGAACTTTTGGGTGAATAAAATGTCAGTTACGATCAAGTCGCCGCATGAAATTGAATTAATGAGACATGCGGGTAAGCTTTTGGAAGAGGTTTTCGATAGGTTACAGGAAATAGTTAAACCGGGTATTTCCACATGGGAAATAGACAAAAAAGGTGAGGAATTCATAAGAAAAAGCGGGTGCGTACCGAATTTTCTTAACTACGAAGGTTTTCCGGCTTCAATCTGCACATCAATTAATAATGCAGTTGTCCATGGAATTCCCAGTAAGAAGATTATCCTTGCCGAGGGCGATATAATCAGCCTTGACTGTGGTCTCATATACAAGGGATACCATTCCGACATGGCGAGAACATTCGGAGTCGGTGAAATATCGGAGAATGCGCAAAAGCTTATTGACGTAACGAAACAGTCCTTCTTCGAAGGAATAAAATTCGCAAAAGCCGGAAATCATCTGCACCAGATATCTGCAGCAATAGGTAATTACGCCGAGAGCTTTGGCTACGGAGTCGTAGAGGATCTTGTGGGACACGGAATCGGAACGTCACTTCATGAGGATCCGGCGATACCGAACTTCCCGTGCAAAAGCCGTGGAATACGCCTGAGAGCCGGAATGACTCTTGCCATCGAGCCTATGATCAACGAAGGCACTTACGAGGTTGAATGGCTGGATGACGACTGGACAGTCGTTACGGCGGACGGAAAGCTTTCCGCCCATTACGAAAACACGGTACTCATAACAGACGGTGAGCCGGAGATTCTTACTCTAAGCCATTGACATCTGAAAACAACGAAAGTACATTATGAAGCACTCTCGGATTTTGAGAGTTCAGTACGTATAAACAGGAGGAAATATATGTCTAAATCAGACGTAATAGAAGTAGAAGGAAAGGTTCTTGAGAAGCTTCCGAATGCAATGTTCAAGGTAGAACTTGAAAACAAGCACGTTGTTCTGGCGCACATCAGCGGAAAGCTCAGAATGAACTTTATCAGAATACTTCCGGGTGATAAGGTGACGATAGAGCTGTCGCCGTATGATCTTGATAAGGGACGTATTATTTGGCGTGACAAGTAAAAAACACTATTGCTTTTTTGAAATATAAACGATATGATACTAAGGTCGAAAAGTTAAAAATTCTATTACAAACTTGTTTGTAAGAGAATTTTTAACTTTGAGACCTGCAAAAACATGAGTAAGTAGCCATTTTTCGTAGAAAAATGAGCGGATTACGAATGTTTTTAAGCATTGCGAGAGTACAAAGTACGAAGCAATGCTGTATCATAGTATCGAAAAGTCAAAAATCTAATACAAGCTTGCTTGTAAGAGGATTTTTGAAGAGTTTTTTTGATTTTATATCAGAGTTTTAAACTTGAGGGGAAGCAAGTAAATAAAATTAAAAAAGGAGGAAAACTTCTTTGTTAGAGATAATGACAAATGATTCGGAAGGCGCTGCAAAGATCATAGTTGTGGGCGTCGGCGGTGCAGGTAATAATGCCGTAAACAGAATGGTTGACGAAGCAATAGGCGGAGTTGAATTTATAGGTGTAAACACAGACCATCAGGCTCTTGCAATGAGCAAGGCACCGACGGTTCTTCAGATAGGGGAGAAAGTCACAAAAGGCCTCGGAGCCGGAGCAAAGCCTGAAGTTGGTCAGCAGGCTGCAGAGGAGAGCATAGACGAGATCAAGTCTCTCATCGAAGGCGCTGATATGGTATTCGTTACCTGCGGAATGGGTGGCGGAACAGGTACGGGAGCAGCTCCCATCGTTGCAAAGGTTGCTAAGGAAATGGGCATCCTTACAGTCGGAGTTGTTACAAAGCCGTTCAAATTCGAGGCTAAAAAGCGTATGGAGAATGCGCTGGGCGGAATCGAAAAATTAAAAGAAAACGTAGATACGCTTATCGTTATTCCTAACGACAAGCTTCTCGAGATCGTAGACAGACGCACGACAATGCCGGAAGCTCTTAAGAAGGCAGACGAAGTGTTAAAGCAGGCTGTTCAGGGTATTACAGACCTTATTAATCTGCCGGCACTTATCAATCTGGACTTCGCAGATGTACAGACTGTCATGACCGACAAGGGAATCGCTCATATCGGTATAGGTGAGGGCAAAGGCGACGACAAGGCACTTGAGGCTGTTCAGCAGGCTGTTTCCAGTCCGCTTCTCGAGACGACGATTACCGGCGCAACCCACGTTATCATAAACATTTCCGGAGATATAAGTCTTATGGATGCAAACGATGCCGCAAGCTATGTTCAGAACCTTGCAGGCGAGGATGCAAACATAATATTCGGAGCGATGTACGATGATTCTATCCCGGATTACGCAAAGATAACAGTTATCGCTACAGGTCTTCAGGAGCAGAAGAAGGAGAGCGCAGGCGCATCCAAATTCGGTACAACGGCAAAGAGCAGCACAAATGCAGGTTCATCATTTACGTTCCCGACGCTGAACGTTTCCAGTCATGCTCAGAGCCCGAAGCCGGCGTCAAATCCCGGCAAGCTCAGCAGCGTTTTACCGACTGCCAATGCACCGATAACCAGCAGAGTACCCAAGAAGGATATTCAGATACCTGATTTCCTTAAGAACAGAAATTAAAAATATTTCAAATTCGCGATGTTTATTCATGGAGCGCACGGGTAACCGTCCGCTCCATATGTTTTTATAAGCAGACATTAAGGGAGATAGCAATGAAGAAATTTACTGATTTGATCGCAGATGACATCGCTGCGGCATTTGAAAAAGCCGGATATGATCCGAAATATGCTTCGGTTACGGTGTCAAACCGTCCCGACCTTTGCGAATTTCAGTGTAACGGCGCAATGGCGGCAAAAAAGCAATACGGGAAAAATCCCAGAGAGATAGCCGAAGCCGTTGCCGCACAGCTTAATGACAGCACCACAATAGAAAGTGCCGAGGTTGCCGGACCGGGATTTCTTAACATTAAGGTTTCGGGAGGATTTTTATCGGATTATCTGGGTCAAATGTCAAAGGATGACAAGCTTGGCGCGGAAAATCCCGAAAGCCCCAAAACAGTCGTTATTGATTACGGCGGTCCCAATGTTGCAAAGCCGCTTCATGTAGGTCATTTGCGCTCTGCCATAATAGGCGAGAGCCTTAAGAGACTCGGCAGATTCATGGGTGACAAGATGATCGGCGACGTGCATCTTGGCGACTGGGGTTTGCAGATGGGTCTTATAATCACCGAGGTACACGACAGAGAGCCGTCACTTCCGTATTTTGATCCGGATTTCAAGGGGGAATATCCAAAAGAGGCTCCTTTTACCATAAGCGAGCTTGAGGAAATATACCCCGCGGCAAGTGCAAAGAGTAAGGCAGACGAGGAATTTAAGGCGAGAGCTCTGGAGGCTACGAATGAGCTTCAGCAGGGCAGACCGGGCTATATCGCTCTCTGGAATCACATAATGAATGTTTCCGTTACCGATCTTAAGGCAAATTACAAGAAGCTGGGTGTTGAATTTGACCTCTGGAAAAAGGAATCCGACGCGCAGGAATATATCCCGGACATGGTTCAGAAAATGAAGGACGACGGATAT
Source organism: uncultured Lachnospiraceae bacterium (assembly GCA_964388555.1). GTDB lineage: Bacteria > Bacillota > Clostridia > Lachnospirales > Lachnospiraceae > Alectryocaccobium. The sequence continues at coordinate 16,470 of CAYMAY010000004.1, forward strand.
GCCTATGAGGATCAGGGTGCGCTTATCGTGGATGTCAAAAAGGATGACGATACGAAAGAGGTACCTCCGTGTATCGTGCTTAAATCAGACGGGGCGTCACTCTATACGACGACAGATCTTGCCACAATCGTAGAGAGAATGAAGCTCTTTAATCCCGATGAAATTCTCTATGTCGTTGATAAAAGACAGGAAATGCACTTCATCCAGGTGTTCAGATGCGCCCAGAAGTGCGGTATCGTAAAAGACGATACAAAGCTCGTGCATTTGGGATTCGGCACCATGAACGGCAAGGACGGAAAGCCCTTTAAGACACGTGAAGGCGGCGTTATGCGTCTCGAGAATCTCATAAAAGAGATAAACGAAAAGATGTACGAGAAGATCGTCGAGAATAAAGGATGCGCCCAGGAGGATACAAAGGACGTGGCCCGCATCGTCGGTCTTGCAGCCATAAAATACGGAGATCTCTCTAACCAGGCAACAAAGGATTATGTCTTTGATCCCGATCGCTTTACATCATTTGAGGGAAATACGGGACCGTATATCCTCTACACTATCGTGCGTATAAAATCCATTATGGCAAAATACGCACAGAACGGCGGAAACGTTGAGGATTGCAGAATAATGGCACCTGTTTCCGAAAGCGAAAAATCGCTGATGCTGGAATGTGCCGCCTTCGGAAGCGCCATACTTACGGCCTACGAGGAGAATGCGCCTCACAAGATCTGTGCATACATCTACTCACTGTCAAACAGCTTCAATCATTTTTATCATGAGACGAAGATCCTCTCCGAGGAAGATGATGAGAAGAAGAAGAGCTGGATAGCATTGCTTAAGCTTGTAAAAGAAGTTTTGGAGACATGCATAGATATCCTGGGTTTTGAAGCTCCGGAGAAGATGTAAAGTTAAGAGGAACGATTTGAACGATAAAAACCAGGTATCTGTCAAAAATAAAATATGGGAAATGATAAATCCCTTCGCGTTTTTCATGATATGCATGGCGGCCTGTATATTTGTGATCTATATTGTGTTAGGATCAGTATACGAGTTCAGCGGCGTAAGCGGTATTTCACTTGAGGAATATGTGGTACAAAATTCCGCGATATGGTGTTATTTATCTTTTTATGCTATAACCATTGTAGTAAAATATAAGAGTATAGCGTATGATAAATTCAAGTACGGTCACAAGTCGGCCAACTGGAAGCTCTGGAAATGCATCGCTGCCGCGGCAATAGGCTTCTTAGCGGCATATGTCATAAGCAAGATAATTATGGCGTCCGGTTTAAATGAAGTATTTACGACATACAGTACGACGGCCGACAGTACGTTTTCGGGTAAGCCGGCTGTGCTGCTTATCCTGATCACCGTCATATTGGGGCCGATAGCCGAGGAATTGATATTCCGGTATATGACATTTGGAAGGATGCGCTTTTATCTTGGCAGCAAATGGGCGATAATACTTTCGTCGCTGTTATTCGGGATTTATCATGCAAACATGCTTCAGTTTATATATTGCACATTGCTGGGAATAGTGCTGGCGATAATTTATGACAGATCGGGTAATCTGTGGATAACCATCGCGGCGCATATGGCCATAAATTTTGCAAGTATAACAACTTACTTTTAAGGAGGACAGAATATGAACATTTGTGTATACGGAGCGGCGAGTCAGAAAATAGAAGATAAGTATAAGGACGCCGTTGAGGAGCTCGGATATCTTATGGCACTTCGCGGACATGATCTCGTATTCGGTGCCGGCGCCAGCGGCGTAATGGGCGCGGTCGCAAGAGGTGTTAAGCGAGGCAGAGGAAAGGTTACGGGAGTCATTCCGGAGTTCTTCAGGGACGAACAGATAGAAGCCGTATTCCAGCAGTGTGACGAGCTTATCTATACAAAGTCGATGCATGAGAGAAAAATGACCATGGAAAATCTGTCGGATGCGTTTGTTGTGGCGCCCGGCGGAATCGGAACAATGGAAGAGTTCTTCGAAACGCTCACATTAAAACAGCTTAGCAGACACACTAAGCCGATAGCTCTTTATAATATAGACGGCTTCTTTAATTATCTTGAATCGTTCATGTATGTTACGAAGGAAAAGAAGTTTATAAGAGCCAATTGTGATCTGCTTTATTTGTCATTTACCGATCTTGATGAGCTTTTCGATTATGTAGAGCATGGCGATGGTTCGTTCGGTATGTCTGTACATGACTTCAAGGATGGCGGAATAGAAAGAATAAATAACAAAAGGGGATAAGGATTATGAGTTTTGAAAGAATCAGGGAGCTTATAGCAGAAATCGTAAGTTGCGATATAGATGAGATAACGATGGATACCAACATGAAAGAGGATCTCGGAATGGATTCCCTTGATGCTATGGAGCTTGTGATGTCCATAGACGAAGAACTTTGCGTTACCATTCCGGATGAAAAGGTTCCCGAGATGGTTTACGTAAAAGATCTTGTTGCCTACGTCGATGAAGATCTGGGAGAATGATTAAGAAAATAATCAGCCAATGAAAAATGTCGCATCAAGTGCTTATAATGCATTTAATGCGGCATTTTCATAGGAACAACTTTTCAAATTAAAAGCTTTTTTTCACGCGAAGGATATTTTTACCGTCTTTGTATTCATATGTTACTTCGTCTGTCATTTTTTTGACCATAAATATGCCAAGCCCCCCTATCTTGCGTTCTTCAGCGCTTAACGTAATATCGGGCTCGGGTGCGGTAAGCGGATCGAATGGCTTGCCCTCGTCCGTAAATGTAAGTGTTATGAGGCGTGACTTATTTGTTATTTCAAGGGCAATATTAGCATCGCCGCCGTTGGCGTACGCATAACGCGCTATATTGCTGAAAATCTCGTCTGTTGCTATAGACATTGTCATTATCATTTCCGGTGAGCAGCAGGCTTCTTCAAGTGTAGTTTCAATAAATTCGGCAACTATCGGCATGCTGTCCAGCTTAGCCGTAACCGTTATATCTTTCTTAACATCCATGTTAGTTTTTCCTTTTGTTATAGTATTATCTAACAGCAGCTCTGATGCCTTTGTTTATGATCTGCCTTTATATTCAAGGCACAGCATTGTTATATCGTCAAACTGATCGGCTTCTCCGACAAAGGCTTCGATGTCTTTTTTAACCGTGATCAATGTTTGCTTTGTATCGCATGAGCATGTTTTATTAAGGGCATTGCACATGCGATCAAGTCCGTAAAATTCCTGTGATGCGTTTTCGGCCTCGGGTATGCCGTCTGTGTAAAGGAAAATCCTGTCGCCGATTCCAAGAGTAAGGGAACCTTCTTTATATCTTATGCCTTCCATTCCGGCAAGAACAAACCCGGGTTTAACATTGTATTCTTCATAGCTGCCGCCGGCTCTGTATATGAATGGCGGCTCGTGTCCGGCATTCACGTAGTTAAACTCGCCGGTTTCGGTATCAAGTACGCCTTCGAATGCCGTTATAAACAGCCCCTCATTATTGCAGGAACAGAGCACATCGTTAACGGTGGAGAATACCTCGTTTAAGGCTATGCCGGGCTTTGTGTGGTCTTTTATCAGCGTTTTACCTATGACCATAAAGAGCGCCGCCGGTATTCCCTTGCCTGATACGTCTGCCATTACGACAGCCAGGTGGCGGTCATCAACCATAAATAAGTCGTAGAAGTCGCCGCCCACCTCCTTTGCGGGATTCATGGTAGCATATATATCGAATTCCGTCCGCTCGGGGAACGGCGGGAATATACACGGAAGCATGTCGGCCTGTATCTTCGTGGCCAGCGCAAGCTCTGTGCCGATGCGTTCTTTGTCCCTGGTCTCGCGGACAAGGTTTAACATGTATTTCTTAAGATCTGATGTCAACGTTACAAGAGACGTCGAAAGGGATTCTATCTCGTCCTCCGAATGTATGCCGGGGTCGGAGTAGGAGAGCTTTTCCGGGTCGTCCTGTGTGCTGCTGTCGGTGACAAATTTTTCCGCCGCCGCCTGAATCTTAGAGACGGGTTCTATTACACTGCGGGACATCCAGCGGTAGATCAGCGCAAGGAATATCACGACCAGGGCGACAGTGGCGATAAGGACTAAGATAATGTAGTGTCCCAAAACGGCATATATATCGTCTACCGATATGTCCACGGCAAGTACGGCGATGGCCTCACCGTCAGAATTTATGAGGGGACACAATGCGGTATAATCGTGACCGTAGCTCGTTTCGTTGGAAAAGAAGCTTATTTCGTCGGAATCCATGGCGTCTATGTAATGCTGTACAACGTCGGGAGAATAGGAATCTCCGGTGAGCTGACCAAGCCGGGCAAGAGTGTCGGATTCATGGTCTTCCTCGTACTGCGTAACTCCGGCAATGATATTCATCATGTTGTCGGTAGCGTCCGTGTTGAGGGGCTTAACGACGTACACGTATTCTATTTCGTAATTTTCTTTGATCTCATTCAGCAGACCCTGAAGTTCTTCATACTCCTCGGATTGTTCGCCGGTTTCGATGCATTCCTCAAGATCGTCTGTATCAGTCATATCCGTAACGAATTCGATAATACCGATCATATATGTATTGTATTGCTTATACATTCCGTTTATATACAGTATTGCACCTATAAAGCCTGTGGCGAAGCATGAGAGAATGCAAAATATGGCACAGCCGATAAGTATTTTGCGCCGCAGCGGACGTTTGTAGATTTGTTTTTTGTTCTTCATTAGTTTTTATCCTCCCTGCCCGAGAATCTGTGGAACAGTCCGAGTATTCCCGTCGAAGCACCGAATATTAAAAGCGCAAATCTTATGTTAATTGACTCTATTATGCCGGCAAATATACTGGGTCCTAAGGACTCGCCGATATTTTCCGAGAAATTATATATTCCCATCGCCCTGTCGGCGCCGTACGCCCTGGTAGCTCTAAGACCGAGATAATACGTCTGCTGTACGGGCTTTCCGAAGGATGAGCTTATACCCATTATAACAAGAGCCAGGATCATTCCGCCTATGGTTGGCGTCAGGGCATATATGACCATCGCCGCTATATTAAGTATGAGGGCGATATACATTGAACCTGCGCCGAATCTTTTTGAAGCCCTGTCTGTAAGGGCGTTGGAAAGCAGTATTGCCGTCTGCGAATATATCATTATAAACAGCGTACAGAGGGACTCACCGTATCCGTGGGCATCGCAGAAAAGCGGTACGTAGTAAAATACAAAGCTGCTGAATATGATATAAGGATTCTGGATGAGCACCATAAATCCCAATACCTTTTTGTCGGATACATATCTACGGGTCGGAATGCTTCCGGAATCGTCTGTTTCGTCTGAGAGAGATCCGAGAAGACCGTCTATCTTTTTAAGTAATACTCCGGAGATCAAAGCCAGGATCGCCCAGGAAATACATACGACGATAAAGACGTTCTGTCTTCCTGCCATCACGGCAAGCAGGGAACCCGTTATCATTCCGAAGTTAATTCCCGAAAGATACGCGCTGTTGTATATGGAAAGACCACGTGTGCGGTTCGGCGTATCGCTTATGCAGCTTATGAGAATGTAGACGGCGTTTGTGGAAAGACCTACGCCTATGCCGTCCAGCACCAGCCCGGCGAATGCCGTGTAATAATACGGGAACATGAATATAACAAGATTTCCCAAAAGAGAGCACATCGCCGAAATGATAAGCAGGCGTTTAAAGCCGAATCGTTTTATAAGGCGATTGCAGAACAGCGACATTACGCCTATGAGAAACAGGTTTATGGTTATGGGCAATGCTCCCGCGAAGCTTGCGAAGGCGCCGTCGAATATCTCCGCCTGACGCAGCAGGTATGCCGGCAGGAATGAAGCCGTCATGTTATAGGCGGCAAATATCAAAAATACCAGTATCCTTAATACGTGCCACGGCATGGCTTTCGTTGTCTTGAGAGATTCCGCATGGTAATCGTTGTAATTGCCGACGTACATGATTATCTCTACGGACACTATCCATACCAGCATGAGCATTACGAGAACGGAGAGGATAACACTCTGCATCATCTCCGAGATGGTGTCAGATATAACATAGGATTCTATGCCTACCGCCACGGCACCGCAGATCTCGCCGGTCGAATCCGTAACGGGAACCTTAACGGCGATGTATGTGCCGGATATATCCTCGACATTCTGATTCCACACGGCCTCGCCCGTATTTTTAAGCGTCACAAGGTCGTTCTGCTCATCTTCGTTTAAGGGGTAGTAAGCGCCTACGGACTGATCGAGATACGCTACAGCGTAGCCGGCAGAGCCGTCTGCGGGAATCTTAAGAATATTGCAGTATACCTGACGGCAGAACGCCACATCCATGGGGAAAGAACGTTCCATTATATCGCAGAGACGGTTGTAGGATTCGCCGCCGAATCCGCCGTTTTCTTCTATATCGGTGATATCGTCGCCATCTATCTGAGCTGCCACGGTATATGCCGAAACCTCGACCTGCTCACGTATCTTATCACCGTATTCGTCGGCGAATGAGTTGGTGAGTATGGTGCATATGATCACGGAAACGATGGCCACGGCCACGATGACGACACCCGACACGCGCTGTATGCGGGTGAGCCTGATGAGGGTGATAAATCTTATTACGCGCAGGCATACCATGATCAAAAGAACGACGCAGACAACGGCGCAGATGATCCACAGAATCTGGAAGATCATTTCAGGCATGCCCTTTGAAAGCTCCGAGAATATGAATTCTTCATCGCCTTCGATCACATGAATGCCGTCTTCGGCCGAAAGGATAAAGCCGCCATTTGCGGTAAATCCCGCAGTGACAGAGCCGCAAGAGTCCGTAGCAAACGAGCCGGACCGGGTTTCCTCATTTACGAGACGCACCTCGTTGTCTACTATGTCGGTAAAATACAGGTCGTCGTCGTACATGGCGAGTTTGTACGGCACCACATAGCCGTCATCATTCTGATAGGAATATATGACTTCGCCCGTGGTTTCGCCGTTGTTATATTTTGTTATGATGCCGGACTTGTCCAGTACGAACGTATGATCATCTGAAAAAAATACATCGCTTACGGCATTTACGGCGTTTTCGTAAGGGATGCTTAAATCTCCTACGATTATCTCGTTTTCACGGCATTCTGCAAAGCATACATTGCCGTCAATGCGGGTTATTCCGTAAATGCTGCGCTTGCCCCTCTCCAGATCGGAGTGGTCAGACAGATAAACAGTTTCTATGTATTTTCCGTCGTTATCCAGATGTATAACAGCCTCCGTCGAAACAGACATTTCATCCCAAACGGATTCGGAGACATATATCCCGGATTCGTCAGCGTATATGTCGTCGATATAGGAAAAATCGCCGTTTTCGGTGCTTATATTTTCAACGGAAAAACGTATTTTGCCGTTCTCGTCAAAGCCTATGAGACGGGAGTGACCGCTGTCAGTCGCAACAAAGCCGCCATCCGCCATCTGTTCCGTCTGATACGTAAGATCCAGTATTGTGGTGGAGCTTGTGGCTTCCGATAAAGGCATGCGGAACATAAAACAAAAAGCGAAAAGCAGAGCCGTTATTATGATCAGAACCGCGTCTCTGCGGGTAAAACGGCGCAGCGTGATATATTCCTTAAGACTTTTAATGAATGACATAGTTGCCGTACTCCTTTCGATTCAGGGGAGCGTCGAAGATAGTGTGGACATTGTCCTGAGACAGAAATTCCGGCAGAAGAATGCACGAAAGATTAAAGGCGTTTTTGTGCGCTTTGCGGCATTTTCTGTAAGAATCCGTTTCGTCCATGCTGTCCACCTCGAGGATGTTTTCAGCACCGTAAAGATAATACGGCAGGGCAGGCATGGATATGTAGTCCTTGATGGATTCCAGTTTTCCCGCAGCCTTTGTAAGGGAATGCAGCGTTTTGCCCCGTTCGATAAAGGGCGCGCGTGCCTCGTAATATTTGCGCGTCAGGTCTTCACTTCTATCGTGAACCACATCACAATGCACATTAGGATATAATTCGCGAAGCCTGTCTATTACGTGCAGATATTTATCGCAGATTTCGTGGACAATGGCGCGGAAGTCGCTGATGGCCTTGTCCTTTACGTCCTTTGGTGTGTTTTCAAGAACTGCGCTCATATATTTTATGTAGGACATATCAGGCAGCGGGATGACAACGGGAACATTCAGAAGCCTTGCGATATCGAAGGGATATTTGAGGAAAAACCATTCCTGTGGCGTGAGCCCCGTCTTCATGTTCTCAAACCGCAGATCAGATACATCAGAACCTCGTTCCAACAGAAATCCCCCCAGATCCTCATCCCGCAGCGATGAGGAATAAGGTTTTCCCGAATTAAAGTCGAAGCGTTCAAGACTGCCGTCCTTAAGAAAAACATCGACAGTCACCTCATTTGAACCGAAAAGGCAGGGACCGCCTTCAACAGCCGAGCTTACGCCGTCATCAAGAGCCTTACGGAACGAATCCAAGCCGGACGTGAAATAAGGAAGCTTCGTTTTGGCGGAATATTCCAGACCGTTAAGCTGGGGCAGAATCTCTGTTATCACATTGTAATCAGCTATTTCAACCGTATTTTTATAGACGAGGGAATATTTGCCGTCGGCGTTTTTAAACGGCTCATAAAATTTCCTCGAGACTATCTGAAAATCCAGCATTTTCGGGTTACTCTTGTCATATACGGTGTTGTCGATGGAAATCCCTGCGTCTGCAAGGACTTCGGCGATCGATGCTTTGTTTATATTCATAAAATTATGCCAATCATCTGAAGTCAATAATGTATGATATCGAAGTACAGGCTCCAACCGCTTTAAAGATTTTCAAGCTGATTCAGCCATATATTAGCGCAGGCATCGCTGGGCATTCTAAGATCGCCTCTCGGTGAAACGGCAACGGAGCCGACCTTCGGACCGTCAGGCAGGCACGAACGCTTGAACTGCTGGCTGAAAAATCTCCTGTAAAATGTCTTGAGCCACTTCAATATGAATTCACGGTCGTATACGCCGTCAAACGAAAGAAGCGCGATCCTGAATATCTTTGCGGGCGAATAACCTATTCTCAACATATAGTATAAGAAGAAATCGTGTAATTCGTACGGTCCCACCAGCTCTTCCGTCTTCTGAGAGATAACGCCGTCCTTTGGAGGCAGGAGCTCCGGGCTGACCGGTGTATTCAGAACGTCCGTCAGTATCTTGGAGAGCTTTGAATCGCCGCAGGTATCCGCGTAATAACGCACGAGATGGCGTACAAGTGTCTTCGGTACGGAACAGTTTACGGCGTACATGGACATATGATCGCCGTTGTACGTTGCCCAGCCAAGCGCAAGCTCAGAAAGATCGCCTGTTCCGATTACCATTCCGCCGCTCTGGTTGGCGATGTCCATAAGGATCTGCGTACGTTCTCTCGCCTGGGAGTTTTCATACGTAACACTGTGGTCGGCCGGATCGTGACCTATGTCTCTGAAATGGATATTTACGGCCTCTTTTATATCTATTTCACGCAGCGTGGCTCCAAGAGAAATGGAAAGTGCGCAGGCGTTGTTGTAGGTTTTATCGGTGGTGCCGAAACATGGCATCGTAACGGCAGTGATCTTACTGCGCTCTATTCCCGCAAGGTCGAATGCACGAGCCGTAACGAGAAGTGCAAGTGTGGAATCCAGACCGCCTGAAATACCTATAACGGCACTCTGGCAATGAGTATGTTCAAGACGCTTTTTAAGGCCCATGGCCTGAATGTTAAGGATCTCGTCGCAGCGCTGCTCACGGTTTGCCTTGTCCGACGGAACGAAGGGCTGCGGATCGAAACGTCTTGTAAGAGTTGTTTCCTCGACTGCCAGGTCAAATTCTACCGTCTTGTAGCCGTCATTTGACTGTATCGGATACGTTGTCATGCGTCTGCGCTCGCTTACCAGCCTGTCCACGTCTATCTCTGAATAAATTGTTTCGTTTGTAAAGCGCTCTGCCTCGCGCAGAACAGTTCCGTTCTCGCATATGAGAGAGTGACCGGAAAATACAAGATCTGTCGTGGATTCGCCATCCCCGGCGCTTGCATAAATATATCCGCTTATAAGGCTGGCGGACTGCGAGCAGACAAGCTGTTTTCTGTATCCGGCCTTGCCTGTCATTTCATCGCTGGCGGAAAGATTGACTATAACTGTCGCTCCCGCAAGGGCGTGGGAGATGCTGGGGGGCATCGGAACCCAGAGATCTTCACATATTTCCGCGGAAACTTTAAGATGGGGAACCGACTTGCACGAGAATATTATGTCAGTACCAAATGGCACATCCTCGCCGAAAAGAGATATGGTATCCGGCGTCTTATTTCCTGAGGAAAAATGCCTTGCCTCGTAAAATTCGTTGTAGTTCGGTATGTACGTTTTCGGAACTGCTCCGAGAATTTTGCCGTGATTAAGCGCGGCTGCGCAGTTGAAGAGCTTCCCGTTATGCTCAAGGGGAAGACCCACGAAGATAAGGGCGTCCACATCGGCTGTTTCTTCCATTATATGTTTAAGTGCGATGAGACATTCTTTAAGAAGCGTTTCCTGCCAGAAAAGATCCCGGCATTCGAACCCCGATATGCAAAGCTCCGGCAGCACGATGACCTTTGCCTTGTTGCCGGCAGCCTCTTTTATCTTATCTATAATAGCTTCCGCGTTTGCACCGCAGTTGGCGATCTGTATCTTTGGAGTGGCCGCAGCCACTTTTATAAATCCGTTATTCATGTATGTTCTCCTGTTTAGACGATTGATTCATCTTTAAATTTTAATTCATTACGGTATTTTAGGCAACAAGTTTACACGCCAGCGAAAAAAATAAAATGACAAACTCCGCGGTTTGTGACATACTTGATGAATATATACACAAAGAATTCAGCAGGAGACAGGACTATGGTAAACAATATCGATTCCGTAGTTAGCATAGGACATGAAAAGCGTGTAGAGGGGCTTAACAGTGCCTACAATGCCCTTTCGGGTATCTTCTTTTCAATGCACCGCGTTGACGTTCTAAATAATACATATTCCGGTATCAAAACCACATCCACTATCCAGCATCTGACCATACCAAATTCGGATAATTATGATGATAACGCCGATCGTATCATTCGCGGCGTTTCTTCGCAGTGGAGCCGCGATGAGGCGCTTCGTTTTGTGGAAAGAAGCACGCTGCCTGAGCGCATGGCCGGAAAAAATCACATCGCAATGGAGTTTCTATCTTACGCGGCTGAACCGTGTAAGCTCCATTTCTTTAGAGAGGGAGAAGATGTAAACGCGCCTCTGAAGTATGTGATCTTCGCAGTGGAAAAAGTGGATGAGGAAAAAACCCAGGCAATCATCAATGCCCTTTCACATGATTACAGAAATGTATTCTGGATCAATCTGGATGATGGCGAAGCCCGTGTGCTCAAAATGAAAGACTATATTGGCGAGGGCATAGACGAGAAGGAAAATCAGAGATTTTCTTATGGTGAAACCAGTGTTGCATATGTGGCAAAACGTATACATCCCGACGACAAAGAACAGCAGAAAAAAATGATCTCGCTGGAGCATTTGCAGGAGCATTTCAAGGATCACAATGAGCTCACCGGAAGTTATCGTGTTTTGGTGGATGGCGTGGTGCATCATTTCAGTTACGTATTTTATAAGCTTGCAAATCTCAATTCGGTTGTTGCGGGATTTCGAAATATCGATGACATTATTGAAAGACACACTGCCGAGGAACGTCATCAGCGCGAAGTGGAGCAGGCTTATCAGAACCGCTTAAAAGAGCAGCTTATGATATTCAATTCGCTTTCAAGCAATTTCAGGAATGTATATTTTGCGGATCTTAATGAAGAAACGGCAAGGATACTGAAGCAGGATTCGAGATATGTAGATCTTCTTGATCTGGATGGGTCAGAAGTTTTTCCGTTTGTCGCTGTACTCAAATACTGGATCGACAATGTGGTATACGAAGAAGACAGAGAAGAAATCCGCAAAGTGTTCGAGCTGGATAATATCAAACGTGCAATGGCAGCTCATAAAGAGCTTACGGGAAATTACCGCAGTCTGATCGATGGGGAGATCCATCACTTCCAGTATAATCTGGTCAGTGTCAGCGAAGACGGTGTTAAGGCTGTTTTGGGCTATCAGAATATCGATGAAATCGTGGAACAGCACATAGCACAGGAAAAGAAAGAAAGGGAATTGATGGAAGCGCGCAATCGCGAAGCAAGGGAGCGCGCGGAGGTTATTTCGTCTCTTTCAACCATATATTCCACTATTTTCAGAGCCGAGATCGACACACATAACTATGAGGTGCTGAATAGCGTTTCTCTTATGGATGATCTTGCCGGCGTTGACGGAAATTTTGACGAAGTAAAAGAAGAAATCATCACGGCGTTCATGGCACCTGAAATGAGAGATCAGATGCGGGAATTTCTGGATCTTAATACACTGGCGGCCCGTCTTAAAAATGTCAAGACAGTTTCAACGGAATACCGCAATCCTGAGGGAAGATGGTTTCAGGCTCGTTTTATCACAAAGCGAAGAGACAAGGCGGGAAATGTCAAGGAAGTTCTCTACGTTGCCCGGGACTGCACAGACGAAAAAATGCAGGAGCTGGAGCAGCAGAATCAATTGACAAATGCTTTGGCGGCGGCTCAGCAGGCCAGCAAGGCAAAGTCAACATTCCTTAACAGTATGTCTCACGATATCCGTACGCCTATGAATGCCATCATAGGATTTACGGCGCTTGCACAGACCCACATCAATGATCAGGAAAAGGTAAAGGATTATCTGGCTAAGATAAGCACGTCCAGTACTCATCTGCTCAGCCTTATAAATGATATTCTTGATATGAGCCGTATTGAGAGCGGTACCGTTAAGCTCGATGAAAAACCGGTGCATATTCCGGATATTCTGCATGATCTGCGGACGATGATACAGGGTCTTGTAAGCTCCAAGAACCTCAATCTCTATATTGATACTCAGGATGTCATGCACGAGGATGTTATCACCGATAAGCTTCGACTTAATCAGGTGCTCATTAATATCGTTGGAAATGCCATTAAGTTTACACCGCCGGGCGGAGATATTATTATCCGACTTCTGGAGAAGCCTTGCGAAATGAAGAATCACGCGACATACGTATTTTCTGTCAAGGATAACGGAATCGGTATGTCGGAGAAATTCCTTGAGCATATATTCGAGTCGTTTTCAAGAGAATACAGCACAACGGTCAGCGGCATTCAGGGAACGGGTCTCGGAATGGCCATTACAAAGAATATCGTTGACATGATGGGCGGCACCATAACCGTCGACAGCGTAGAGGGAAGAGGTTCATTGTTTACCGTCACGCTGAACATACGCCTTACAAATGTAGCCGTGCAAAACGAGCCCATACCGGAGCTTCTGGGCGCTAGAGCCCTGGTTGTGGATGATGATCTTGACACCTGCAGGAATGTCAGCAAGATGCTGCGTGACATTAAGATGCGTCCTGATTGGACGGCGTCCGGCAGGGAAGCCATTGTCCGTGCTCAGGATGCGGCGGAAATGAAGGACGAGTACAAGGTTTATATCATCGACTACCTCATGCCGGATATGAACGGAATCGAGACGATCCGCAGAATCCGTCGCGTTATCAGCGAAGAGGCATCGATAATCGTTCTTACCGCCTACGATTGGGCAGACATCGAATACGAGGCAAGGGAAGCCGGCGTTACGGCGTTTGTGTCAAAGCCGCTGTTCATGTCGGAACTCAGGAATGCGTTAACCCAGACAAAAGAAGAGAATCTCGGTGCGCAGGAGGGAAAAGAGGTTTACGATTACAGCGGAAAGCATGTCCTTCTGGTTGAGGATAATGAACTTAACCGTGAGATCGCAACGGCTATATTAGAGGAAGCCGGCATCAAGGTTGACAGTGCTTCAGACGGAACGGAAGCCGTTGATATTATGTACAAGGCGGATGATGACGAATATGATCTCATATTTATGGATATTCAGATGCCCAAGATGGACGGCTACACCGCAACCCACGAGATACGAACATTCGCGAACAACAAGAAGGCCAATATTCCTATCGTTGCCATGACGGCAAACGCGTTTGACGAGGACAAAAAGAAATCCCTCGAAGCAGGAATGAACGGCCACATCGCGAAGCCCATCAGCATCGAACAGATTGCGAAGGTTCTCGATGATATATTTGCAGGAAAGTAGAAAATAAACGAGCAAGCCTTAGTACACCTGCACGGAGAGACACGCTCCCGCTCCGCTCGTCGAAGCAGCGGTACTAACCTCACTCTTCGCCGTTGGCTCGAGTTCGCTAAGTACCGGCCTCCTCGAGGGTCTTCCTTAGCAGGTGTACATTGGCTTTGCTCTGTTTCTTTAAAACTGTTATGGAAAAGCGGGGCACGGATTTACGTATTGAAGACCGGCACGGATTTTTTCGACGTTTTTGACCTTTCGACCCTTGTATCATGCAAATTTAAGGTTTACAACACCATTTCTTTATGATAGTATACATCGGAAAAGGAATTTATACGTTGCCGTTTAATTTACATGAACCGCGGCAATTATATCCTTGTTTTCCGCAGGACGGAAAGCCAAAGACCATAAGGAGGAAACAAAATGAACAAGTATGAATTGGCGCTGGTCGTAACAGCAAAGATCGATGATAACGCCAGAGCGGAAGTTGTAGAAAAAGCAAAAGGCTACATCACCCGTGCAAACGGAGTTATCGTTGGAATCGAAGAGTGGGGCAAGAAGAGACTTGCTTATGAGATTCAGTATCAGCGTGAAGCTTATTATTACTTTATCCACTTCGAGGCAGAACCTGAGGTTCCGGGTGTGATCGAAAGAGATCTTCGAATCATGGACAATGTACTTCGTTATCTCGTTGTACGTCAGGATGACGATTTCGTTATGCCTGAGCAGAAGAGCGAAGAAGCACCTGTTGAAGAAGCAGCACAGAGCACTGAGGCAGTAGAAGAAGTTGCTGCTGAAGAGACAGTCGCTGAGCAGTAAGAGTCGAAGGAGGATAAAACAATGGCAGAGAACCAGGAAAGAACATATACACCTTCAAGAAGGAGAATGCCTCGCAGAAGAAAGAAAGTCTGCATATTCTGCGGCAAGGAAGATTGCATAAGCTACAAGGATGCAGCAAAGCTTAAAAAGTTTGTTTCTGAAAGAGGAAAAATCCTTCCCAGAAGAGTAACAGGAAACTGCGCTAAGCATCAGAGAGCAGTTACACTTGCGGTTAAGCGCGCAAGACATTTGGCTATAATGCCGTACGTAGATGATTGATTAAAAAAAGGCTCTTTTAAAGAGCCTTTTTTCTTTAACAACACGTATTATGATGCACATTCATGTCTATCGGGGGAATGATGGCTAATAAAAGGGGAAAAAAGCTAAAAACGAAAGCATACTTTGACTACAGTCTTTTGGCGGTAGTTATTATTCTTGTGTGCTTCGGACTTGTAATGATGTACAGCGCAAGCTCCTTTGACGCGGTAAAAGCCACGGGCAACGATATGTATTACCTTATAAGACAGGCAATCATATCGGGTGTTGCCATATTGTTTGCCCTTCTGATCTCAAAGGCGGATTTCCATATATTTGTAAAGCTGTCGGGAATATTGTACATTCTCTCCATTCTTTTGATGGCGGTTGTAAAATACACACCACTGGGTGTCGATTACAACGGTGCAAAGCGCTGGATCGAGATAAAAGGAATCCAGTTTCAGCCCTCCGAGATAGCCAAGATCGCCGTTATTCTTTTCATAACTGTGCAGATAATCAGAATGGGCAGGTATTTTTACACGAAAAAAGGCGTTTTTACGGTATTTATTTACGGATTCATTCCGGCCTTCGGCGCGTATTTTTTCACCGATAATCTAAGTACTGCCATCATAATAATGGCAATAGACGTTCTTATGATATTTGTCGCCCATCCCAAAACAAAGAAATTCATCATACTGTTTATCATTTTAGCACTCATTGTGGCGATCGCTGTTATAATCCTGTCAAATTACGCGAATTCCGGCGACAGCTTCAGAATAAGGCGAATACAGGCATGGCTCAATCCCGAGCAGTATTCGGAGTATGGCGGAATGCAGGTGCTCCAGGGTCTTTATGCCATAGGAAGCGGAGGATTTTTCGGCAAGGGCCTGGGAAACGGTACCCAGAAGATAACGGCGATTCCCGAGGCGCAGAACGACATGATCTTCTCGGTAATATGCGAGGAGCTGGGTCTTGTGGGAGCCATAGTTGTACTTCTTCTTTTCGCGTATCTTCTCTACAGGATAATGTGGATCGCGCAGAACGCGCCGGATCTTAAGGGATGCCTTATAGCGAGTGGTGTATTTATCCATATCGCCCTTCAGGTAGTGCTTAATATATGCGTTGTTCTCAACGTAATACCTACGACGGGAGTTACACTTCCGTTTGTGAGTTACGGAGGAACGGCGGTAGTATTTTTGATGAGTGAAATAGGTGTCGTGCTGGGAATTTCGCGGCAGATAGATGTTAGTGATGCCGGCGAGCGCAGCAGTGAACCAAAAAGCGTGCCTAATGCGTGAAATAAAGTGCGGGAAATCAGGCGTTGCGGCATCAGTGAGGATTAAATAATGGACGGGAAGATTCTTTTAGTCGACGGACACAGTATATTAAACAGGGCATTTTACGGGCTGCCGCTGCTTACAAATTCCAGCGGCGTTTATACCAATGCCGTCTATGGATTTCTTAATATATTTTTCAAGGTATACGAGGATATAAAGCCGGATCATGTTGCCGTTGCCTTTGACCTTTCAGCGCCTACATTCAGACACAAAATGTACGACGCGTACAAGGGAACGCGAAAGAAGATGCCCGACGAGCTTGCAGCTCAGGTGCCTGTCATCAAAAAAGCCCTGGAGGCCATGGATGTTGTACTTCTTCAAAAGGAAGGACTTGAGGCGGATGATCTTATCGGCTCTCAGGCGGAGGCGGCGCAGAAGCTGGGTATGAAAGTCACGATCCTTTCGGGAGATCGTGATCTTTTGCAGCTTGTAAATGAGAATGTTACCCAGATCCTGCCCAAAACCAGCAAAGGCACGACGACATACGAGACATTTACGCCTGAGTACGTTAAGGAAGTATATAAAATAGGACCGGATAAGATAGTAGACCTTAAGGCCATGATGGGTGATTCGTCGGATAACATACCGGGTCTGCCGGGAGTCGGCGAAAAGACGGCGACAAATCTTATTCTTGAGTATGGTTCGCTGGAAAATGCCCATGATAATCTTGACAAGATAAAGCCGAAAAAGGCCATGGAAGCGTTCCGGGATAGCTATGAGCTGGGAGAACTTTCGAAAAAGCTGGCAACCATAAAGACGGATGCCGATACCGGAGCGGATATAAACGATCTTAAGGTAAAGAATTTTTATACTCCCGCGGCGTATGATGTCTTCAAGGAGCTTGGATTTAAAAACTTCCTTACGCGCTTTAATGATGAGAATAAAAAAAGCGGTGAGGATGTTAAGATCGGGATCATCAGCGACAGAAAAACGGCGGATGAGCTTATAAAAGAGGCGCTTGTGTGCGATCTTGTGGGATTCTGTCTCGATATCACTAATGATGATAGTGCGGAAACAGAAGAATTTCAGTATACATTTGATTT
The DNA here is from genome assembly GCA_964388555.1 of uncultured Lachnospiraceae bacterium. Lineage (GTDB taxonomy): Bacteria > Bacillota > Clostridia > Lachnospirales > Lachnospiraceae > Alectryocaccobium. Next base: position 34,075 of record CAYMAY010000004.1, read on the forward strand.
TGATAACGGAAATATACACGCAGATGTTTCCGGCGGCGCAAGTGCGATCTTCGGCCGCGTGTCAGGCCTTGCCCTTGCTTTCGCGGATAAGTGTGTTTATATAAAAGACGATGAAGAATACTTAAAGTCTTCAATCTGCAAGATCATAAAAAAGACAGATACATCTACCGTGGATTTCAAGGAACAGCAGAATATCTTAAGGTGCGATCCGGACAGCGGAGTATTCGATTGTGTCATAGCCGCGTATCTTATGGATCCCTTAAGAAGCGAATATTCATATGAATATATCGCCTCGCAGTACGGAAATGCATCACTGCCATCGGCAGAGGAGATCGTAGGTTCAAAGATCACGAAGAAAACAGAGATTTCCGATGAACAGAGGCAAAAGATCATATCATACAAGGCTTACGGTGCACTGGTTTCGGTAGATGGCTTAAGGAGTCGTCTTAACGAAAGCGGTCAGATGACGCTTTTTGACGACATCGAAATGCCATTTGTATATGCCTTGAGCGACATGGAGATTGCCGGAATCAGGATGAATTCCGATGAGCTTACGGAGTTTTCGAAAACCCTTAAGGTTCAGCTTGAGGAGCTTGAAAAAAGCATATACGATCAGGCGGGAGAAGAATTCAACATACAATCTCCGAAACAACTGGGAGTTGTACTTTTTGAAAAACTTCAGCTTAAGGGCGGCAAGAAAACAAAAACCGGTTATTCCACCGCGGTGGACGTGCTGGAAAAGCTTGCCGATGAAGCACCGATAGTCCGTGATATACTAAAATATCGTCAGCTTGCAAAGCTGAAATCCACATATGCTGATGCTCTCGGAAGTTACGTGCGGGAAGACGGCCGCATACATTCACATTTTCAGCAGAGTGTTACGGCGACGGGTCGTATAAGCTCCACAGATCCCAACATGCAGAACATACCCGTCCGCATGGAACTGGGGCGAAAGATAAGAAAGGTTTTCGTTCCGCGGGAAGGCTGCGTATTTATAGATGCCGATTATTCCCAGATAGAGCTTCGCGTTCTGGCCCATATGTCAGGCGATGAAAAGCTTATCGAAGCCTACAGACAGGATAGCGATATACACAGGATAACGGCGTCGCAGGTATTTTCCGTTCCGCTGGATGAGGTTACGCCTCAGCAGAGAAGAAACGCCAAGGCCGTAAACTTCGGAATCGTATACGGGATAAGCTCGTTTGGCCTTAGTCAGGACTTAAGCATAAGCCGTAAAGAGGCACAGAGTTATATCGAAAAATATTTCGAAACATATCCCGGCATAAAGAAATATCTGGATGAAACAGTCGAAAACGCGAAGAAAAACGGCTATACGACAACCATGTTCGGGCGCAGAAGACCTATTCCGGAGCTTAAGTCATCGAATTTCATGCAGAGGTCATTTGGCGAAAGAGTCGCTATGAATTCGCCCATACAGGGCAGTGCGGCCGATATAATCAAAAAGGCAATGCTTAATGTAAATAAGCGTTTAAAGGCGGAGAAACTTGAGTCAAGGATAATCCTTCAGGTGCACGATGAACTTCTCGTAGAGGCTCCCGTGGCTGAAGAAAATGCGGTAAAAGAACTCCTGAAAGAAGAAATGGAAAATGCCGTTCATCTTTCCGTGGAGCTTATCGCGGACACGAATTCGGGATATGATTGGGACGAGGCACATTAAAATGTATATAATAGGAATAACCGGCGGAATAGGATGCGGAAAGTCGCTGGTGTGCGAATATCTGGGCAGGGATTACGATGCGGAAGTTATCATGGCGGACGACGTTGCCCACGATGTAATGAAGCCGGGAACGAAATGCAATAAATCATTAAGAAAATTATTCGGTGATGAATATTTTTTAGACGACGGGTCGCTGAACCGCAAAACGGCGGGAGCGCTGGCGTTTAAAAATCCGGATATCTTAGAAGCTATGAACAACATAATTCATCCTGCCGTATGGGATGAGATTCAGGACAGGCTTGCCAGGGCAGAAAATGCGGGTAAAAAGCTCGCTGTTATCGAGGCGGCACTACTTATTGGTACAAAGTACAAAGACATTTGCGAAGAATTCTGGTATATATATTCTGATACCGAAACAAGGCTGGAGCGTCTTGTATCAAACAGAGGCATAACAGCCGAGAGAGCGAAAGATGTTATGAAAAATCAGCTTTCTGATGATGAATTTAAAAATGCGTGTGATTTTACCGTGGACAACAGCGGCGATTTCGAGGATACTAAAGAACAGATAAAGAAACATCTTTCAAAAAGGTACGGTTTATGAGAATTTGCACGATAAGCAGCGGCAGCAGCGGCAATTGCATATACGTGGGAAGCGACAGCACGCATCTGCTTATAGATGCCGGCATAAGCGGGAAACGAATAGAGCAGGGGCTTAACGAAATAGGGCTCACCGGGAAGGACATCGATGCCGTTCTTGTTACCCATGAACATGTCGACCATATACATGGGCTGGGCGTTATAGCAAGGAGACTGGGGCTTCCGATCTACACGGCTCAGAAAACATACGATAAGATAGAAGCCGACGGCAAGGCGGGCAAAATTCCCGAAGGGCTTTTTAACAGCATAACGGCGGACGAGATTTTCTCTATAGGTGATATAAATATCCAGTCCTTTTCCACGAGTCACGATGCGGCAGATCCGCTGGGTTTCAGATTCGAAAACGGAGATCATTCATTCGCCATTGCTACCGACCTGGGATGTTACAACGATTACACCATCGATAAGCTTAAAGGTCTTGATGCTATTCTTGTAGAATCAAATCACGACGTGCGGATGCTGGAATCGGGTGCCTATCCTTATTTCTTAAAACGCAGGATATTAGGCGACAGAGGTCATTTGTCTAATGAGGATGCCGGCAGGCTTTTGGAATGTATATTGCACGATGATCTTAAGAGTATTATATTAGGGCATCTCAGCAAGGAAAATAATTATCCCGCACTTGCGCTTGAAACGGTTAAAAGCGAGATCGACATGGGAGCGACGCCGTACAAGGCGGGAGATTTCAGGATTGAGATTGCAAAGAGGGATGCACCGGGAACACTTATGGAGTGGTAGAAAGCAAGAAATATCGCATTACATTGCTATATAATTATGTGATAGTTTCATAGAGTAAATGAGTATTGTCAGGAGAGAAGTCATGAAAAAAACGATAGTAACGGTTGTTGGCCACGACACGGTTGGAATTATTGCGAAGGTGTGCACGTATCTTGCGGAGCACAATATAAACATCGAGGATATTTCGCAGACGATCATCAAGGGTTATTTCAACATGATGATGATAGTGGACACGAGCAATTCTGATATTACGGCGGCGGAGCTTTCGAGAGCGCTTGCCTCCATAGGCGACAAATTGGGTGTTATCGTAAGATGCCAGCACGAGGACATCTTTAATATGATGCACAGAGTCTGAGGTGCAATGATATGATAAATATTTTTGAAGTTTCCGAAACAAACGAGATGATCGCCAGCGAAAATCTCGACGTAAGAACCATAACCCTTGGAATCAGTCTGCTGGACTGCATAGATTCTGATATAAACGAGCTTAACCGGAAAATCTACGAAAAAATAACGACCACGGCGAAAGATCTCGTATCAACGGGAGAGGATATATCCGCGGAATACGGAATACCCATCGTAAACAAGAGAATTTCCGTAACACCTATAGCACTTATCGGATCCGCGGCTTGCAAAACAGAAGAGGATTACGTTTCCATCGCAAAGACGCTGGATAAGGCAGCACACGAGGTCGGCGTTAATTTCCTCGGCGGATTTTCGGCGCTTGTATCAAAGGGAATGACACACTCCGATGAGCTTCTTATAAGAAGCATCCCGAAGACGCTGGCACAGACAGAGAGAGTCTGCGCGTCGGTAAATGTAGGTTCCACGAAGACGGGCATAAACATGGATGCTGTAAGTCTTATGGGAAAGGTAATAAAAGAGACGGCATACGAGTCGGCGGACGACAGCTGCATGGGTTGTGCCAAACTCGTAGTATTCTGCAACGCGCCGGATGACAATCCGTTTATGGCAGGTGCATTCCACGGTGTTACCGAGGCGGATGCCATCATAAATGTAGGCGTTTCCGGACCGGGAGTTGTTAAGCACGCCCTTGAAGGCGTTCGCGGTGAGAACTTCGAAACGCTTTGCGAGACGATAAAGAAAACTGCCTTTAAGGTAACGCGTGTCGGTCAGCTTGTCGCGAAAGAGGCATCAAAGAGACTGAACATCCCGTTTGGAATAGTCGATCTTTCCCTGGCGCCTACTCCTGCGGTGGGCGATTCGGTTGCTGAGATCCTTGAGGAGATAGGTCTTGAGTCGGTGGGTGCACCGGGAACAACGGCTGCCCTTGCGTTGCTTAACGACCAGGTCAAAAAAGGCGGTGTTATGGCATCATCATACGTTGGCGGATTGAGCGGAGCATTTATTCCTGTCAGCGAAGACCAGGGAATGATAGATGCGGCGAACAGCGGCGCACTTACGTTAGAAAAGTTAGAGGCGATGACCTGCGTCTGCTCCGTGGGACTGGATATGATTGCTATACCGGGCGATACAACGGAGAGCACACTTGCGGGAATAATAGCCGATGAGATGGCTATCGGAATGATAAATCAGAAAACGACGGCGGTGCGCCTTATACCCGTTATTGGAAAAGGCGTGGGTGATACCGTAGAGTTCGGCGGTCTTTTGGGCTACGCGCCGATAATGCCTGTAAGTAAATATTCCTGCGAAAAAATGGTTAGCAGAGGCGGAAGAATCCCCGCCCCGATCCATAGCTTTAAAAATTAATTTTTGATGATCATCTGCTTCCGGTATTCATGCGTAAAGGGCGCGTTGAATTTATGGGCATAGACGCTTTCGTACAAATTGGAGGCGAAGAGCTCTTTATCGTAGGAACCGTCCTTTAAAGCGGATGGCTTTGGACACAGCGAAGCCCTTGAATTGGCTTTTGCCGCAGAAAGCAATGCGGAGTTTGATTTGTTTATGCCGAGAAGCCTTATATGATTTGCATTTACGGCGCTTTCAAAATCTGCATCAGTCAATCCTAAGATAATATGGATCAGTGCACGGCATATGTGAGAGTATGTCGTGCTTTTATTTTTAAGAAGCATGGCAAACTGCGAAAATGTTCTGAAATCATTCTCGTGCTGTTTTATGCGCCGGGCAAGGTCGATACCGACATCGCGAAAATTCGAAAGCGATTCCGCGGATTCTCTCATCAGAATATAACGAAGTATAAGAGAAAAGTCATCGATGCATAACGTCTTCTTGAATAAATCCCATATGTCGAAATTTGCGGTGATGGAAGCGGGAAGGGCGCTGAAGGCATCGCCGAAACGCTTATCGGCAAGAGCCAGCCTTATTGCTGAAGCAGAGCTGTATTTTGAATTTAAAGCCTTGTCGTTATAGCCGCCGCCAAGCCTCGTAAGAGTTTTCGGAACAATATTACTTTTCAGCTTCTTAAGTGCCAGACAGTATTCAATCCCCAGTATATTATTGGGAGAGCTTAAGAATGTATTTATGGTTTTTTTATTCAAAACAGCATCAGTATCCAAATCATATTTTTTAATGAACCCCGGGTCATTGCCGAAAACCGACGCAAAGGCCGCAGCTCTCGCAGCGGGAAAACTCATTCCGCATTTAAGATTGCTGCGAAGAGCATCGGAGTATTCCACGGGTTCGTCAGCAAATATGCCGGAAATCACGTCAAAAAGACGCATATCGCCGGATTCGCTTCCAAACCAAAGCTCGTCTATTACGCCCAGGTTATCAAGAAGTGAAACAGCGCCATATGCAAAATCTCTTGCGCTTCCCGTGGAAAAAACGACCGGCAGCTCCGGAACCATATCGGCACCGCATATAACAGCCATTTCGGCACGCCTGAATTTATCCCAGATCGCGCATTCGCCGCGCTGAACATAGTCGCCGCTCATCACTACGACAACGCTGTCCGCACCGGAAAGTTTTTTGGCTTCATCTATAAAATATTCGTGTCCCTTGTGAAACGGATTAAATTCCGCAATTATTCCAATCGTTTTCATAGCAATTTGTTTTAATTTATCATTGTGTAATCCTTTTTTTGATATTATAATCTAACATGGTTGATATATCCAGAATAAGAAAAATATATGTATAGATATGTCTGATGGGATATATCTGAAAGGAGATAAAAAATGCACGGTTTTACTGACATGATCAACAAGCTTAAAGCAAGCCCCAAGAAGATTGTATTTACGGAGGGCTCAGATCCCCGTATCATCGAGGCTTCATCCCGTCTGCTGGCTGCAAACTTCCTTACACCTATCCTTGTAGGAAAAGAGGACGAGATATTTAAGGCAGCAGAAGAGGCAGGATACAATATAAAGGGCGCAACGATCATCGACCCCGATAATTTTGACCGTTTCGACGAGATGGTTGATATGTTCTGCGAGATAAGAAAGAGCAAGGGAATGACACCGGAAAAGGCTATCCCGATGCTTAAGCAGGGAAACTATTTCGGAACAATGCTTGTTAAGATGGGCGTTGCCGATGCGCTTTTAGGCGGAGCTACATATTCAACAGCTGATACAGTTCGTCCGGCACTTCAGATCATCAAGACAAAACCGGAGAACTCCATCGTATCCTCATGCTTCATTCTTGTACGTGAGGCTGCTACAGGCGAAAGCGAAGTTCTGGCAATGGGCGATTGCGCTATAAACATCAAGCCCAACGAGGATGAGCTTGTTGAGGTTGCTTATGAGACAGCTGAGTGCGCTAAAGTATTCGGCGTAGATCCCAAGGTTGCTTTCCTCAGCTATTCAACACTTGGATCCGGCAAGGGCGAAGATGTTGATAAGATGAGAAATGCTACGGCAAAGACAAAAGAAAAACATCCGGAGATGGAGATCGAGGGAGAGCTTCAGTTCGACGCAGCCGTTTCACCGAGAGTTGCAAAGACAAAATGCCCGAATTCTACGGTAGCAGGTCATGCAAACACATTTATCTTCCCGGATATCAACGCAGGAAACATCGGCTACAAGATCGCACAGAGACTTGGCGGATTCGATGCATACGGACCTATCCTTCTCGGACTTAACGCACCCATCAACGACCTTTCAAGAGGATGCAACGCTCTTGAGGTATATTCAATGGCCATCATCACAGCATCACTTGCCTGAAAGGAGAACATCATACAATGAAAGTATTGGTAATAAACTGCGGAAGCTCTTCGCTTAAATATCAGCTTATAGATTCAGAGAGCGAGAGCGTACTCGCAAAGGGACTCTGCGAGAGAATAGGAATAGACGGAAGACTCGTTTATCAGAAGGCAGGTCTCGATAAAGAGATAAACGATTACGCTATGCCGACACATAAAGAAGCTATCGGATTCGTTCTTGATGCTCTTACAAACGCAAAGACAGGCGCTATTGCAGATCTTAAAGAAATCGGAGCCGTAGGACACAGAATCGTCCATGGCGGAGAGAAATTCGCTAAGTCCATCGTTATAAACGACGAAGTTATAAAGGCTATCGAAGAGGTTTCTGACCTTGCACCGCTTCACAATCCGGCTAACCTTATCGGTATTCGCGTATGTATGGAGCTTATGCCGGGCGTGCCGATGGTAGGCGTATTTGATACAGCATTCCATCAGACAATGCCGGAGAAGGCATATCTCTATGGACTTCCCATGGAGTATTACGAGAACTACAAGGTAAGACGTTACGGCTTCCACGGAACATCACACAGCTTCGTATCAAAGCAGACGGCTGCGTTCCTCGGACTCGACATAAATAATTCAAAGATCATTGTTTGCCACCTCGGAAACGGTGCTTCCATAAGCGCTGTATTAAACGGCAAGTGCGTTGACACCAGCATGGGTCTTACACCGCTTGATGGTCTTGTAATGGGAACACGTTCGGGAAGCATCGATCCCGCCATCGTAGAGTTTATTGCAAACAAAGAGAACCTTTCTCTTTCAGAGGTTATAAACGTACTCAACAAGAAGTCAGGTGTGTTCGGTCTTTCAAAGGGACTTTCCAGCGACTTCAGAGACCTTGGCGAAGCTGCCGCAAAGGGCAACAAATACGCTCAGGCTGCACTTGATGTATTCTGCTACAGAGTAATAAAGACAGTTGGTTCATACGTTGCAGCAATGAACGGAGTAGACGCTATCGCATTCACAGCCGGAATCGGTGAGAATGATGCCAGCGTAAGAGCTACTGTTGTAAACAGCCTTGAATATCTCGGAATCAAGCTTTGCGAGAAGCGCAACGAGCAGAGAGGCGGAGACAGACTCATCTCCACAGACGACTCCAAGGTAGCGGTTTGTGTAATACCTACAGACGAAGAACTTGCAATCTGCAGAGATACTGTTGCATTGATCTGATCTAAGAAAAAATTTAAAGAAAGATAAAAAGAAATCCGGCAGCTCAAATCGACTGCCGGATTTCGTGAATTTGTAGATTAAATAATTAAAGTTGAGATTACACAGGAATCACTTCATCCCGAATTCTGCCATAAGCTCGTTTATCTTGGCTGTGTTATCGATTATCGGATCAAGAGATACATCGTGGTTTACGGCATATATGATATTCGCAAGGTATACCGAAAGCTCAGCCGAGGCAAACCATGGCTTGCTTGCCAGCTCGGGCATCTGATACGTGAGATCTGTTGTGATCATCAGGTCGAACATACCTTTTTCATAATATTCGTCAAAGCTGTCAAGACCCTCGGTGAAAAGTCCGAATGTTGCGCAGATGAATACACGTCTTGCTCCGCGTTCTTTTACCTTTTCCGCTACGTGAAGCATGCTTTCGCCGCTGGCGATCATGTCATCTACGATTATGGCGTCTTTGCCCTCAAGGGATGCACCTAAGAATTCGTGAGCAACTATGGGGTTCTTGCCGTTTACGATGGTTGAATAATCGCGGCGCTTGTAGAACATTCCCAGATCTACACCCATTACGTTGGCAAAATATTTTGCTCTGGACATTGCGCCTTCATCGGGACTTATTACCATAAGGTGGTCCGGATCCGGTTTGATATCCTTTACATTCTCGAAGAGAGCCTGTAAAAACTGATATGTGGGATAGAAGTTCTCAAAACCGCGCAGCGGAACGGAATTGACTATTCTCGGATCGTGAGCATCAAATGTGATTATATTTGATACACCCATGTCTGCCAGCTCCTGAAGAGCAAGAGCGCAGTCAAGGGATTCCCTGCCGCTTCTTTTGTGCTGTCTGCCCTCGTAGAGGAACGGCATTATTACGTTTATACGATGAGCCTTTCCGGCACATACCGAAATTATTCTCTTGAGATTCTGAAAGTGATCGTCGGGAGAATAGTAGTTCTCCATTCCTCTCATTTTATACGTTACGCTGTGGTTGCACACATCCGATATGAGGTAAAGATCAACACCTCTGACGGATTGCTTGACAAAACCTTTTGCCTCGCCGCTTCCGAATCGCGGACAGTCACATTCTACTATGAATGAATCCGTGTAATTGAAGTGCGCAGCGCTGTCTGCTTTCATTTTAAACAGGCGACTCTGAAGAGTTTTAAGGCAGTCGTTGATTTCTGCTGCCTGAGCCTCGCATCCGGGGAGCGGGCATATTTTTAAAGGTGCGACCGGAATCGCATTTACCATTGTACTGAGAATAGACATAAATGCCTCCAAAATTTTTTCGTCTGACGACGTCCTCTAAATTTATATCACGCAGACATAAGCAATGTCAATAATTCAAAGCCCTGAGATAAACATATGATATCTGTTAATCAGCATTTGAACCGTCAATAACCTCGCTGATCGTCTGCATCAGCACGTTTACATCTATGGGTTTGGCGATATGACCATTCATTCCCGCATCATACGCGTTTTTCTTATCCTCTTCGAACGCATTGGCTGTCATGGCGATGATGGGTATGTTAGCCTTGTCGGTATCTTCTATTATAAAATCATAGTACGCATATCCTGCGCGCTCCGATTTACGCTCCCGCAGGGTGAATGTTATTGTGCCGCCTTCAGGTGTAAACTTGACGGCATTTGCCAGGATGTTCATGAGAGCACGGTTTACATGGAGCGAATCCGCATATACATATATGTTTTCAAGATCAATCGTCTTGTCTATATAGGTGAGCCCTTTAGCCTCAACATCCGAATGAACAACATTCTTTACAAGCTGCAGCTGTTCGGGTATGCACACCGGAGCGGTTTGCCACTTCCGCCTTATCAATGGCCTGTCCGCTTTCGCGGATGTCATATACAAAATCATAGTCTTCATCGGATATAACATCTTTAAGGAGACTTCTGTCGTTTGATGCGATTATGTCGGCACCGTCGGTGATTACGAATGTGCCGGTCTGATCCGGATCAAAACCGTCCAGAAGATCCCTTCGGTTGAATATTACATCATTGCGTTTTCGTGATCTTGTAATTCATGAAATACATCATCAACAAATACAGTATTATTTTCTATTCTGTATAATATGAAATATCTATGTTTAAGAAAATTTATCCGTCGATATCCAAGCTTTCTTAATTTGGGATTATCACATAATTTTAAACTTCCTGCCGCGCTTTTTAGTTTCCCTATTGTTTCTTCAAAATCATCAAGAAGATTTCCTGCCGCCTGTTCGCTATTCTTTTCGAACAGCAGATATTGTATGTATCGATTTAAAGATTCTTCTGCCTCGGATGTCACGAATACTTTATAATCCATACTTTCCCCTCATGTCTGAAATTACTGATTCAGCGTCTCGATAGTTTCCGCTTTTTGCAGATTCTCTGGACTGTTCCAGACTTTGAAGAAAATCCTCTTCCGTCATGGACACATATGGATTTGAAATTGTTTTTTTTATTTCGAACGGAAATCCATTATATGCGACGGCCTGCGTTAAAAACATTCTTATTGCGGAAGTTGTATCTGTTCCAAGATCCTTAAAAAGTCTGTCAGATTTATTTTTTAAGTCATCGTCTACTCTTATTTGAATTGTACTTGCCATATCCGATACCTCCGTTGTCTCTTAATTATAATACTGTAATGGTGCTTATTCAATATGTTTGCAATGATGTAGCAAGTGGGAAATGAGGAAAAGAGGAAAATGAGGATGAATTGAAATCCGAGAAAATGAGAATAGCGTAACAACATAACAGCTAACAGATAGACATTTGGTGTTGGACTGTGTAAGAACATGATTCAGGAGCAGTAATGATGAAAAATATATATAGACGTCTATTATGGCAAATGATAGAATGGTCATGCGAAAAAGTGAAGAATACTTCACGTTGTTTAATCAGGAGGAAAAATATGAAAAAGAAAGTAACAAAAAGTCTTGTGGCACTGATGCTTGCTGTAGTTTGTGTATTTGCGCTGGCTGCCTGCGGCGGCAGCGGTTCTTCGGCGGCAGGAGAGTACAAACTTACAAAGTTTAAACAGAACGATACGGAGATGGATATAGCCACTCTGCTCGGTGTACTTGGCGTTTCCGGCGATGTGGTATGCAATCTTGAAGAGGATGGAAACTTTAGTTTGGATATGACTCTTCTCGGAGAAGAAAGCATTTCAGGTACATGGAAGGCAGACGGATCCAACGTCGAACTTACGGCAGAAGGAGAGACAGTTACAGGCACACTTTCAGGAAATGCTCTTACACTTTCTGAGGATGATATGACGTTGACATTTGAAAAATAAAGTTCAATCAATAAAGTGATCGAAGACTACAGTTCTCATATGTGATGTTCCCT
>CAYMAY010000004.1:45912-47505 GCA_964388555.1 uncultured Lachnospiraceae bacterium
CCGAACTTAACGGCGGCGGAAAGAGTCTTCCTGCAGCGGTCGATATTTCCTGTGGCGTAGTTATAGCTGATGACGGGGACAATGCAGGTTTGCATCGCGCCAAGCGGGATAAAGAAGAATGTCTGCCATTTGTAATAAAGCCCCAGAGCCGTAACGGCCTGATCGCTGAATGTGGCCAGAATCAGATTTAATCCCAGTATATAAAAGGTATACGCCGACTGCATAAGGATATTCGGAGCGCCGAGGCGGAAGATCTCCGCAGTATGGTGGCGATAAATTCCTCTTTCCGGCAATCGCCTAAAACCTTTTCTCATAACGATAAGGGCCGCCATGATCTGCCCTGCTACAGTAGCAACCGCCGCACCGCCGATACCCATTTCGGGGAATCCGAACATGCCGAATATAAGAATAGGATCGAAGATTATATTTGTTATGGCGCCGATGATCTGAGCAATCATGGGTGTTTTCATATCGCCGTTGGCCTGCAATACCTTCGTCCAGATGCTTTCCAAAAACAGTCCGAAGCTGAATACGCAGACGATTCTGCCGTACACGATAACATCTTGAATCACATCTTCGGATGCCGTGGACATCCTTGCATAAAAGGGCATGATAAAATAACAGACTACGGAAAATAAGAGCCAGAGCAAAACGGCAAGAGGTGTGCCGACGCCGGCGTATTCATCCGCATCTTTTTTTCGTCCGGCGCCAAGTTTTGCGGCCATGACGGTGTTGATCCCGACGCCCGTTCCGACGGCAAATGCGATCATCAAAAGCTGTATGGGATATATAACAGACAGTGCCGTAAGACCGGAATTTGAGTATCTGCCTACAAAAAAGCTGTCAACTATGTTATAAAGCGCCTGAATAAGCTGCGCCAGCATAACGGGCGGCGCAAGACGCAGTAAAAGTCTGGATGGTTTTTCCGTTCCGAATATCTCTGTCTGTTCCATTGAATATGCCTCAGGTTTTGTATTTTCAACCAAAGTATCATATCACATAAGTCAATAGGATATTTACTTTATTTTTACTTGCGTACATATTATATGTACCTATATAATGAGATAGATGTTAAAACAATTTAATGAGGAGTTAAACGGCGTCAGCGTTGTAACAGCTGCTGAGGTCCCAGATTCGTACGCGGGTAGTACCATCCAGCTCGAGCTTTCAAATGCGTCTGAGAATAGTTATGTCGCACAGGCAAGCAATATTGCGATTAACGGAATTATCGTATCACCTGCCGGAGCATGGAGCCGCGTAGCTCTTCTGCCGCAGAAGAATGGTTTGCTGTCAATATCCTTAGATTACCTTATTGATCAGGAAATAATGGAAGAGCTTGGAATCACCGAGATCAATAATATAACGATGGATCTTTCGTTAGCTGATAGCAATCTTGAAACCATAGCAACAGGCGGTGAAAAAGCTTTGTTTGGTAAAAGATCAGATGTGGCTTTTGATGTCTATTGCGAGGAGGATAAATAATGGAAAACTTATTGAAGAAAAAGCTGCTTGCCGGTCAGAAAGGCGTGGGAACATTCTTCGAGATCGGCGGGGCCAATGCAGTCGAATGCCTATCCGTCACCGGCCTTGATT
>CAYMAY010000004.1:47515-55253 GCA_964388555.1 uncultured Lachnospiraceae bacterium
AGGAACGGTAAGGACGGGCATTCGCATAGGTGTTCTTGATTTCCTGATCATCGACTCAGAACACGGTACCTTTGGTCCTGAAAGTACCGCAGATCTGGTTCGTACAGCCTGCCTGCGCAACATCACCCCGTTTGTACGTGTTCGGGACGGTTCACGTTCTTCAGTCCTGAAGATGCTGGATATCGGCGTTCAGGGTCTGATCGTTCCATGTGTCAACACTGTCGAGGAAGTTCACAACCTTGTTGAGTACGCTAAGTACTTCCCTGTGGGTAATCGCGGTGTCATGTGGGGACGCGATGCCATCTGGGGCGAAGCTGACTATGCCAACCATGGTCTGGATGACTATTTTAAAACCTGCAACAGCGAGACGCTGCTTATCCCGCAGTGCGAGACCGCAGGATGCCTTGCCAATATCGAGGAGATTGCTTCCATTGAAGGTGTTGACGGAATCTTCGTCGGTCCCTTCGACCTATCCGTGGCACTTGGCGCTCCGGGTAAGTTCAATACCCGGGAGTTCTCAGATTCCGTAGACCGCATACTGAAAGCCTGCAAGGCTGCCGGCAAGTTCGCCATGATCTTTACCGGAGACGCTGCCGGCACTAAAAACTACTTTGAAAAAGGCTTTGATGCCGCTGCGGTCTCTCTGGATACGAAGCTCTATATCAATGCTTTCCGTTCGCTTGTTCATGACATCAAGGAAGTCTAATGAGATTAAAAAGAAAAATTACCGGTTTTTTGTTGGTAATCAGCAACATGGCTCTGTGGTTCGCAATTATCGGAATAAGCCTTGGTGGAGTTCTGATCTCGCAGAAAAGATGGGGAAGAAAATAAAACAAGATAGTAAAAGATATCAGCATAACAGAACATGATTTCTGTATGACACCAAAAAGCTGTAAAATTTAACGTTGAATTTTACAGCTTTTTTCTATATGATAAAAGTATGAATTAGAGGGAGGAGTTGAGAAAATATGGCAAATATTTTACCGGTATCTGATTTGAGAAATTATAATGAGGTTCTGAAAAATTGTCATAAAGGTGAGCCTGTATATCTGACTAAGAACGGCAGAGGTCGTTTTGTGATTATTGATATCGAAGACTATGAGCGTAGTCGAGCAGAAAATAAGCTTTTGATGAAGCTTCAAGAGGCTGAGGAAGCAGTGAAAGACGGGGAAGGATGGTTGAATCTAAGTGAATTGAAAGCAATTGTGGAGGGATGAGATGTTAAAGTTACGGATCAATCCAATGGTTGCTGAAGATCTGAAAGGTATTCGAGAGTATATCGCCGAGGACAATGAAGAATACGCTACAAGAACCATAGAGAAAATTTATGGAAAATTTGAAAACCTTCAGTTGTTCCCGGGTATGGGTTCGGATCTTTCAAAACGGGTAAGCTTCCGAACTGACTATAAATATGCAATATGGGAAGATTATGTAATTATCTATAAGACAAGAAACGAATACATAGAGATTTACCGAGTGATTAATCGTTATCAGGATATTACAAAGATTTTTGATTGATATTTGTACACATGGTAAGAGGAGGGTTGCTTCCTTGCTTTTTACCCGCAGAATTGTTATATTAGCAGGTATGCGGAGGATGTTATGGCGGAAGAACCGAAAAAGATCGTTTCCGTTGAGGAAGGCAGTATTGCCGACGAAATGGGAATAGAACCGGGCGACTTTCTTATCTCCATAAATGATTCGGAAATAAAAGATATTTTCGATTACATGTTTCTGACAGAGGACGAAGAGATACAGGTTCTCATCAGGAAAAAAGACGGAGAAGAGTGGCTCTTAGAAATAGAAAAAGACGAAGACGAGGATCTCGGTCTTGCATTTGACAGCGGCATAATGGACGATTACAAGAGCTGCCACAATAAATGCATATTCTGCTTTATAGATCAGATGCCGCCGGGAATGCGCGAGACGCTTTATTTCAAGGATGATGATTCGCGTCTCTCGTTTTTGCAGGGTAATTATGTCACCATGACGAATATGACCATGGACGATATAGACAGGGTCATAAAATATCATATGTCGCCGATAAACATTTCGTTTCAGGCTATGAACCCCGCACTTAGATGCAAGATGCTTAATAACCGCTTCGCAGGCGATGTTTTCGAAAAGGCAAAAAGGCTTGCGGACGGCGGAATAGAGATGAACGGTCAGATCGTTCTTTGCAAGGGCGTAAACGATCGCAAAGAGCTGGAATATTCGCTCAAAACTTTAAAAGAACTTCATCCCGCACTAAGGAGCGTGTCGATAGTTCCCGTAGGGCTTACAAAATACAGGGACGGCCTTTATCCACTGGAGTCTTTTGAGCAGGAGGATGCGTGCGAGCTCATCGACCAGATCGACAGCGTCCGCAAGGAGATGAAGGCGAAGTACGGCACGAATTTCGTATACGCATCGGACGAATGGTATCTGCTGGCAAAAAGAGAGCTTCCGTCCGAGGAGGATTACGACGGATATCCGCAGCTGGAAAACGGCGTCGGCATGATGAGACTTTTGGAGCGGGAAATCACCGAATTCTTAGAGGAGTGCAGTGCCGACCAGAGAAAGGATAACCTCTCCATCGCAACAGGTTATCTTGCCGCAGATTTTATAAAGGATATGACAGGCAGACTAAAGGAAAAATTCCCCAATGTCAGCGTGACCGTCTATCCCATAAGAAATGATTTCTTCGGAGAGAAAATAACAGTGTCCGGCCTTATAACGGGTCAGGATCTTATAAAACAATTAAAAGGAAAAGATCTCGGAAGCAGGCTTGTGATCCCGATAAATATGCTTCGCGAGGGCGAAAAGGTATTTCTGGATGACGTGACGACGGACGATGTGTCGGAAGCATTTAATATTCCGATAGTTGTCGCAGGCAGCACAGGAAGTGCGTTTTGCCGAGCGGTAGCACTGGGAGAGAGAGAGTCTGCTTTGGGGAGGAGACAGATATATGAGCAAACCGATAGTAGCAATAGTCGGTAGACCTAACGTAGGTAAATCGACGCTTTTTAACGCGTTGGCAGGGCACAGAATTTCAATAGTAAAAGATACGCCCGGCGTAACTCGTGACAGGATATATGCCGATGTTTCATGGCTGGACAGAGATTTTACTCTTATAGACACGGGCGGAATCGAGCCCGAGAGCTCCGACATCATACTCAAGAGCATGAGAGCACAGGCTCAGACGGCCATCGACACTGCGGACGTTATCATATTTATGACAGATGTGCGTCAGGGTCTTGTTGATTCCGATTTCAAGGTTGCCGACATGCTCCGAAGGAGTACGAAGCCCGTTATACTTGCCGTAAACAAGGTAGATAACTTCAAAAATCAGATACACGAGATCTATGAATTTTATAATCTGGGAATAGGCGATCCCATAGCCGTATCCGCCGAGGGAAAGCAGGGCATAGGAGAGCTTCTTGACGAGACGATAAAACATTTTCCGGATAAGGATGGCTCTGACGATGACGACGACATTCCGCGTATAGCTATAGTCGGCAAGCCGAATGTAGGAAAATCGTCTCTTATAAACAGACTTTTCGGTGAGAACCGCGTTATTGTTTCGAATATAGCCGGAACCACGAGGGATGCCGTAGATACGAAGATAACCCACGACGGCAAGGATTATATCTTTATAGACACTGCGGGAATCAGAAGAAAGAGTAAGATAAAAGAAGATATAGAAAGATACAGTCTCATAAGGACTGTTTCGGCTGTAGAACGCTGCGACGTTTGCGTAGTAATGATAGACGCCTCCGAGGGTGTTACGGAGCAGGATGCGAAGATCTGCGGAATCGCTCACGATGCCGGAAAGGGAGTTATAATCGCCGTCAACAAGTGGGACAGCATCGAAAAAGACGACAAGACGGTGAACAAGTATTCCGACAAGATCCGTCAGGTGCTTTCCTTCGTGCCGTACGCAGAGATAACATTTATCTCGGCGCTTACGGGTCAGAGAGTAACAAAGCTGTTTGACATGATAGATAAGGTGCTGGACAGCCGCACTCTGCGCGTTGCGACGGGTGTACTCAACGAGATAATCACCGAGGCAGTTGCGATGCAGCAGCCGCCGTCGGATAAGGGCAAGCGATTGAAAATTTTCTATTCGGTTCAGGCATCTGTTAAGCCGCCGACGTTTGTCATATTTGTAAACGACAAAGCCCTCATGCATTTCTCTTACGTCCGTTATCTTGAGAACAGGATAAGAGACGCGTTCGGATTTGAGGGGACGTCGCTGAAATTTATAATACGTGAAAGAAACGAGAAGGAATAACAAGAATGGAACGGTTGATCTGCCTTATCGTCGGCTATTGCTTCGGGCTTATACAGACATCGTATTACCTGGGCAGGATGAAAGGCTTCGATATAAGAAAAAAGGGAAGCGGTAACGCGGGCGCGACGAACACTATAAGGACTATGGGCTGGAAGATGGGGATTATCACACTTTTAGCCGATGTGTTTAAATGCATCGCGGCGGTTCTTATAATGCGATTCGTGTTCAGAAGCTCCGATATTTCGCTGCTGCTGGGAATGTATGCGGCGGCCGGCGTAATACTCGGACACAATTTTCCGTTTTATCTTGGATTCAGGGGCGGAAAAGGAATTGCCGCTACGGTGGGAATGATACTTGCATTTGGCGACTGGCGTCTCATGATCGCCGGAGTAATTTGTTTTTTTGTTCCGTTTTTGATAACGAGATATGTGTCACTGGGCTCGCTGTCGCTTTCGGCGTCCTTTATCGTCGGAATGATCATTTCAGGTCAGATGGGAAACTATTCCATGACGCAGGATCGCCTTATCGAGATGTATGTGATAACGGCGGCACTTATAGCACTGGCGTACTGGCGTCACAGAGCAAACATAAAGAGAATTATATCGGGAAACGAAAGTAAATTATTTTGAGATAAAGGATCGTGGGCGCATATGCGCAGGGATCCGATACTGAAAAATCACTTTTAAATATGGGAGGAATCTGATATGGCAAAGATAAGCGTGATAGGCTCGGGAAGCTGGGGCACTGCCATCGCATGGCTTTTATGCAACAACGGGCATGATGTGACGCTTTGGTCTTTTTTAAAAGAAGAAAACGATATGTTTTGCGAATATCGTGAAAACAAGGATAAGCTTCCGGGCGTTATCCTGCCGGAGGCGGTAAAATTCACGACGTCCCTTGAGGAAGCGGTAAACGGCGCGGATATGCTCATCATGGCTGTTCCGTCGGTAGCGGTAAGATCCACATCGAAGAATCTTAAAAACCTTGTGCCGGACGGAATGATAATCGTAGACGTTGCCAAGGGAATAGAAGAGGCGACCCTTAAGATAATGACAGACGTCATAGAAGAGGAAATCCCCCAGGCAAATGTTGCAGTTCTCAGCGGACCGAGCCACGCCGAGGAGGTAGGCAAGGGCCTTCCTACGACAATAGTTGCGGGTGCACACAGCATCGAAACGGCAAAGCGCATACAGGACGTATTTATGAATCCGGTGTTCAGGGTATATACATCTCTTGATATGCTCGGAATAGAGACGGGTGCGGCTCTTAAAAACGTTATCGCACTGGCAGCTGGAATAGCGGATGGTCTGGGATTCGGAGATAACACAAAGGCAGCTCTTATTACGAGAGGAATTGCTGAGATATCCCGCCTCGGAGTGGCAATGGGAGCGAATTCATCAACGTTTTTCGGCCTTACGGGAATAGGCGATCTTGTCGTTACATGCGCCAGCATGCATAGCAGAAACCGCCGCGCCGGAATACTCATCGGACAGGGCAAATCGATGCAGGAGGCCATGGATGAGGTGAAGATGGTCGTTGAGGGCGTATATTCCGCAAAAGCCGGATTGAAGCTCGCCGAGAAATACCATGTGGAGATGCCCATCGTAAAGGCTGTAAACGAGATACTCTTTGAAAAGAAGGCTGCATCCGACGCCGTTATGGATCTTATGCAGCGCGTTCCGAAGGATGAGGTTTAATCTGATCAAAGAGCAGATTCTGACAGTTCAAAATTGCGACACAAAATTATGCAATGATACAGAAAATATAAAGCAATAAAGCACTTCGGACACATTAACGAAAAAATATTTTTTGAGTATGAATGGAAAAATTCGTAAAAAGGAGGCAGGAACAATGTTTGAATCATTAGGTGAAAAGATCGTAAACTTAGGAAGCTCGGTAAAGAGCGGAACTGTAACCGCATTCGAAAACACAAAGCGCGGAGTCAACAATTTTTCCGAGACTGTTTCACTTAAAAATAAGATTGAAAATGCCAGGAAGAACATAAAGAGTTCATATGGCGTCATCGGAGAAAAATTCTACAACGAGAACAAGGACAATGCTCCGGCAGGATACGAGGATGCGTTTAACGCCATAGCAATGGCTAATAAGGCTATAGCTGAGGCGGAAGAGCAGATAGCAAAGCTCAGTGACACGGTTGTGTGCCCGAGCTGCGGGGCAAAGGTTAATAAGGAAAATGCGTTCTGCTCGAACTGCGGCTTTAAAATGCCCGAACAGCAGCCCGAAGCTGAAGCAAAGCCCGAAGTTAAGATATGCGCAAGCTGCGGAAAGGAAATACCTGCTGACGCGGCATTCTGCAATCACTGCGGAACGAAGGTAGAATAATTGTAAGTTTGCACGGCGACCGGACACAAGTTGTCAGACCGTGTAAGAGCGAAAAACACAAAAAAACGGATAAGGGATTCGTAATAAATTTGTAAATTTAGATGTTGACACAATAGTTGCAGACGGCATATAATGTTCGAGTGTGACTTGGGGTCACAAGATTGTATAGAACGTTGAAGCCAAAGCCCCGGCAGATACGTTTACATAGCGGAAGCGGCCATACGGACAGTGGCACGGCACCGCACTGTACCAATGTATTTGATATTACAAGGAGGTTCTACATGAACACTTATATGCCTAATCCCGAAAGTGTCGAGAAGAAATGGTATGTAATCGACGCAGAAGGACAGAACTTAGGACGTCTTGCCTCTGCAGTTGCCAGAGTTTTAAGAGGAAAGAACAAACCGGAATTTACTCCTCATGCAGACATGGGAGATTATGTTATCGTAGTAAACGCTGAGAAGGTTCGCGTTACAGGTAAGAAGCTTGATCAGAAGATGTACTACAGACATTCTGATTATGTCGGAGGATTCAAATCCAATACCTTAAGAGAAATGTTAGACAAGAAGCCCGAGAAGGTTATCGAGCATGCTGTTATCGGAATGCTCCCGAAGGGACCGCTTGGAAGAAAAATGGCTGAGAAGCTTCATGTATACACAGGTGCGGAGCATCCGCATGCAGCTCAGAAGCCGGAAACACTTACATTTTAATTAAGGAGGGATAAACTAATGGCAAGCGTAAAATATTACGGAACCGGAAGAAGAAAAAAAGCTGTTGCCAGGGTATATCTCGTGCCCGGAACAGGAAAGATCACAGTTAATAAAAAAGATATAGATGAGTACTTCGGACTTGAGACTCTTAAGGTTATAGTTCGTCAGCCGCTGGTTGCAACGGAGACGTCCGATAAGTTCGATGTAATCGTTACAGTTCGCGGAGGCGGATACACAGGACAGGCCGGAGCAGTTCGCCACGGTATCGCTCGTGCACTTACAAAGGCAGACGCAGAATATCGTCCGACTCTCAAGGTTGCCGGATATCTTACTCGTGACCCGAGAATGAAAGAACGTAAGAAATACGGCCTCAAAGCCGCACGTCGCGCACCTCAGTTCTCCAAGAGATAAT
>CAYMAY010000005.1:0-1642 GCA_964388555.1 uncultured Lachnospiraceae bacterium
CCTTAACAACGATGTCAGATGCATATGTAACCTGCGGAAGACCAAGCTTCTCTGCAATCTGCGGTCCAACCTGAGCGGTATCTCCGTCGATAGCCTGACGTCCGCAGAAGATGATGTCGTCCTTCTCTACTCCGATGTGATCAAGTGCTGCAGCAAGGATCTGTGATGTAGCATATGTATCGGATCCTCCGAACTCTCTTGCAGATACAAGAACAGCCTCGTCTGCGCCTCTTGCAAGAAGCTCTCTGAGCATTTCCTCTGCCTTAGGCGGTCCCATTGTTACAACGATGACTTTGCAGCCTTCTTTATCTTTAATGCTGAGTGCAGCCTCTACCGCGTTAAGATCATCCGGGTTTGTAATCGTAGCCATAGACGCTCTGTCAAGTGTTCCATCCGGTTTAACAGCAACCTTTCCCGAAGTATCGGGAACCTGTTTTACACATACAATGATCTTCATACTAAATTACCTCCCTATGATGTTATTCGAAATAACTACGCGCTGGATCTCCGATGTTCCCTCGTAGATCTCTGTTATCTTAGCGTCTCTCATCATTCTCTCAACAGGATAATCACGCGTATATCCGTATCCGCCGAACATCTGAACAGCCTTTGTAGTAACGTTCATTGCAAGCTCTGAGTTGAAAAGCTTAGCCGTAGCAGCCTCAACAGTGAAGTTCTTGCCTGCAGCCTTAGCCATTGCAGCCTTAGCCATAAGAAGACTTCCTGCCTCTATGCCGACATGCATGTTTGCAAGCTCGAACTGGGTGTTCTGGAATTTAGAAATCGGACGTCCAAACTGCTCTCTGCCCTTTGTATAAGCAAGTGCCTCTGCGTATGCGCCCTCAGCGATTCCAAGTGCCTGAGCTGCGATTCCGATACGTCCGCCGTCAAGTGTCTGCATGGCGATCTTGAATCCCTTGCCTTCCTGTCCTAAGAGGTTCTCAGCCGGAACGATGCAGTCTGTGAATACGATCTCGGCCGTCGGTGATCCGTGAAGACCCATCTTCTGCTCATGTTTTCCAACGGAGAATCCCGGGAATGTATCTTCTACTATGAATGCGGAAATTCCTCTTGTTCCCTTGGAAGGATCTGTCATTGCGAATACAACAAATACGGAAGCAACATATCCGTTTGTTATGAATATCTTGGAACCGTTAAGTACATAATGATCTCCCTGCTTCTCAGCTATTGTTGTAGCCTTTGACGCATCAGATCCGGCATTGGGCTCTGTAAGGCAGAAAGCACCAACCTTATGGCCTGTCGTAAGCATTCTAAGATATTTTTCTTTCTGCTCCGGTGTTCCGTTTGCCATGATAGGTCCGCAGCAAAGTCCGTTGTGCGTAGCCACGATATCACCTGTGGATGCACACTGCTTTGAAAGCTCTTCGATAGCGATAGCTGCTGCAAGATCATCTGCACCTGCTCCGCCATACTCCTTGGGAACGCACATTCCCATAACACCAAGGTCGAAGAGATGCTCTATCGTCTCTTTGGGATATTCCTCATTTTTGTCTGTGTCGGCTGCTATCGGTTTAACCTCTGTCTCGGTGAAGTCAGCCATCATCTTTTTAACCATTTCCTGTTCACGGGTTAAGTTAAGATCCATTATTTAGCCTCCTACTAATCATCATTTTTTGGTGCC
>CAYMAY010000005.1:1742-8577 GCA_964388555.1 uncultured Lachnospiraceae bacterium
CAAAGTCTTAAACTTGAAAATATGATCCTTATTTTTTGATTTTTGTTCTTTTCAACAATAAAAAAAGGCGAATTTCTACATTTTGCCGATGAAATACGCGAGAAAGGTTGGTTCATTTTTGGCACAAAACATTTATTATACAAACGAATACACCGATAACGATTTGTCACTCGAAGACGAAAACAAGGCTCTCGGTAACAAAAACCGTATGCTTACGGCATTTCTGGAGAATTCCCCGGATGCAATCCAGATATCCGATAAGAACCTCGTTACCATAATGGTAAATAAGGCATACGAGGTGCTCACCGGCATAAACCGCGCCGAACAGATAGGCGTTCCCGTTATGCAGCTTGTAAAAAAAGGGCTGCTTTCCGAATCCTGCGCCTCTATCGTCAAAAAAACACGTAAGCCTCACACCATAATACAGACGTTTTCCAGGACAAACAGAAGCGCCCATGTTACATGTTCCCCCATTTTCGGCGATAACGGCGAAATAGAGTATTACATCTGCAACGACAGGGATATAAATGAAATAAATTCCCTGCATCTTGAGCTTCAGGAAACCAAGGCGCTGTCGGATCATTACCGCATGGAGCTGGAAACGCTGCGAAACAACACCCACGTCAGAAACAAGCTGATAATAGAAGACAGAGCTATGATAGACGTGTTCGCTCTGGCCAATAAGATCTCAAAGGTCGATACAACCATACTTCTGATGGGTGAAACAGGGGTCGGTAAAGATGAAATCTCAAGATACATACATAACAACAGTCCCAGGCGCAATAACGCATTTATCTCCGTAAACTGCGGTGCTATCGCAGAATCACAGTTTGAAAATGTGCTTTTCGGCTATGAATCCGGCTCTCACTCGGGATACGGAAAAAAGACCAAATCCGGACTCTTCGAGGTTGCGGATAAGGGAACGATCTTTCTGGATGAGATCGGCGAGCTTTCCCTGGAAATGCAGAAAAAGCTTCTTCAGGTTCTGCAGAACCGCTCGTTTATACGAAGCGGCGGCACAAAAACCATAAACATCGATGTAAGGATAATCGCGGCGACAAACCGCGATCTTGAGCAGATGGTTCAGGACGGTCAGTTCAGAGAGGATCTTTTTTATCGTCTTAACGTTATTTCCATCTTCGTCCCCCCGCTCCGCAGCAGAAAGAACGATATCATTCCTCTTGCAAAACATTTTCTTGCGATCTTTAACAAGAAGTATAATATGAACAAAGAGCTTTCTTCAAAAGCGTCGTATGTCCTGCAGAACTGCAAATGGCCCGGCAATATAAGGCAGCTCAAAAACACCATCGAACACGCAGTCATACTGTCCGAAGGCGACATCATAAATCCGGAACATCTTGCGACGCATGTTCCGAGCAAAAAACATTCCGTCTCCATGCCGGAGCTCAAGGAAGATGAAGGCTTAAAGGAACTTCTGGAACAGACCGAGTTGAAATATCTGAATATGTATTACGAAAAATACGGCAATATCCGCGCTGCGGCAGGCAAGCTTAAAATGTCCCCCACGACATTTCTCCGCCACAAAACCGACCTAGAAAATAAATACGGAAACCTATAGACGACCACTTAAAAACGACCCGGATGACTCCGGGCCGTTTTTTAATACGATTTTTATTTATTGCTGTTGTAATAATTTATAAGGCATCCCTTGATTATGATATCTCTCTCATCCGGGGTGAGGTCTCCCAGCTTAAGATCAAACTCGGCAAAGTCTTTATTTACCACATATGCCTTAACGCTGGCCGCCTTATTCTCTACCGCTTCTTTAATATTCGGGATGAATATGTAGTCGCCGTTAGCAAAGGGAAGATCGCCCTCGTCTATAACGAAGGGAAGCATGCCCCAGTTAATAAGGTTCGAACGATATCTCTTTGTAGCGTACGCAAATGCTATGTTTGCCCAGCCGCCAAGAACCTTCTGGCAGGATGCCGCCTGCTCACGGGCAGAACCGTCACCCGGCTTGCATGCAAATATAGTTGAGCCGATTCCTATGTTGGACTTATCAACGCCGTCGAATTTCTCGAATATCGAATGAACGATAGGCTTGATCTCCGGGAAGGCTTCTCCAACGCATGTTTTATTCTCAAGAGCCTGCTGTGCTTTCTGAACAGCCTTTGCTCTTCCAACGTACTCCGGATCCTTTCTGGAAAGTGTAAACTCAGCCAGTCCCAGCGGGTTGGATCTGAAGGATGATGTCTCTCCTGAGGGGATGAGCTCGTCCGTCGTTGTTACGGGATCGTGGATCTCCGAAACCACCTTGAGAATCATGTTCTGCGGCAGTGCCGACATTGCCGGCCAGTCCTTTATGTTGGGTCCGAAATGTATATCAACAGACGGATCCGCTGCGCCGTGGCTGTCGAATACGCGGTTCGCGTAGATTCTGCCATCGAAGTGATAGATCGGATTTGTATATTCTCCGTCAAACTGCGTAGCCGGTGTAAGATATCCCTTGTTTGCCGCCGTTGCCGCAATTGAACGCGCATCCATAAGTGCAACCGATGCTATCTGACCATTCTGTACCTTGGAGCCTTCTCTGTTGGGGAAGTTTCTCGTTGAGTGACGTATTGAGAACGCGCCGTTTGCCGGTGTATCGCCTGCGCCGAAGCACGGTCCGCAGAATGCGGTCTTAACGATGGCACCTGTCTCAATAAGGTCAGCCAGAACGCCGTTCTTAGCCATTTCCATATATATAGGTGTACTTGCCGGATATACGCTCAATGTAAATTCGTCCGCGCCTATGCTCTTTCCGCGGAGGATATCAGCCGCCGCGCAGATGTTTTCGAATCCGCCGCCGGCGCAGCCTGCGATTATACCCTGATCTACCAGAAGCTTTCCGCCGTGAACCTTCTCCTTAAGAGAGTACGGGACCTTTCCGCCAAGCGAAACAGCAGCTCTCTTTTCAACGTCGTTGAGGATATCGCCAAGGTTTGCGTTTACTTCGTCTATCGTATATGCGTTGCTGGGATGGAACGGCATTGCGATCATGGGTTCGATCTTGTCCAGCTCGCAGATTATCATTCCGTCGTAATATGATACCGGTGCCGGATTGAGCTCTTTATAAGCATCCTTGCGTCCGTGTACCTCGTAGAAACGCTCTGTCTCGGAATCTGTTTTCCATACGGATGAAAGGCATGTGGTCTCTGTGGTCATAACATCGACGCCGATACGGAAATCGGTGCTGAGATTCGCAACTCCCGGTCCTACAAACTCCATTACCTTATTCTTAACGTAGCCGTTATCAAACACTGCCTTGATCAAGGCAAGAGCAACGTCCTGAGGACCGACACCCTTCTTCGGGGCGCCCGTCATGTACACACCTACAACCTGAGGCATTGCGATGTCGTATGTCTTATTAAGAAGCTGCTTAACAAGCTCCGGTCCGCCTTCACCCACAGCCATTGTTCCCAGAGCACCGTAACGGGTGTGTGAATCCGAACCCAGTATCATCTTGCCGGATTCCGCAAGCATTTCTCTTGCAAACTGATGGATTACGGCCTGATGAGGCGGAACATATACGCCGCCGTATTTCTTGGCGCATGTGAGTCCGAATAAATGGTCATCCTCGTTTATAGTGCCGCCAACCGCACAGAGCGAATTGTGGCAATTTGTAAGAACGTAGGGCATCGGGAATTTCTCAAGACCCGAAGCTCTTGCCGTCTGTATAATGCCGACGAACGTAATGTCGTGGGATGTCAGCTTGTCGAATCTTATCTTAAGATCATGCAGATTGTCCGACGTGTTGTGGCTGCTTAAGATACCATAAGCTATGGTGCCTTTTTTCGCCTCGTCCGCACTTACCTCTTTTCCGGTTTTGCTCTTAACCTCAGCTGCAGCCTGTACGCCGTCTTCGATTATCTCCTGACCGCCTACAAGATAAGCGCCGCCCTTTAATAATTTTACCATTGTCTCTCTCCTGAAGTTTATTTATACCCCTATTACCGATCTTCCTCCAGCACCTGTATTTCCATGTAATCGAAACCGGTGTCGTCGATGAAGCTTTCGGGATAAAATCGCGTTTTGCTCATTTTTTTGAACTCGCTGATGTTGACGTCGAGCCATATCGGTATACCCAGATCCCACTTTTTACAAATTTCTTCTATAGAATTAAATATCTTGTGGGTTCGTGTATCTTCCTCAGACCTTTCCTGTGTCTCGCTCTTTAATATTTTCCCGTCTTTAACGAGTTTTCCCCATAATCTGAACATCTGTTAATCTAATCTCTTTCTAAGCTCTTCGCCGCGCTCCTCAAATCCGGGCTTGCCTAAGAGTCCGAACATATTTTTCTTATACGCCTCCACACCCGGCTGATTGAAGGGGTTTACTCCCAACATGTATCCGCTGACGCCGCAGGCATATTCGAAGAAATAGATAAGTGCTCCCATTACGTATTCCGAAAGCTCCGAAAGCGTAAGAAGAAAATTCGGCACGTCTCCGTCTGTATGGGCGAGCATTGCTCCTCGCATCGCGTTTTTGTTTATCTCGCTGAAGGATTTTCCTATGAGGAAATTAAGACCGTCGGGATTGTCCTCCCATTCCTGTACAAAAAGGTCTCTCCGCGATTTTTCTACCCATATAACGGTCTCAAACATCGATCTGACGCCGTCCTGGATATACTGTCCCATCGAATGAAGATCTGTTGTAAGATCAACCGAAGCCGGGAACAGGCCTTTGCCGTCCTTGCCTTCGCTTTCGCCGTAAAGCTGTTTCCACCATTCCGCAATATAATGGAGGTTCGGCTCGTAATTGGCAAGTATTTCTATACTTCTTCCCTGCTCCATAAGCAGATTTCTGTATGCAGCGTATTTAAGTGCCTCGTTATCCTTAAACGGTGCGCTCATTATACGGCATCTCTCGTCTGCCGCGCCGCGCATAAGCTCGTCTATATCTATTCCCGCTACCGCGATAGGAAGAAGTCCAACCGCCGAAAGCACGGAATATCTGCCGCCTATGTCATCCGGCACCACAAAGGTTTTGTAATTTTCTTTTTTTGAAAGCTCTTTTAATGCTCCCTTTGCCTTATCCGTTGTGGCATAGATACGCTTCTGAGCTTCAGCCTCACCGTATTTATCCGTTATAACCTGTCTGAAGATCCTGAACGCAAGAGCACACTCCGTCGTCGTTCCCGATTTGGATATGACATTTATGGAAAAATCCTTATCCTTAATGACATCGATAACATCAGACATGTATGATCCGCTTATGTTGTTTCCCACAAAATAGATTTCCGGACGTTTTTCCTTTGATGTGACTCCCGCCGAATTATAAAAGCTATGACTCAGCGCCTCTATCACCGCTCTTGCTCCGAGGTAAGAACCGCCGATACCGATAACAACCAGCGCATCCGAATCGGATCTTATCTTCGCCGCGGCTTCTTTTATCGCCTTGAATTCCTTTCTGTCGTAATTTACGGGCAGGTCTACCCAGCCTAAATAATCGCTTCCTGCACCGGTTCCGCTGACAAGCATTTCACTGGCTCTTAAAGTCCTTGCCTCCAGCTCATTAACATCAACATCTTCAAAGTATTTTGCCGCCTTGCTTATGTCCAAACTAATAGTATTTTTCATGCATACCCCTTTTCACAGATAAACATCAACTACATTTTGCGCCTACAACATGATAACAAAACACTAACTTTTACCCTGCTAATAAATATAACAAAATGCTTGCGAAACTTCAACCGGGTTGAATTTTATCGTGCATGAATTTATAATCAAAAAAGGCAGAAACAGCATTCGGCGGTTATGCCGATGCGTCAAACATAGATGAGGGAGATTGTTATGAAACACATAGTTCTTACAGGCGGCGGAACAGCCGGTCACGTAACACCGAACATTGCACTTATCCCGCTTCTTCAGCAAAGCGGCTATAAAATATCATACATAGGTTCGAAAAACGGCATAGAAAAACAGCTTATCGAGGATATGAAGATCCCGTATTACGGAATTTCCTCCGGCAAGCTGCGCCGTTATTTAAGCGCTGAAAATGTATCTGATGTTTTCCGTGTTATAAAAGGCGTATCCGAGGCCAGAAAGCTTTTAAAGGAATTAAAGCCCGACATAATCTTTTCCAAGGGCGGCTTTGTTTCGGTGCCTGTTGTGCGCTCCGCGAAGCTTTTGCACATCCCAGTTATCATTCACGAATCGGATATGACACCGGGTCTTGCGAATAAACTCAGCTTCCCCGCTGCCAAGGCGATATGCTGCAACTTTCCGGAAACGGCACAGTATCTTCCAGCCGACAAGGCTGTTGTTACGGGGACTCCCATAAGAAGCGAGCTGATGAACGGCGATGCTGAAAGCGGCAGAAAATTCTGCGGGTTTGAAAACGACAAGCCCGTTATCCTGGTTATCGGCGGAAGCCTCGGCTCTTCTATTTTGAACGAAGCCATAAGAGACGGGCTGCCGGAATTACTGAAGGATTTCAACATCGTACATCTGTGCGGTCACGGCAAATACGACTGCGCCCTTGCCAAAACACCGGGATATGTGCAGTTTGAATATATCAAAAAAGAGCTTCCCGATCTTTTCGCTCTGGCGTCGGTAGTAGTTTCCCGGGCAGGCGCAAACTCCATTTCTGAGATATGCGCCCTTGCGAAACCAAATCTCCTTGTGCCGCTTTCGGCAAAGGCGAGCCGCGGCGACCAGATCCTTAATGCACGTTCCTTCGAGAAGCAGGGATTTTCCATGGTCATAGATGAGGAAGATCTTACGGTGGATTCCCTCAGGAGCGGCGTTAAGCAGCTATACGAAAACAGGCAGTCATACATAGACGCAATGAAAGCCGCACCAAATACCGATGCGGCCGGAATAATCAT
>CAYMAY010000005.1:8677-10204 GCA_964388555.1 uncultured Lachnospiraceae bacterium
AGAACCCTTGCGACCTTAAAGGCGGTTTTCATGTCAGAGCCGACGCACACCGCGCCATGGGACTGCAAAAGGCAGCTGTTGGACGATTCTCCCAGGGCTTTTACGCAGTTTTCGGCAAGTTCAATGGTACCGGGAAGCGCGTAATCAGCTCTTCTGCAGACATCACCCAGTGCCTGGGCCGCCTCATCCGTTATAAGCGGAATATCCTCTCCCATGCACGAAAATACCGTGGAAAATATGGGGTGCGTATGTATTATGGCGTTTGCGTCGCTCCTCGTCTGATATATTTTCAGATGAAGATCCTTTTCTATGGTGGGCTTGCGTTCCCCTTCCAAAATATTACCCTCAAGATCGCATACTACGACGTCGGATTCCTCCAGCGTGGAATAATCCATGCCGCTGGGCGTAAGATATACCTTATTCGTTTCCGGATCACGGGCGCTGATGTTTCCCCACGTCTCCACCGTCATTCCGGAGTTGAGCATCTTGATTCCCGATTCTATTATTAGTTTTTTGTAATTCATTCTGGCCTCTCCACCACTCATTTTTTTCGAAAATTCTCCGTCCTTCTGTTATCTTGCGTAGATTCCGAATCCTTCGGGCATCGGCTCCGTAATGCTGGGAACTCCCACAAGATTCTTCTCGATAAGCTCTCTTGTACGAATTCCGTCGGTGATAGCCCTCTCCGGGAATCCAAGCGGATTGAACGTAGCTATGGTATCGTCCTGCTCGTTGAATCCGATCTCGCGAAGCGTCTTGAATATTCTGTCGAAATCAACATCGCCCTCGCCAAGATGTCCGATGTGAGCGTGGCAGCGAACGGATCCGTCTGCATACAGGTACGACGGATTTATATTGTATCTGAACAGCTTTGTGTAATCATATGTGTCGGCAAACAATACATGCTTTAAATGCTTTCTCGTGTATTTGAGGTTCTTTTCGATATCGCCCTTTCCGCCGTCATAGTGGAATGTGTGCGGTATGGAATAAAGATACGCAAGTGCCGGGCTGTCGTAGCAGCGGATTATGTCGTACGCATCATTGTTGTGCTCATAAAAATCATCCGGATGCGCCTGCACGTCAAGTCTCATTCCTTTTTCTTCAAGGATCGGAACCAGTACATCAAGAGAACGCATAAGCTTTGCCTCGCGAAGCTCCGGATTGTCCCTGCCGGGTCCCAACTCTGTGTTAAACACCTTAACATCAAGGATCTCGGCTATCTCTATCATTCTCTTCCAGCAGTCTATGGCATACTGGCGTACAAATTCATCCGGATCAGCCCAACGGAAACCCGTTGTAAGCGATGCAATCTCGAGGCCCGCATCGGCTATTGCCTTCTTATGCCAGCGAACTTCTTCATTCGTTACCTTCGGACGCTTCCAGAATCCCGGAAAATCCGCATTGTATGGATTGATATATTTATATCCCGCTCTTGCTATTGTATCGTACTGCTCTTCATATGTCATTCCGGTTTCCCAAAACGCGCTTCCGTCAAATGCAATTTTCATATCATACCTCCGATTTTTT
>CAYMAY010000005.1:10304-17392 GCA_964388555.1 uncultured Lachnospiraceae bacterium
TAAACTAATGTTTTTGTCTTTAATGCCCTGTATTCGTATGGCGTCCTGCCGGTGCGCTTCAGAAACTGCGTCGAAAAATATCCGGAGGACGAAAACCCCATCTCCGCCGCAATATCCGATATCCTAAGATCCGTTTCCACCAGCATCGTCTGTGCCTCGCCGATCCTGCGCCCTATAACATAATCTATGGCGGAACAGCCGTATCTCTCCTTGAAGATATGACACATATGATACTTTCCGACGAAGAAATATTTTGCCAGCTCATCCAGCGATATGTTTTCTTTATAATGCGTATCCAGAAATTCCTTTACCTTGTTGACCAGTGCTTCGTCATCTTTTTCTGCTGCAGCCCTGTCGAGGGATTTCTCTTTTTCAATCTCCTTTTCCTTCTGCTCCGCGTCTATTATCATGCACACGAGAGCCGTCATCAGGTATCTCACCGCTTCGCCGGTGCACAGTCTGTTCTCATGATTTATCGCGGAATAGATCGTCTTGATAAGGAATCCGACAGTCACATTGTACGAGCTTCCCGAAAAAAGCGGCTTCGTTCCATCCTCAATGATGCAATTTTTTCGTCTGCCGTTAAGCGAAAGGTCTTTTATTCCGAGGCAGCATATGGCTATATCGGGATTATCACTTTTCTCCTCATGAGCCATTCCGGCATTCATAACAACAAAATCGCCCGTTTCGGCATGAAAGTTCCGCCCGTTTACGTTATAGTCCACGTCGCCGCCGAGTATAACGCTCACCTCAACAATATTTTTATGGCTGTGCGTTGCACGGTACCACTTGCCCTTCTCCGCATCAGTCAGATACATATAGGCAAGCCTCGGTGTCGTATTCGCCCGAAAAACAGATGTCCTTTCTTTCTTGAAAAAATATTGTTCCATTTTCCACCCCATATGCCGCTCTCACAAAGACAACGGTTTTTCTTCGCAAATATGTCTCTATGATACAGCATTGCGGTTCGCTTCGCAAACTAAAAGGCTGCCGCATTTGCGACAGCCCATAACATCACATAATATCTCCCGACAATTACCTTGTCAGCTTCTTTATCCAGTTGTATTTCCTGAATTTTATGAATACGGGTATGCACTTAACCAGCTGGTCAGACTGTGCGCAAAGCACAACCCATATAACCGGAAGATGCCATACAAACGCTGCAAGAGAGCTGAGCGGTATAGCAAGGCACCATGTTCCCACTATTGCCGTTACCATATGGAATCTTGTATCACCGCCGGCGCGGATAACTCCCGTTGTAACTGGCATCTGATACGACATTCCCACCATTATTATGCTGTACAGTGCGATCATCTGGTTTGTTATATCGTACGCTTCCGGTGTAAGCACATACATTGAAAGCAGCGGTCCTCTCAATACAAACAACAGAAGACCCATGACAACACCGATCACCACATATACCACGGAAAGGGTTCTCCCCTTCGCCTTAACCTCGTCGTAGTTGCCCTCGCCTATGGCATAACCGATAAGTACGCCTCCGGCAGATGCTCCGGCTCTTACAGCAACCTTAAGGAAGTTATAAAATGTTGTCGCTATGGAGTTGGCCGCTATGGCGTCTGCCGTCATGCTTCCCAGTACGGCGCTCTGGAACGGCGTTGCTACCGACCAGCACATTTCCGTAGATATCAGCACCGCCGCCGCTTTACGGTAATCCCTGCTCAGCTGAGCATCCTTTTTAAAGGGATTCTCCGAAAACAGCCTGAGAACCTTATCTTTTTTGGTAACATAGATGATCATTACTATGAGCTCAACGGCTCTTGCCGTAACGGTTCCTATCGCCGCTCCGACTATTCCCATTCTCGGCAGCCCGAAGTTACCGAATATGAGCAGCCAGTTGATGCCGGCGTTTATTATAAGTGACATAACAGAAAGCTTGAATGCTATCTTTACCACCTGAACAGCCCTTAATGCGCTCATGAGGCAGTATGTGACCATAAACATCAAAAAGCTGTATTTAACTATGTTGATGTATTCGAGGCTCTCCGCCATTATTGCCGGATCACTGGTAAATATACCGAGTATCTGCTGTGGAAAGAATGTGCACGCGATAAATACTATGATGCAGCATATCGCCGTTGTCTTAAGGGCTATTCCTGCCAGCTTTCTTATGGGGGACAGTTCGTGTTTTCCCCAATACTGCGAGGCTATCATTATCATAGAATCGCCTACCGCAAGAGCCAGCTGCTGCACGATAAAGAATATCTGATTGACGGTAGCCGCGCCGGAAAGCGCCTCCTGACTGTACGCGCCCAGCATGATGTTGTCCGCCATGTTTACACTGTATGCCACAACATTCTGTAGTGTGATCGTTACAAGCAGCGTTATAAGCCTCTTTTTAAAATCCTTGTCATGCGAGAAAAAACTCTCTTTTTTCTTAACCGTTGCTTCCATAACCATTACCCCTTACGACGTTTGCTCCAAACCGAAACCTTACGTCGCCCTAACCTTATCTACCGTTGCAATGGCATTATAGCATACAACGGATTTTTTTAATTTTATCTTCTTGCTTATTATTTTAAATTTACCTGCTTTTATTTCTGTTCTTTTTTCTTCGCAATATATTTCTGCCTGTACTGATTCGGCGGCATTCCCACGTGTTTTGTAAACTGCAGGCTGAAATAGCTCTGTGTATCATATCCCACCATCTCCGATATTCGCAGGATGGAATAATCCGTCGTCACAAGCAGCGTCTGGGCCTCGCCGATCCTCCTTTTGAGAAGATACTGAACCGGCGAGTATCCGCTCATTTCTTTAAAGATATGAGCAAGATAATATATACTCACGTTCAGCGCCTTGCCGATATCCTGCAAAGTTATGGGCTCCATATAGTGCGTATCTATGTATTCTTTTACTCTGTAGCCCAGTGTATCCGCATCGTTCTCTTTCTCTCGGGCCGTAAACTGCATACTTCCCGTTACGGCAAGTACTTTTATAAGAAACGCGTGGAGGAGACTGTTGCTGTATTCCTCCGCGTACGGCAGACCGTTCCTTAAGTTTTCGCACATCATCCTCATAAGGCCGTGCAGTTCGTCGTATGCGTCTCCGGATTTAAATATATATCCCGCATCATCGGGGATCAGAGCGTTTTTGCGAAGCCCCGGCATACGCAGGCCGCCGACAGCCACACAATAGCTTCCCACCTTTTTATCGGCTCCCGTTATCTCGTCGTGAACAACCCCCGAATTGTATATAAGGATGTCTCCCTTTTCGATCGTATATTTTTTATTATGTATAAGGAACTGGCTTGTGCCGCTTACTATGAGGATAATTTCCACGAAATCATCATGCGCGTGCATTAACCTCGGATACACGCTTGCTTCCGGATAAATCCTGCTGGTATAAAGCAGTTTCGGCGTATTATTGCCCGTAAAAACAGGTTCATAATCTCTTTTCACAAAATATTGCACATCCAACGGATTTGTATTGCCCATACGTCCCTCCTTATCTTGAAGCATTACTACCTATTGTCTTATGGCAATTTTCACAAATAATAATAAAATAGTTTTTCATCTCTTTCAAGAAAAAGCAAGAATTTAGATGCAAATAAAATTCTTATTGGTTAAACTGATAATCAATAACAAACCACATTCACTTTTTGAAGGGAGGTACCTTTAAATGTTAGATCCTAATAAAGTCAAAATAGGAATCGCTCCTATCGCCTGGACAGAGGACGATATGCCTGAGATGATGGGCGCAGATACCACTTTTGAACAAACTATAAGCGAAATCGCTCTCGCCGGCTATGAAGGAACGGAAATCGGTGCGCATTTCCCGAAAGATCCTTATATCCTTAAGCGTGAGCTTGACCGTCGCGGACTTCAGTCTATCACAGCCTGGATAAGCACATATCTCAATGAGCAGCCTCTGTGGTGGAACGAGCGTGCATTCGTTGATCATCTTCACTTCCTTAAAGCAACGGGCGCAAAGGTTATCAACACATCTGATCAGAGTTATTCAATTCAGCATCAGTGGAATACACCTTTAAAGAAAAAACCGATCCTTAACGATGATCAGTGGGAAGTTCTTGCAAAAGGTCTTGATCATCTCGGAAAGATTGCCGTTGATAACGACATGAAGATCGTTTACCACGTTCACATGACAACGACTGTTCAGACAACATCTGAGATCGACAGACTCCTTGCCATGACAGATCCGCGCTATGTAAACATCATCTACGATACAGGACATCTTTATTTCTCAGGAGAGGATCCGGTAGAGGTTCTCAAGAAATATCATGATCGTATCGCACACGTTCATCTTAAGAACATCCGCAAGCCCGCTATGGACAAGTGCTACGCAGAGGAGAAGAGCTTCCTTCGTTCTATCCCCGAAGGCGTATTCACGATCCCCGGAGATCCGGATGGCTGCGTAGATTTCCCGACAGTATTCAAGCTTCTTGATGAATACAACTACGAAGGATGGATCGTTGTAGAGGCAGAACAGGATCCTATCGAGCACAATCCGCTTGATTATGCACGTATCGGAAGAGAATACGTTCGTAAATATATCGGATTCTAATCGTTTGCAGGGTATTTAAAGGTTAATATATATAAAAAAAAAGGGTAATTGTCTTTGATAAGGAGATAAACAAATGAAAAAACTTAAAATAGGAATCATCGGTGTTGGACGTCTTGGATATGAGCATGCTTGCAATATCGCAAACCGCGTTCCGGAGTGCGAACTCGTTGCTATCGCAGATAAGAACTTTGCACGTGCAAAGGAAGTTGCTGAAGAGTTAGGCATAAAGGATGTTTACGAGAATCCGAAGGAGCTTTGCGAGAATCCTAACGTAGAAGCTGTTGCAATCGTTACAAATACAGATTCTCACGTAGAGATGATCCAGCTTGCTATGGATGCAGGAAAGCATGTATTCTGCGAGAAGCCTCTTGCTGAGACAATCGAGAAATGCCAGGCGGCAGAAAAGATCGTTGCAGCTCATCCGGAGCTTACGTTCATGCTTGGATTCATGCGTCGTTTCGATCATTCCTATCAGCTTGCTAAGCAGAAAATGGAAAACGGCGACATCGGAAAAGTTATACTTGTTCGCTGCTATTCACAGGATCCTATCGCTATCATAAAGGGAACCCTGGAGTATGCACCGCGTTCAGGCGGACAGTTCATCGACATGTCCATTCATGATTTCGACCTTATCCGTTGGCTTACAGGCTCCGAGCCGAAGAAACTCTGGGCAATCGGCGGATGCTACGAGTTCCCGCAGTACAAGGATTGGGATGACGGAGACAACGTATCCGGACTTATGCAGTGCGAGAACGACGCTATGGCATTCTTCTTCGCAGGACGTGCTGCAGCTCACGGCTCAGCAGTTGAGACAGAGATCGTTGGAACACGCGGAACACTTCGTATCTCCGCAGTACCGACAGATTCTCTCCTTGAAGTAATGAGCAGCCACGGCGTATGCCGCGAGTGCTATCAGGATTTCGTATCCCGTTGGCATCAGGCTTACATCACAGAGATGGAATACTTCTGCAACTGCGTAGACAAGAAGATCAAACCTTATCCGGATGTATTTGACGGAACACAGGCTACAAAGATCGCATTCCGCTGCAAAGAGTCCTTCCTCAAGAACGAGTTGCTTACTCTTGAATAATTGAATATCTTAGCTTAAAATCAGGTGGTGCATTTCGCTTAATGCGGAATGCACCATTTTATCGCTTTACCAAACCTGATTACCGACCACTATTCAAGGATCACTAATCATCATCCGCTAACAACTGATTACAGAGGTTCACCATGGCTAATACAATTAATATGACATCCGGAAATCCGGCGAAACTGATATTCAAGCTTGCCGTTCCGCTTATGCTTACAAATATAGGTCAACAGCTCTACGGCATCGTAGACGCGATAATCGTCGGCCGCGGCGTCGGAGTAAACGCCTTCGCATCCCTGGGCGCGTGCGACTGGCTCGTCTGGGCAATACTCTGGGCGGTTCAGGCTCTGGCGCAGGGATTTTCCACTCTCATAGCACGGAATTTCGGTGCCGGCGATGCGCAGAAGGTACGCCTTTCATTTTCGATGTGCGTAAAGATGTGTCTTATATTCGGCGCGTCCATAACGGTTGTCTTCGTTATACTGGCGAAGCCCCTTCTTGTCGCACTTGGGACGCCTGACGATATACTTTCCGGCGCCGTATCGTACCTTACCATAATATACGGCGGCACTCTCATAGTCATATTTTATAATATGGCGGCGGCAGCGCTCAGAGCCGTGGGAGACGGACGGACGCCTCTTATATCCATGCTGGTAGCCGGCGGAACCAACGTGGTTCTGGATATCGTATTTGTAATGGGTCTCGGCTGGGGAATAGAAGGTGCGGCCATCGCCACGCTTATGGGGCAGCTGGTCGCCGTAATAATATGCTTTGTGGTCATACTTCGCTCAAATGTATTTAAAACGGATAAGGAAACACGCCGCTGGAACAGCAAAATGGCGAAGGAAATGTGCAGTCTCGGAATTCCGCTGGCGCTTTCCAGCACCATAGTCGTTATCGGCGGAATACTTGCTCAGGCAGTTATCAATTCCGTAAGCACCGTGTTCGTTGCGGGATGCACGGCGGCAAACAAGCTTCACGGCACCCTGGATACATCCGCCGTTGCCATCGGCTTCGCCAGCTCCACATATATCGGACAGAATTACGGCGCAAAGCGCATGGACAGAGTCCGGGCAGGCATAAAAAAAGCGCTCCTTATCGCTCTTGGCATCGGTGCGCTTATAACTATTATCGTATTTATATTCGGTCGTCCCATAGTCGGCCTTTTCCTCGACAGCAGCGTCGAAAACGCAGAGCTTGCTCTCGAATATGCGTATCAGTATGTCATGATAATGGGCGCGATGCTTATCGGCGCATATATCATGAACCTCTACAGATACTCTCTTCAGGGGCTGGGCAACACCGTAGCTCCCATGCTTTCGGGCTTCTTCGAGCTTGGCGCGAGGCTGTTTGTCGCATACGTGTTCCCGTTATTCCTCGGAGCTTTCGGCCTTTTCTTTATGGACGGCTCCGCGTGGTGGGCCGCCGGAATATTCCAGATGGTGTGCTTCTACCG
>CAYMAY010000005.1:17492-31516 GCA_964388555.1 uncultured Lachnospiraceae bacterium
ACACCATACCATTTATCAGGTGTGGTAAGAACGCGGATCTTCGCTCTGCCCTCGGCGCGTATTTCATCCACCGCAAAGGGCAGGAAATATTCCGCCTTAAGGGGATCACCTACGCCGCCTTTAAGCGTCTTATCCAAAAATTCATCGAATTTTTCATCTAATTTTCCGAGAAAATCCGACGTAAATCCCCAGAAGTTCATGGAAACCGGCGTTCCTGCTGCTATATCCACCCAGGTGTTTCCGCCATCCTCGGTGTAAGCCGCGCCGATATCACGCTTTTCGATCTTCGTGCGCTCCGTTATTTCCGTTAAATAACCGTTTTCATCCGCCGCGCAGACACCCCTTGAGACGGTGCCGTTTTCCGTAACGGTATTTTCTATGTTGTACGCCACAAGAGCGTATGTGGGGATCTCATCGCCATCATTCTCATTAACAAGGAAATCATAAATAAGCCTGTACGCCTCGCTGCCGTAATAATCATCTGCGTTTATTACCACAAAGGGTCTGTCGCCTATGTTTTTGCGAGCCGCGCGAACGGCATGGCCGGTTCCCCAGGGCTTTGTGCGGCCATCCGGCACTTCAAAGCCATCAGGAATATCCGACATCTCCTGGAAAGCGAAGCTGTATTTTATCTTTCCGTCTATTCTCTTTCCGACGGTCTGTCTGAAATCATCTTCCATTTCGCGGCGTATTACAAAGACGACCTCTTCGAATCCCGCACGCAGGGCGTCCATCACCGAATAATCCAGAATAACTCTGCCTTTGTCATCTACGGGATCCATCTGCTTCAATCCGCCATAGCGGCTTCCCATTCCCGCCGCCATTACAACCAATACCGGTTTTTGCATATGTGTCTCCTTAGTTATCATCCTCATCAGACTCGTTGAGCTTGAATACCTGACGTTTTCTTGCCTGTTCGTCGGCTGCAAGGTATTCGTCGTATGTTGTTATCTTGTCGATGAGAGTTCCGTCGTCGTTTATCTCCATTATCCTGTTTGCCGTTGTCTGCACGAACTGGTGATCGTGGCACGTAAACAGCTCAACACCCTGGAATTTTATAAGGCCGTTGTTCAGCGCCGTTATGGATTCCATGTCAAGATGGTTTGTAGGCTCGTCCAGAATAAGCACATTGGCACCGGATATCATCATCTTCGAGAGAAGGCATCTTACCTTTTCGCCTCCCGAAAGCACTTTAACCTTTTTGACGCCGTCCTCGCCGGCAAAGAGCATTCTGCCGAGGAAACCTCTTACATATGTAACGTCCTTTTCCTCGGAATACTGGGTGAGCCACTCGGCGATATTAAGATCGCTGTCAAATTCCGCGGTGTAATCCTTGGGGAAATACGCCTGGGATGTGGTAACGCCCCACTTGTAGAAGCCCGAATCCGGCTCCTCCTCACCTGTTATGATCTTGAAGAACATGGTTATGGCCTGTTCGTTGCTTCCTACGAATGCCACCTTGTCCTCGCGACCAAGGGTAAACGTGAGATTATCCAGAATCTTCACGCCGTCCACCGTTTTTGTAAGGTTCTCAACCTGGAGAACTTCGTTTCCGATGGAACGGTTCGGCCTGAAATCGATATAGGGATATTTTCTGCTGGAGGGCTTAATCTCATCCAGCTGGATTTTCTCCAGTGCACGCTTTCTGGATGTAGCCTGCTTCGATTTCGACGCATTTGCCGAGAATCTGGAAATGAACTCCTGCAGCTCTTTTATCTTCTCTTCCTTCTTCTTGTTTGCCTCTTTCATCTGCTTAACGATAAGCTGGCTGGACTCGAACCAGAAATCATAGTTTCCGGCGTAGAGCTGAATCTTGCCGTAATCGATGTCCGCCGTGTGAGTGCAGACCTTATTAAGGAAATATCTGTCGTGGGATACGACGATAACCGTGTTTTCGAAGTTGATAAGGAACTCCTCAAGCCACGCGATAGCATCCAGATCCAGATGGTTCGTAGGCTCGTCCAGAAGAAGTATGTCGGGATTTCCAAAAAGTGCACGGGCAAGAAGAACCTTAACCTTCTGGGGGCCAGCCAGATCACCCATTATGGAATAATGAAGATCCGATTCTATTCCCAGTCCGTTAAGGAGAGTTTCGGCATCAGATTCAGCCTCCCAGCCGTTCATCTCGGCAAACTCCGCCTCAAGCTCGCTGGCCTTTATGCCGTCCTCGTCGGTAAAATCCTCTTTCGCATAGATGGCGTCCTTTTCCTTCATTATCTCGAAAAGGCGGGCATTTCCCATTATGACTGTATCCAGAACGGTGTTCGCATCGTATTTGAAGTGATCCTGCTCCAGGAACGAAAGACGCTCTCCCGCCGTGATTGTTACCTCGCCACTGGTGGGCTCCAACTGACCGGAGAGTATCTTCAGGAATGTGGATTTTCCCGCTCCGTTGGCGCCTATTACGCCGTAGCAGTTACCCTGCGAAAATTTTATGTTTACATCCTCAAACAAGGCCTTTTTGCCAAGTCTGAGCGTGATATTGTTAGCTGCTATCATTTTGTATTATTCCTCCCCTATCGAAAAGAACCAGTCGATACGATTGCTGTCCATGAGATTGTTGTACTGCAGACATTCGTAGTCCGACAGCATCTCATTTACCTCGTCCGTGGCGTCTTTCCACAGTACGTATTCGCCGTCCGCCGTAATGTATCCTTTATGATTGTAAGCCTTCACCTTGCTCATGAACATTCTCTGATAGTCCTCGTAGTCCGTAAGCTCAAGCCCCGTCCGCTCCATCATAAGCGTTCCCAGGAAGTTTGTGCTGGTATGAACATCGTCTTGAGACTCCATATCATAGTTTGTCCATATGAAGAACGGTGTCTGGTAATATTTCTCCATTTCCTCGATGTCGAGATTATCTCTCGTATCTCCGGAAAGATATTTCTCCGTGCCGTTGTCCTGGCTTGGGAAATGATCGCCGTACATGACGATCATGGTGGGCTCGTCGCAATCCTCGAAATATTCTATGAGATACTGAAGCGCCTCATCGCTCTTGTTTGCCAGCGAAAGGTATCTGTTCCAGGCGTCGTCATCGTAGCCCGTTACCGTTATATCGGTATCGAAGTTGTCCGTCTTGTAGCCGCCGTGATCCTGCATAGTTACGTTAAACAGGAAAAGCGGATCGGATGAATCTTCCTTGCTCTCAACCACTTCGATTATCTTTTTATAGTTTTCCTTGTCGGTGATCATTCCGCGGTACTTCTCGGCATCCGCATCGAAATCATCTATCGTATAGAACTTGTCGAAATCCATGAGCCTGTAGGCGTTTACACGGTTCCAGTTCGTTCCCTTGTTGGGATGCATGGCAACTGCCGAATATCCCTGCGCCTTTAATGTGCTGACAAGAGAATACTGATCGTGAGTGTAATAGCTGACATAGGGAACCATTCCCGGATACTGTTTTACGGAATTACCCGTGAGGAATTCGTACTCCGGCTTCGCCGTGCCGCCGCCGCTTATGGATACAAGAGTGTGACCCTTTATGGTGTTCTCGCTCATTGACTTGTAGAACGGCATATACTCCTCGTTTGTTTCGAACTTGTCGAATACGGTATAATCCGCCCAGGCCTCGTTCATTATGCAGATTATGTTTACCGGCGTCGTTTCCACATCCGGCAATGGATTCTCCTCTTCGAATTCCTTATAATCCTCTACGCTGTTCTCGGCGATCTCTTCCACCTTCGAGACGGAATAGCCGTCCGGCGGCGAATTCTTCATAAATTTAGCCACGCAGAAGAATCCTACATTTGTTCCCACCTCTTCGTACGTGTCCTTGGGATCCCAGAGATCCGTCGTTATTCCCAACAGGGAATTCCAGCCCGTGTTAAAGAATACAAAATATCCCGCTGCCATAAAGGCGAATACGCCCACACGCAGGAATATTTTTTTCTTCAAGCCTCTGAATACGACCCTCTCATCCCAGTGCATTATAAGTGCGATCAGGCACAGCGCCGTAACGAGGGCAACGGTTACCCAGCGCGTGTACACGAATTCATAGGCTCCCGTAACCTCCATGGCCGTTGTAAAGCTGAAAATGTCTATAAGCTGAAACGGTTCGCCGCGGCAGAGATATACAAAATAAAATATCATGCTCATGACCGTCGTAAACGCGACTATGGCGATCACGGCCCGCTTCATGGAATTGAACCACGCCAGGAAGATAAGCGTCATGATCATGGCGCCTATGATATTGGCAAGGGCATATTTAAACTGCATTTCACCAAGGTGCTCGGCATTGTTCACCAGCTCCATGTTGAAAAAGCAATATATGCAGACCACCACCATGATAATAAAATGATACGGTTTTATTCTCTCATTTATCGTTCTTCCCTTTTCGTCTTTTACTACCTCCTGCGGCTTAAGCCATTTTTTCAGGCAATAAATTATGACGATCACCATAAATGCGATGACGCCGATATACAGAGGCATCACCCACCATGCGGAATCCTTGCGCTTTCCGATGATCTCCGCGGTGTGTGAGAAGAATATATACGCGGTTACCGCAAAGTAGATTCCCCAGAATATAAGATGCAGTTTTCCGCCTACGGTTGACAGTTTCTCTTTTAATACAGACATTATTGCTCCTAATTATTTCTCGATCTTGTGAATAAAAAGCCCGCTCCGCAGTTTCGGCTCAAACCACGTGGATTTGGGCGGCATGAGCTCGTTGGCATCGGCAACGGCAAAAAGCTCATGTATATCCGTCGGATACATTGCGAACGCCGCTATGGCATCCTCTTCGCAGCGTCTCTCCAGCTCCTTTAAGCCCCTTATTCCACCGACGAAATCGATTCTGTTGTCGGTGGCAGGATCCGTTATGCCAAGTATGGGAGCGAGAACCTCTCTTTGCAGATACGCCACATCGAGGCATCCCACGGGATCATTTCTCACAAACTGCTCTTTGGCGGTAAGCTTGTACCACTTTTTGTTTATATAAAGACCCGCTTCGCCTTTTTCAGCCGGATGATACGCGCCGTCGCTGTCCTTTATATCGTACTTCTGTGACAGCTTTGTGATAAATTCATCGGCAGTGTTTCCGTTGAGATCCTTTATGACGCGGTTGTAATCCATTATCTTAAGCTCGTCCGCATCAAAAAGCACGGAGAGGAAATAGTTGAACTCCTCGTTTCCGCTGTAATCCTTATGCTCCTCGCGTCTCTTTCTCGAAACGGCTACTGCGGAAGCTGCTCTGTGATGACCATCCGCAATATAAGTATTGGACATTTCGGCAAAGAGTGCCACAAGACTGTTTATCTTATCATCATCGGATATTGCCCAGCATCTGTGTCTTATGCCGTCATCCGAAACAAAATCCGCATAAGGCTCTTCCTTCTTGACGCTGTTTATTATCTCTTTGA
The DNA here is from genome assembly GCA_964388555.1 of uncultured Lachnospiraceae bacterium. Taxonomy (GTDB): domain Bacteria; phylum Bacillota; class Clostridia; order Lachnospirales; family Lachnospiraceae; genus Alectryocaccobium. Next base: position 22,853 of record CAYMAY010000005.1, read on the forward strand.
CAGCCGGGTTGGAATTATAAGCCAGGAATATGGGACCCGTCTGGGCGCTGCACACGTCAACGTGTCTTATACGGTCGGCTTCCTTTTCCTTTCGCGTATTCTCGTGCTTTTTTATGACACCGTTTATATAATCGTCTACCGATGACGCGGCAACAAGCCCTGTCTGGGCGCGTCCGTCCATTGTAAGCTCATAAATATAAAGCTGCGCCTTCTCATCCTGAACGAAGCTTCCCTCCTTCTCCATTTCGGCAAGCATCTGTGATGCTTTTTCGTACACCTCGTCGGCGTACATGTCATGGGTGAGCTCAAACTGTGTCTCGGGACGGTCTATGCGCAGGAATGTGTATTTATCATCCTTTACCACATCTGCCGCCTCGGCTCTGTTGTATACGTCATAGGGAAGCGCCGCTATTTTGTCTTCCAGTCCCGCTGCCGGGCGCAGCGCCTTAAATGGTCTTATTTCAGCCATAAATGCTCCTTTTTTTAACTTATGCACCCGGATCTTCCTTAAAATCCGGCCGCATATCTTTTAAAAAGGACTGCCACATTATGCATTTAATGCAACAGTCCCGTTGATATATTATTTATTTAACTTTTCTTACTCTGATAACACCCTCGATAGCCATGATGTCATCGATAAGCTTATCCGTTACAGGCGTTTCCACGTCGATAAGAGTGTATGCGAAATCGCCCTTGCTCTTATTCGTCATATCGGTGATGTTTATGCCGTCTTTTCCGAAGATTCCGGTGCATGTGCTCAGCATGTTTACCGTATTTGTATGGTAAATGGCAATTCTTCCTGCCGAGCTGCATACGCCCATGTCGCAGTTCGGATAGTTTACGGAATTGCGGATATTACCGTTCTCGATGAAGTTCATCAGCTCCTTAACAGCCATAACTGCGCAGTTGTCCTCAGATTCCTGCGTGGATGCACCGATATGAGGTGTGATGATGACATTCGGCACGCCGGCAACTGTTGTGTTCGGGAAGTCCGTAACATATTTGCGAAGCTTTCCGTCCTTAAGTGCCGCGATAACAGCGTTCTCATCAACAAGAAGGTCTCTTGCGAAGTTAAGAAGAACGGCGCCCTTCTTCATCTTTGCCACAGCATCTGCGTTTATCATGCCCTTTGTGCTGTCAAGAAGCGGAACGTGTATTGTTATATAGTCGCACTTTGAATAGATATCGTTTACATCCTTAATGTGTTTGATGTTTCTGGAAAGATTCCATGCCGCGTCTATAGAGATGTACGGATCGTAGCCGTAAACTTCCATTCCGAGATGAGTTGCTGCGTTTCCTACCAGCTGTCCGATGGCTCCGAGACCTATTATACCAAGCTTCTTTCCGCTGAGCTCACGGCCGGCAAACTGCTTTTTCTCTTTTTCCGCAGTCTTGGCGATATCGGGATCGTTTCTGTCTGATCTTACCCACTCAACGCCGCCGATGATGTCTCTGGATGCGAAAAGCATTCCTGCGAGAACAAGCTCCTTAACTCCGTTTGCGTTTGCTCCCGGCGTATTAAATACAACGATTCCCTGCTTAGCGCACTTCTCAAGGGGAATATTGTTTACTCCGGCGCCGGCTCTTGCAACGGCTAAGAGATTATCCGAAAACTCCATATCGTGCATCTTCGCACTGCGCACCAATATGGCCTCGGCCTCGTTTACATCTTCTGTCTTAACATAATCCTCTGTGAATTTGCTTGTCCCGACCTTCGATACGGGATTGAGGCATGCGTACTTAACCATTACAGATTTTCCTCCTCAAACTTCTTCATGAAATCTACAAGCTTTGTAACACCTTCATAAGGCATTGCGTTATAGATACTTGCTCTCATACCGCCAACTGTTCTGTGTCCCTTAAGGCTCTTGAATCCTGCCGCGTCAGATTCCTTGATGAACTTAGCTTCCTTCTCGGCATCGCCTATAACGAAGGGAACGTTCATGAGAGATCTGTCTTCCTTGCGAACGGTTCCTCTGAAGAGCTTGCTGGAATCGAGATAATCGTAAAGGACAGCAGCCTTCTTCTCGTTGCGCTTCTTCATCTCCTCAAGACCGCCCATGGCTTTAAGCCACTTGAATACCTTGCCGCACATATAGATTGAGAAGCAGTTCGGTGTGTTGTAAAGGGATTTAGCGTCTGCCTGAGTCTTGTACTTCATGATGGTAGGCGTTCCCTCAAGTACATCGTCTGTTATGAGATCTTTTCTGATGATTACTATGCACATTCCGGCAGGTCCGATATTCTTCTGAACGCCGCCGTACATGATTCCGTACTTTGTGATGTCAACCGGCTCCGAAAGGAAGCATGAGGAAACATCAGCTACGAGAAGCTTTCCCTTTGTGTTGGGGAGCTTTTTGTATTTTGTTCCGTATATTGTGTTGTTTTCGCAGATGTATACGTAGTCGGCATCCGGTGATATGGGAAGATCGCTGCAATCCGGGATATAGGAGAATGTCTTATCCTCTGAGGATGCGATCTTGTTTGCCTTACCGAAGATGGCTGCCTCCTGATATGCCTTCTTAGCCCACTGACCGGTGATGATGTAGTCGGCAACTCTGTTCTTCATAAGGTTCATAGGAATCTGGGCAAACTGAAGTGTTGCGCCGCCTGCTATAAAGAGAACCTCGTAATCCGACGGTATGTTTAAGAGATCGCGAAGATCTGCCTCGGCGCCCTCTATTATTCCGTCAAATACCTTTGAACGGTGGCTCATCTCGGTAACGGACATTCCGCAGCCCTGATAATCCAAGAACTCTGCCTGTGCCTCTTTAAGCACCTCTTCCGGAAGTACTGCCGGACCAGCCGAAAAATTATATACTCTGCTCATTTTAACTCTCCTCTGATTTGTTAATGTATTTTTCTTAAAAGCTCCTCTTTTATTAACCTTTTAATCAAGATCGGCGTCGTCGAACACCTCTGCGTTTGCCGCTCCTGCCGGTATCATCGGGAATACCTTGTCGTCCTTTTCTATGACGCATTCTATCATAGCGGGTTCTCCCGATTTAAGTGCCTTATCAAGGGCATCTTTGAACTCGGCAAGTGTGGTAACTCTTGTTCCGGGAACTCCGAGGCCTTCCGATACCTTGACGAAATCCACCTTGTCTTCAAGCACGGTATTCGAATAACGTTTTCCGTAGAAAAGCGTCTGCCACTGGCGAACCATACCCAGAACGTGGTTATTTATCACTATCTCTATAACCGGTATTTCGCTTCTCGAAACGGTTGCAAGCTCGTTCAGGTTCATTCTGAAGCAGCCGTCTCCGCTTATGTTTATTACCACATTTGACGGCGTTCCGACCTTCGCTCCCATGGAAGCTCCCAGGCCGTAGCCCATTGTTCCGAGGCCGCCGGAGGTAAGAAGCTGGCGCGGTCTCGTATATTTATAATACTGCGCCGCCCACATCTGATGCTGTCCTACATCCGTAACTATTGTGGCCTTTCCTTCCGTCATCTCGTAAACGGCATTTACGATGGACGGTCCGGTAAGGGATTTCATATCGTAGGTAAGCGGGAAGTTTGTCTTAAGCTCGTGTATCTTGTCGATCCACTCCTCATTTTTATGAGGCTCCACAAGTGGTATAAGCTTCTTAAGAACTTCCTTAACGTCTCCCGTAACGCTGTGGGAAACCGTAACATTCTTATTTATCTCCGCCTCATCTATATCTATCTGAAGCACCTTCGCGCTCTTTGGGAATGTCTTCGGGCTTCCGAAACATCTGTCTGAGAATCGCGCGCCCAGCGTTATAAGCAGGTCACAGGAATAAAGACCAAGGTTGGATGCCTTTGTTCCGTGCATTCCCATCATGCCGGTGTACTTCTTATCTGTTCCGGGGAAAACGCCTTTTCCCATAAGCGAATCACATACCGGTGCATCAAGCTTATCCGCAAGCTCTCTTACCTCAAGATATGCTCCCGAGGCAACAGCCCCGCCGCCGACGAAAATAAACGGCTTTTTGGATTCGTTTATCATCCGGGCAGCCTCTGCCACCGCTTCGTCGGATATCATCGACGCGTCCACCGATGTATCAACCGGCGCTTTATATTCGTATTCGCATTCCGCCGCCGTAACATCCTTTGTGATATCCACGAGAACAGGACCCTTGCGTCCGCTCTTGGCTATGCGGAAAGCCTTTCTTATGGTATCTGCCAGCTCGTTTATATTCTTAACGATCATGCTGTGCTTTGTTATGGGCACGCAGACGCCGGAAATATCTATCTCCTGGAAGGAATCCTTTCCAAGCATTGGCTTGCTTACGTTTGCCGTTATGGCAACTACGGGAATGGAATCCATATACGCCGTAGCGATTCCCGTTACCAGGTTCGTCGCTCCCGGTCCGCTGGTGGCCATACAGACGCCCACCTTGCCGGTGGCTCTGGCGTAACCATCCGCCGCATGAGCCGCGCCCTGCTCGTGGGACGTGAGAATATGTCTTATTCCCTCTGTCTGATACAAAGCGTCATAAATATTTAATATGGTGCCTCCGGGATATCCAAAAACGGTATCTACGCCCTGTTCCTTCAGGCATTCCATTACGATCTGTGATCCGTTTAATTTCATATTTTTCTCCCCGATCAAATTTTCTTTACTATCAAATCTCCCATTTTCTCTGTGCCGACCTTCTTCGTTCCCTCAGAATAAATGTCGGGTGTGCGCCAGCCCTCTGCGAGGACTTCCTTTACAGCGTCTTCTATCTTATCTGCCGCCTCGTCGAGACCCAGTGAGAATCTCAGCATCATGGCTGCGGAAAGTATGGTGGCTATGGGATTTGCAAGATCTTTTCCCGCTATGTCGGGTGCGGAGCCGTGGCTCGGCTCGTAAAGACCGAACTTTGTCTCGTTAAGACTTGCCGACGCAAGCATTCCTATGGAGCCTGTTATCATGCTGGCCTCATCAGAGAGGATATCGCCGAACATGTTCTCGGTAAGTACAACATCGAACTGCGCCGGATTCATAACAAGCTGCATCGCGCAGTTATCAACCAGCATATGCTCTAACGTAACATCCGGATAATCCTTAGCTACTTCCTCCACAACGGTGCGCCACAGTCTGGACGAATCAAGAACGTTTGCCTTGTCCACACTGGTAACCTTGTTTCTGCGCTTGGAAGCTATCTCAAATGCCTTTATGGCTATTCTTCTGATCTCATTTTCATCGTATTTGAGAGTGTCCACCGCGGTGCGAACGCCGTCTATTTCCTCTGTATGTCTCTCTCCGAAGTAAAGACCGCCCGTAAGCTCACGGACAATGATCATATCAAAGCCGTCTTTCTTTATCTTCTTTTTAAGCGGGCATGCCTTCTGAAGCTCTTTGTATAAGTTTGCCGGTCTTAAATTTGCGAAAAGACCAAGAGATTTTCTGATCTTAAGAAGACCTGCCTCCGGACGCAGCTGCGGCGCGAGCTTATACCACGGTGATGTCTTGGCGTCGCCGCCTATGGAGCCCATAAGAACGGCATCACACGTCTTTGCACGGGCTATTGTGTCGTCCGTAAGGGGTTCGCCATATTCGTCAATGGATTCTCCGCCCAGCAAAAGTCTTTCGTATTCAAAATCTACATTGTATTTTTTTGACACGGCATCCAAAACCCGCTTTGCCTGTGAAACGATCTCCGGGCCTATGCCGTCTCCGTATATCAATCCTATTCTATTTTCCATCTCATTCTCCGATAAAATGAATTTTTTGTTCTCCAATAGCGCAAAAACAATCTGTCGTTCAGCTAAACAACAGATTGTCCTTCAAGCAATTATTTATTTCCATCTTCGCTGCTATCTTTTTTGCTGACAGCTTCCTGCGGCTTCTCAACCTGTATAATAGCTTCCTTCTTCATCGGAATTCTGCAATTCTTGTTGTTTCCGAACTCAACAATGACATCGTCTTCCGTCATGTCTATTACAACGCCGTAAAAGCCGGCAGTAGTTACGACAGCATCGCCGGGTGCCAGCTCAGAGAGCATAGCCTGCATTTTTTTCTTTTCCTTATTCTGCGGACGTATCATCATAAAATACATGATAGCGATAAGAGCTACTATCATTATTATCATGGACATTCCGCCGCCGCCTGACGCTGAAGTCGAATCTGCTAAGATCATTTCGTTGATTCCTCCTTATGTAAAACTATGTCGACCATTAATGAACATTCCTTCATTCAAAAAAACGTTAGCACTTAATATATTACACAATCGCAATAACATTTACAAGCGGTTTATTCTCCCAAAGACAGCATTGTTTTTTCGCGCTTTTTTGGGCTTTTAGTCAAATCTTCCCCCGCCTGCAAGAAGACGGGGGAATTTTAAAAGATATTCTGTTTGAAATTTTCGTGCAAGTTTCACGCCGTATGGCCCGTGTAAAGCTGGTAATATCTTCCTTTTTGCTCGATAAGCTGGTCGTGGGTGCCGCGCTCGATGATGACACCGTTCTCCAGAACCATTATGGCGTTGGAGTTTTTAACCGTGGAAAGCCTGTGGGCGATAACAAAGCTGGTGCGTCCCTCCATAAGCTTATCCATACCTTCCTGGACGATTCGCTCCGTTCTCGTATCTATGGAGCTGGTGGCCTCGTCAAGGATTATAACAGGCGGATCCGCGACAGCGGCTCTTGCTATGGTAAGAAGCTGTTTCTGACCCTGGCTGAGCTGTGTTCCGTTGCCCTTTATCATGGTGTTATAGCCCTCCGGAAGCTGTCTTATAAATGAATCGGCATTTGCCAGCTTCGCCGCCGCAATGACCTCTTCGTCCGTTGCATCGGGGCGGCCGTATCTTATGTTATCCATAACGGTTCCCGAAAACAGCACCGCTTCCTGAAGAACAACGCCAAGTGATCTTCTCAGCGCGCCCTTATTTATGTCGCTTATGCTTATGCCGTCGTATGTGATAGTTCCCGCTTTAATATCGTAGAATCTGTTTATAAGGTTCGTGATGGTGGTCTTTCCCGCTCCGGTAGAACCGACGAAGGCTATCTTCTGTCCGGGCTTCGCGTAAAGTGACAGATCATGAAGAACCGTTTTCTCAGGAACATATCCGAAATCGACATTTTCGAATCGAACATCACCCTTGAGCTCACGAAGCTTGCCGGTCTGGGGATTCTTCCATGCCCAACGCTCCGTTCTCTCACTTGTCTCCTCCAGTTCCTCTATTCCCTCTTTTACGTTTACGAGGGAAGCCGTTCCGCCGTCTGTCTCAGGCACTTCATCGAGAAGCTTAAATACTCTCTCCGCACCTGCAAGAGCCATGATTATGGAATTTATCTCCATGCTTACCATAGATACCGGCTGCGAAAGGCTCTTGTTCAGTGTTAAGAAGCTGGCGATTCCGCCCAGTGTTAATCCGCCGACTCCGCCAAGTGCCAACGCACCTCCAAGGATCGCGCATCCTACGTAGCTGATGTATCCCAGGTTGGCATTTATAGGCATCATGATGTTGGCGTTCTTGTTGGCGTTGTTTGCGGCGTCGCAGAGCATGTCGTTCAATTCCTTGAACTGCTCTTTTGCCTTCTCCTCGTGATTGAAGACCTTAACAACCTTCTGGCCTGCCATCATCTCCTCGATATAACCGTCCAGCTGTCCTATGCACTGCTGCTGTTTAACGAAATATTTTCCGCTCTTGCCCGCGAATTTCTTTGATATGAGCACCATAACAAAGAGCATTCCTAGGGAATACAATGTCAGCGGCACCGAAATGATTATCATGCTCACGATGGACATTACTATCGTTATGGCCGAATTGATTATCTGCGGTATACTCTGGCTTATCATCTGGCGAAGCGTATCTATGTCGTTGGTGTAGACAGACATTATGTCGCCGCGGGCGTGAGAATCAAAATATCTTATAGGAAGAAGTTCCATTTTCGAAAACAGCTCATCACGCAGGTTTCTGAGAGTTCCCTGGGTGACATACGCCATTATGATACTTCTTACATATATAGCCACTACGCCTACCGCGTAGAATATGGCAACTCTGGTTATGGCTTTAAGCAGCGGCCCGAAATCCGGATTCGCCTGCTTTGTAAGCGGGATGATATATGAGTCGATAAGCGTCTGCAGGAACATTGTTCCCTGTATCGTGGACCATACGCCCACAACTATAAGGATGAGTACGACTACCATGGCCACGCTGTAGCTGCGGCCTACGTACTTCATTACCCTTTTCATGATCTCTAAGGGGTTTTCTACCCTAAGCTTCTGTCCTTTTTTTACTTGCGGTGTTCTCGGCATCAGGCTTCACCTCCCATCTCGTCAAAGTCTCCGCTTCCGCCCTGCTGGGATTCGTAGACCTCTTTGTAGATTTCATTGTTCGCAAGGAGCTCATCGTGGGTTCCGATGCCGTTTATGCATCCGTCATCCATCACGACTATCTTGTCCGCCTGCTGGATGCTGGATATTCTCTGGGAGATGATTATCTTCGTCATATCCGGCAGCTTTTCACTTAAGCCCTCTCTTATCCTGCGCTCCGTGGCAGTATCAACCGCACTTGTAGAATCATCGAGAATAAGGATCTTCGGCTTCTTAAGAAGGGCTCTGGCTATACATATCCTCTGCTTCTGACCGCCGGAAACGTTGGTTCCGCCCTGCTCTATATGAGTATTATAGCCGTTCGGCATTTTTGATATGAAATCATCGGCGCAGGCAAGTACACACGCCTCTTTGCATTCCTCTTCAGTGGCGTT
>CAYMAY010000005.1:31616-48079 GCA_964388555.1 uncultured Lachnospiraceae bacterium
ACGCTGCCGTCCTTGACCTCCATAACGGGATTTTCCGGATTGTGAAGGCTGCTCTTTTCGTTAAGCACTTCGCATATACGCTCAGCGCTGGCCTCGCTCATGGTTATCATGACGAAAATCATTGAGAGCATCATAAGGCTCATAAGTATGTTCATGCAGTAGGTGAGCATACTCATCAGCTCGCCTGTCGTAAATATATCCTGAACGATGAAGTTTGCGCCGACCCAGCTTACGAGGATTATGCAGGCGTAGATCGTAAACATCATTACCGGCGATGCCGTGGCAAGAAGCTTCTCCGCTTTTACAAAAAGCCTGTATATATTCTCGCTGGCCTTGCCGAACTTCTTTATTTCGTGTTCTTCGCGAACGAAGGATTTAACTACTCTTATTCCCGTTACGTTCTCCTGAATGCTCTCGTTTAAGGCATCATATTTCGGGAAAATACTGCGGAAATACTTTGTGCTCTTTGTCATTATGATTGCCAGAACACACGCCAACGCAACAACTGCGATAAGATATATCGTCGCAATCCGGGCATTGATAACAAACGTCATTACCATGGCAACGATAAGGCTCACCGGCGCTCTCGCCGCTATCTTTATTATCATAAGGAACGCCGTCTGAACGTTTGTGATATCCGTGGTCATTCTCGTTACAAGGGATGCCGTGTTGAATTTATCGATATTCGCAAATGAGAATGTCTGTATGTTGCTGAACATTCCCCATCTTAGGTTTTTGGCAAATCCCGTGGATGCCTTCGCACCCGTCTTTGCTCCCATAACACCTACAAAAAGTGCTGCCATAGCCGCCACCAGCATTAGCAGACCATACTGGACTATCTTTCCCATGTCACCCGCCTGGACGCCTTCGTCTATAAGCATGGACATGATAAACGGGATGAGCATGTCGAAGATTACCTCTATGACCATGAGTATAGGGGTAATGATGGCTGCGCGCTTATATTCCCGCACATAACCCGCCAAGGTTTTTATCATCTCTTCTCTCTCCTTTCTGATTCCGATCGTTACTATTCTCTCATTATTAATACTTCTACAACAATAGGCACATCAATTTTATCTCGATGCACCAATTACTACTTTCGGTAATAGTGTTCAAAATTTTTCTCTTTCTCTTGTACGCTATTACTATATTCCAAACTTGTATTACCTAATATAATTCAACTTTAAACTATTTGTCAACGATTAAAAAACCGATAATTCTTTGTTCCGATTGATTTTATAGTTTCTTTATATTTTTTATTTTTTCTTTTTTTTGCACTCACATGTCGTTCATAATTAAAGATTATTATGTGTTCATAAGTTAAGAAGGTCATGGATGCAATCCCAGAGGCTGTTTTCATAAAGACCTTCGCCCAAAAATTATTACTTTTATATAGATCCCCCTCTTAATGAAATTAAAAAGATGCCGCAAGGCATCTTTTTAATTTCATTTTTTCTTTCAAAGCATTTAGTTCCACGCGGTATTATCCTTCATCTGCAGCTCCTGCTGGCGGATGCTGACGCTGGTTCCCGCTGCGATGGACTTCGTAATAAACGCGTTACTTCCTATAACAGATCCTTTTCCGATTACGGTCTTGCCGCCGAGTATAGAAGCTCCGGCGTATATCGTAACATCGTCCTCGATGGTCGGATGACGCTTAACATCTCTCAGTCTCTGGCCGCCTCTCGTGGAAAGCGCACCGATGGTAACGCCCTGGTAAACCTTCACATTCTTTCCTATTACAGTGGTCTCACCTATAACGATACCGGTTCCGTGATCTATAAAGAAATACTTTCCTATGGTCGCGCCGGGGTGGATATCTATTCCCGTAAGGCTGTGGGCGTGCTCCGTCATTATCCTTGGGATAAGGGGCACTCCGATGAGAAACAGCTCGTGGGCGAGGCGGAATACCGTAATAGTAAAAAGTCCCGGATACGCCAGTATTACCTCGTCGAAACTCTTCGCCGCCGGATCGCCGTCAAACGTGGCCTGAAGATCTGTTTCCAGATATTCCCGCACCTTCGGTATGCGCCTCATAAATTCCACTGTATCGGCATACGCTCTTTTTTCCAGCTCTGCCGGATCGTCGCCATCCACATGAACAATCTTCCTTGCGCAGACTATCTGCTGATTCAGACGGTACATAACATCCTCAATAAGCGTTACAACCTGATTTGAAGGATTATAGCTCTTGTAACGTCTGTCCCGAAGATATCCCGGGTATACTATCTTCATAAGATTGTCGATTATTCCGACGATGATCTCCTTGTTGGGCTTGTCGTACTGATCGTCCATCTTATCTATAGTTCTTTCATTTTTATAATCCGCCAGGATCTCCCCGACGATCATCTCCGCATCCTGTCTGTATGTCATTTATAATTCCTCTTATGCGCCGTATAATTGAATTCAAAGATATTTTTATCTTTCTAACACAGCATTGCCCCGTGTCTTGCTCTTTCGCAATGCTCAAATCCAATTATACACACAGTCCCCCAATTAGTAAATTACGACTTTCTTACCACTAACCGCTAATCACTGACCACTAGCCGCCGCTCACTGTCCACTAGCCACTAATCGAGTAATCCGGCTCCCACTCGCTTTGCAACAACAAGAGCGGCACGCCTGATAGCGCACCGCCCTGAATTTTGCCTGTTTTTTATCTTGTGTGCAGAAGCTTGTGCTCCTTGCCCTTTAAGATTCCGTTGTAAACGTTTGCAACAATGGGGTTCTCGTTGGAGATCTTTATCTGCGAAGTTCTGTCCACCTCGTAGATACCCTCTGTTCTCGCGGTTCTCGTTCTTGGGCTCTTCGGTGTAGGCTGTCCGCCGCCGCCTATGCAGCCTCTCGAGCAAGCCATAACCTCGACGAAATCGTACTGAGCCTCGCCGGATTTGATCTTATCAAGAAGATCTCCCGCATTGCGAAGTCCGCTTACGACAGCTATCTTGACTTCTCTGTCGCCTACCATTATGGAAGCTTCCTTGAAGCCCTTCTCGCCGCGTATTCCGAGCTGGCTTATGTTCTCCAGATCCGCAGCTCTGCCGCTGTTTACGATCCTTCTGATAACGGCCTCTGTAACACCGCCCGTAACTCCGAAGATTGCAGCTCCGCCGGATGCAAGACCGAAGGGCATATCCAGTGATTCGGGTTTGAGCTGTGCAAGATCAAGACCTGCCTCACGGATCATTCTGCTGACCTCGATGGTGGAAAGAACAATATCCACGTCCTGCTCGCCCTCTGTAAAGTGCTCCGGACGCTTTATCTCGCTCTTTTTAGCCGTACACGGCATTATAGATACAACGAAGGTCTTCTTTTCCTCTTTGTTTACCCTCGCCTCTTCCTTAAGAAGTGCTCCGAACATCTCCTGGGGAGATTTGCATGAGGAAAGATTTTCCTTAAACTCCGGATATTTCTGCTCGCAGTATTTTACCCAGCCCGGGCAGCAGGATGTGAAGAGCGGAAGCTTTCCGCCGTTTTCAAGCCTGTCGAGGAATTCCTTTGACTCCTCCATTACCGTAATGTCGGCGCCGAAGTTGGTATCATAAACTCTGTCGAAGCCCATGCGGCGAAGTGCAGCAGCCAGAAGACCTATTGCGTTCACGCCCTTCGGTAATCCGAAACGCTCGCCTATAGCCACGCGGACAGCCGGTGCTATCTGAGCTATAACTGTGGTGTTCTTATCTGCCAATGCCTCCCATACAGGCTGCATATCACGTTTGATAATGATAGCTCCCGTCGGACATACGACACGGCACTGACCGCAGCCTACGCACATCGTCTCGGAAAGCGGCTTATCAAATGCCGTGGTAACGTGCATTTTGGATCCTCTCGATACGAAATCGATGATTCCCAGACCCTGTACCTCATCACATATGCGCACGCAGTCACCGCAGAGAATACACTTATTGGGATCGCGGATGATGCCGTCGGAGCTCATGTCCTTAGGCAGTTCCTTCTTATAATTCTTAAATCTTACGTTGCTTACGTTAAGCTGGTTTGCAAGATTCTGAAGCGTACAAACACCGTTCTTCGCGCAGCTTGTGCAATCCCTGTTGTGGGACGCCAGCATAAGCTCGATGATCATCTTTCTGTGATGCTGAAGTCTCGGTGTATTGGTATAAATAACCATTCCGTCACGCGGTACTTCCGAGCACGACGCGAATACCTTTCCTCTGTCGTCCTCAACCACGCACATACGGCACGCGCCGTAAGTTGAAAGCTCAGAATGATAACAGAAGGTCGGAAGATTTATTCCTGCCTTGCGGATAACCGAAAGGACATTTTTCTCATCGGTAAATTCCACGCGGCTGTTGTTTATTGTCATAAAACCCATTCTCATTCACCCCCTTACCATTCTACATGAATTGCGCCAAACGCACATGAGCTCTCGCAGGCTCCGCACTTGATGCAGACATCTGTGTCGATAACGAATGGTTCTTTGATCTTGCCTGATATAGCACCTGCCGGGCAGTTTCTCGCACACTTCGAGCAGCCCTTACATCTGTCAGGACTGATGATGTATCTCTTCATCGCCGAGCAAACATGAGCCGCGCAGCGTTTCTCAACAACGTGCTCCTCGTACTCGTTTCTGAAAAGGCGAAGCGTACTCATTACCGGCAGAGCCGCGCTCTTTCCGAGGCCGCACAATGCCGTATCTGTTATCGTTCCCGCAAGCTCCTGGAGCATGTCGAGATCTTCCAGTTTTCCTCTGCCGGAAACGATTCTCTCAAGGATCTCCAGCATACGCTTCGTACCTTCACGGCACGGTACGCACTTTCCGCAGCTCTCGTTCTGGGTGAAGTTCATGAAGAAACGTGCAACCTCTACCATACAGGTATTGTTGTCCATTACAACGAGTCCGCCGGAACCGATCATGGCGCCGATCTTCTTAAGGGAGTCGAAATCAAGTCCCATATCAAGGTGCTGTGATGTAAGACAGCCGCCGGAGGGTCCGCCTATCTGTACAGCCTTAAACTCGCCGTCGCCCTTTATGCCGCCGCCGATATCGTATATGATCTCGCGAAGCGTCGTTCCCATGGGAACCTCTATAAGACCCGTGTTCTTAACACTTCCTGTAAGTGCGAATGCCTTTGTTCCCGGGCTGTTTGGTGAACCGATGCCGGTAAACCATTCTGAACCATTCTGGATTATCATAGGAACATTTGCGAATGTCTCAACGTTATTAAGAACAGTAGGCTTAGCGAAAAGACCCTGCTCAACCGTTCTTGGCGGTTTAACACGGGGCATACCTCTGTTTCCTTCTATGGATGCCGTAAGGGCACTGCCCTCGCCGCAGACGAAGGCTCCCGCTCCTCTGTTTATATGGAGACGGAATGAGAAGCCTGTTCCCAGAATGTTGTCTCCCAAGAGACCGCATTCCTCTGCCTGTGCGATTGCTGTTTTAAGACGGCTTACTGCCAGCGGATACTCCGCGCGCACGTATATGTAGCCTTCCTGCGCTCCAACGGCGTAGGCTGCTATCATCATGCCCTCTATCATCTTGTGGGGATCGCCTTCCATGACACTTCTGTCCATGAACGCACCCGGATCGCCCTCATCACCGTTGCAGACAACGTATCTGATCTTCTCTTTCTGTCTTGCAACCTGAGACCACTTGTAGCCGGTCTTGAAACCGCCGCCTCCACGGCCCCTGAGGTTGGAGTCTGAGATTTCCTGTACAACCTCTTCAGGCGTCATTTCAAACAGTGCCTTTTCAAGTGCACTGTAGCCGCCGGTTGCCATGTATTCTTCTATGTGCTCCGCGTCGATATGACCGCAGTTTTTAAGCACGTTTCTCATCTGCTTGCTGTAGAACGGTATATCGTCCTGACGCTGATACTCCACGCCGTCCTTTTTGAAAAGCAGATCACGGATTATCTCGCCTTTTTCTATCGTCTGATGGAATATGGCTTCGCAGTCCTCAAGCTTAACCTTTGTGTAAAGGATTCCCATGGGCTCGATACGCATAAGCGGTCCCATTTCGCAGAAACCGTGGCATCCGCTCTTATGAACCTCTATGTCGCCGTTGCCGTGAGCTATTCCCTCACCGAAATGAACTTCTATGTTCGGATTTTCCTTTACGAGTTCACACATTCTCGCGTATATCTTGTCTGAACCGCCTGCGATACAGCCTGTGCCGGCGCAGATAAGGATACGGATCCTGCTGTCCTCTACCGCCTTACGAGCGGATTCTCTTGCCTTCTTCAGGGCTTCCCTGTTTTTTATTATCTCCATGCGCTCAACCTCTCAATCCCTCTATTATCTCTGCCGCCGTATCCGGTGTCATTGCGGGATAAACCTTGTCGTTTATCGTCATGACGGGAGCAAGACCGCACGCGCCGAGGCACGAAACGGTTTCGAGCGTAAAGAGCATGTCATCTGTTGTCTTCTTGTCACGTGAGAGACCAAGCTCTGCATAAAGTCTTTCCAATATAGGATTCGAGCCACGTACATGGCATGCGGTACCGTCGCATACCTTTATTACGTATTTTCCCTTGGGCTCGAACGAGAAATTCTCGTAAAATGTGGCAACACTGTACGCCTTCGCCTCGTTTATACCGAGTTTTTCCGCAACGTAGCTTAAAAGCTCCAGCGGAAGGTAGCGATATGCAGCCTGAATATCCTGAATTATTGGAATTAAGGCAGATTGCTTCGTGCCGTGCTCGGCAATTATCGCATCTGTCTTATCGTAATAGGATTTTTCTAACATTCTTCTTACCACCTCCGTAGTTGTTCAGACGCCCAAAATCTTTCCGTCCACCCCTGACCGGAAATTTTTGTTATAATCACGTCGTCTGTTAAAACTATCACAATACTGCCATTAAATTTTATCCGATAAGCCCTAAAAAATCAATACAAATTATTGCATTTTGCATGAAATCTTGCGCGTCGGATTAAACTTCTACCCAGATATTTCCTTCCTTGTTGCTCTTAATGCACGCGTCCACAAATTTCAGTCCGTGTATGCCGTCGTCAATGGTCGGATATGTAAAATTCTCCGCCTTTTTGCCTTCAATTCGGGCTATAAGATGTTCACAATATGATCTGTAGATATTTCCGAAAGCTTCGTACAGACCCTCCGGATGGCCGGACGGAAGCCTGCTTAATCTTCTGCTTTCCTCATAGAGATAATCCCTCGTTGCTGTAAATATCTGCGACGGCTCGTTGATCTTTGTGTACTTCAGCTCGCCGAGTCTGCTCTGGCTCCACTCTATGGCGCCCTTCGTTCCGAATATTCTTATATTTATCTCGCACTCGTAGCCCATGGCGATGGTGGAAGCCCACATCATTCCCGAAACTTCATTTCCGAAATCCAGCATGACGGTGGTGTTTGTCTCAAGAGGCAGATTACGGGGATATTTATCAAAACGCGCCAGTACACGTTTTACCTTCAAGCCAGTTGACTGCGTAATAAGCTGTTCGAGATGAGTTCCTACGTCTGCCGTGCAAAATGAATCTCCGGCGATTTCCGGATCGAGTCTCCATAATGCCTGATCCGAATCATCCCTCACAAGAGATGCGATCAACCAATCCTGCGGGAACTCCGCCGTTACGTAAAGTATGTCGCCGATGGCTCCGTTATCTATCATCTCTCTTGCCTGGCGTACCATGGCATAGCCGGTAAATGTATACGTCAGCCCGAACATCAGTCCCTTTTCTTCGGCTGTTTTTTTAAGGTCGAGACCCTGTTCAACGCTGCAGGCCAGCGGTTTATCGCACATTACGTTTATTCCGTGTTCAAGGAAGCATTTTGCTATCTCGTAATGGCTGTTGTTCGGTGTCGCTATGGACACGAAATTTATGCCGTCCTCACGCTTAGACTCGGCTTCCGCCATGCTCCGGTAATCCGGATATATCCTGCCGTCATCATGTATGTGCCATTTATGCCCCGTATCAAGGTTTCTCTGTTTGTTTCTCGAAAAGCATCCGCATACAAGCACAGCCAGATCGTCCATTATCGCTCCGTGGCGATGAACATCTCCTATATATCCGCCGCCTCCGCCAACTATTCCGAATTTTAATTCCATAACCTTTTACCCCTGCTTTCTGTTTTTTACGCACTTATACATCGATTCTTAAATAACTTACACATTTTTCGACCAATGCACTGGCTTGATTATAAGTTGTTTACCAAATGTTACGCAATAAATAATCTTACTAATTAGAAGGCTGTTTTTTTGTATAAAAACATCGGCCGTAAAAAAATTCCACCCCTTACAGGATGGAATTTAAACCTACAAAGCGGATTGCCCCGCACCTTTGTGCTAACGCAATCCGCCGTAATACTGCTTATTTAATTTGATTCTTAATTACTTAAGGAAATCAGCTACGTTGTCTGCTGTAACCCACTCGTTCTCAACGAGGTACTCATCATAAGAAGTTACATCGCCGTTAAGGCAGTCAACTGCGAGCTGAACTGCAAGGTATCCCTGCTGTACGGCATCCTGTGAAACTGTACCTGTCTGAAGTCCTTTTTCGATAGCCTCAAGACCGTCATCAGATGCATCAACACCTGTGATGATAACGCCGCTGTTCTCTCCAAGAGCATTAGCAGCACCAACTGCCATACCGTCGTTCTCACAAACGATAGCATCAAGCTCATAGTTGGATCCCCAGCTCTCTACTGTCTCCATAGCCTTTGTTGTATCCCAGTCAGCAGCTGCCTCTACAACAACGTTGATGTCCGGGTTCTCATCAAGGATGTTCTGATATCCTTCATAACGAAGAAGTCCGCTTGCATCTCCCTCAGGTCCTGTAAGGATTGCAATGTTTCCTGATCCACCAAGCAGATCGCAAACCTGCTGCATTTCTGTCTCGCCGGCTTCTACGTTAGATGCTCCTGCATATCCGTTGAGGATATCCTCAGCTCCGTCGATCTTTGATACATAGTTAATGCAAACGATGCCTGCGTCAACTACCTTCTGAGCTGTGTCTGCAAGACCTGCAGGATCAACCGGCTCGAAGATGATAGCGTCATATCCGTCAGATATGCACTGCTCTATATCAGAAATCTGCTGTGCAACGTCCTGGTTTGCATCAAAGTGCTGTACTGTTACGCCAAGATCCTCAGCTGCCTGATCAGCACCCTCTGTTACGGAATTCTGGAATGCATTTGTCATATGCTGATGAGAAATTGCAATCTTGTAATCCGTTCCAGCTGTCTCAGTTGAGCTTGATGAGCTTGCTGAAGATGTGCTGGATGCCTCGCTCGTTGATGAGCTTGCTGATGATGTGCTTGCTGCGCTGCTGCTTGAGCTGCTTGATGATGATCCGCATCCTGCGAACATAGCTACTGCCATTGCTGATGCAGCTGCTAAAGCAACAATTTTGTTGATTCGTCTTTTCATTTCCTTTTTCCTCCTTTTATTTTAACTTTAATAAGTTAACACATTTAAAAAATTAATTCTTTCTTTCCTTCGTCTTGATATCGATAAGAACGGCGATAACTATGATAGCACCTTTGACAACCTTCTGCCAGCTGGAATCAACGCCCATTCCGTTAAGTCCGTTTGTGATAACCGTGATAAGGAAAGCACCTACTACAACGCCCCATGATTTTCCGACACCGCCGCTCATGGAAACACCACCGATAACGCATGACGTGATGGCATCCATCTCGTAGCCGTCAGCTGCTGTAGGCTGTCCGACTGTTGTACGTGATGTAAGAAGGAATCCGCAGAAACCTGCAAGTACACCCATTATCGTAAATACAGCAACCTTTATAAATGTTGTATTAATACCGGCAACTCGTGCAGCCTGAACATTTCCGCCGCAGGCGTATACACGACGTCCGAAAACTGTCTTTGATAAAACAAACGAGCAAACAATGATAACTGCTACGAAAATAATGGCAAGTGAGTAGTCACCCGACGTAATTGCCTTGTATTCCGAGCTAAGACCTGTAACCGTTTTTCCTCCTGACACTACAAGTGCAAGACCTCTTGCCGCCTGCATAGTACCGAGTGTCATGATAAATGCCGGGATATTTCCCTTTGCAATACCGATACCGTTTACAACGCCGACTGCAAATCCTGCCAAAAGCGCAACAACAAGCGGAACAATGAGCGGATAATCACCGTTTCCGAGAATAGCTGAAAGGATTCCCGTAAACGCCATTGTTGAACCAACGGACATATCGAATCCGCCGCTTATGATTACGAACATCATACCAAATGATGCTATACCGATTATCGAAGTCTGCTTAAGTATAACCTTTAAATTATCAACCGCTATAAATTTCGGATTCATTGCTGCAAAAATAATCACGACCGCAACAAATATAACGATTATGAAATAGCGACTCATTATTGATCCAAATGATTTCTTCTGCATAATGTTTAATACCTCTCTATTGTTTAAACCGCAATCTTAGATGCAAGTTCCATGATTTTTTCCTGGCTGAATTCGTCGCGTGAAAGTTCTCCGGACAGAGTTCCCTCCGCCATGACACCTATTCTGTCGCAGACGCCCATAAGCTCCGGTATTTCTCCCGATATCATTATAACTGCCTTGCCCTGCTGCACAAGCTCACCCATAAGAATATATATATCTCTCTTCGCTCCTACGTCTATTCCTCGTGTAGGCTCATCCATTATGATGATATCCGGTTCATTCAGTAACCATTTGGCTATAACAACCTTCTGCTGATTTCCGCCGGAAAGGTTTCCGACTATCTCATTTCCGGAAGGTGTTTTTATCTTTAATTTCTCTATATATTCATCTGAAGATTTGATTGCCTTAGCCTTGCTGTAAAGACCGCCTGAAAGCATCTTCTTGATGGCAACCATTGATATATTCTCGCCAACGGTTCCCACCAGGTTAAGCCCGGTAACCTTTCTGTCCTCGGTTACAAGAGCCACTCCCTCGTTGATTATATCCGATGGCTGTTTTACATCCACCTTTTTGCCTTTAACATAAACTTCTCCGCTGTCCATTCGTCTTACGCCGAATATGCTCTCAACAAGCTCGCTTCGTCCGGCACCGACAAGACCCGCAATACCATATATCTCTCCGGCCTTTACGGAAATGCTTACATTTTTTACTTTCTTTTTGTAGTTGATGTTTTTCGCTTCGAAAACAACATCACCTATTTTTGCCTCCAGCTTCGGGAACTGATCCGTGATCTCTCGACCAACCATCATCTTTATAAGATCATTCTCCGTAAGCTCCTCTGTCGATCCCTTTCCGATATACTTTCCGTCACGGAAAACGCTGATCGTATCACAGATACGGAATATCTCATCCATACGATGTGATATATATATTATCGCAACTCCCTTTTTCTTAAGGTTGTTAATATGCTCAAAAAGTGTTTCTACCTCACGCTCTGTAATAGCCGCCGTAGGCTCATCCATTACAATAACCTTTGCGTTGATCGAAACTGCTTTTATTATCTCTATAAGCTGGCATTGTGCAACTGTAAGATTCCTAAGTGTCTCGTTCGGTGAAATATGAAGTCCGTATTCATCGATCAGCTTCTTTGCTTCCCTCGACATGGCCTTTTTGTCAACCAGTCCGTGTTTTTTGATCTCCCTGCCCACAAATATGTTTTCATAAACCGGAAGGTCAAGTATCGGGTTAAGCTCCTGATGGATCATCGCCACACCATGTTCCATTGCTTCTTTGGGATTGGAAACATTGTACGGTTTTCCGTCAAATAATATTTCTCCTTCAGGATCCTTTGTGTATATGCCCATAAGGATCTTCATCAGAGTTGACTTTCCCGCACCATTCTCACCCATTAGAGCGTGTACTTCACCCGGTTTTACCTGCAATTGAACATTGTCAAGCGCCTTAACTCCGGGAAAAGTCTTACTTATATTCCTCATCTCAAGAATATACTCCGACATTAGGCTTTCTCCTTTCAAAAATATGAAATATTTATAATAACAGCCGCGACACCCCGGACACGACCAATTATTATCTCTGCCATGCTTTATCGTTTACGAAACATCGATAAAAAACCCGATGAATCAATAACGAAACACCAACGAAACATATTATATGGTTCTGCCCTTTTTTGTCAACTGTGGGGATTTTATAAAATTTTAATAAATATTGCGTTTTTTTTCAACCTCTACTCAATTTTCCTTTCGTGAAAAAGCAGCGTTTCCCGATTATTTGTTTAATATGAACATATTTTACCTGTGTTTTTTGTGTACATCTTCTTTGTGCCAGTGCATAAAAAAACAGAGCCTATTACAGCCCTGCTCTTCTCCCATGTTTTTACATGTTCTACTCCATATTTTGGATGTCACTGCACAAAAAGCAGCTTGCCCTGCACTTCTTTGATGAGTACGGCGCCGAATGTGCGGGAGTCCACGGAATTTTCCCTGTTATCGCCGAGAACGAAGACCTTGCCTTCCTCTACCGTGTAGGGTACCGTGATGCCGTCCACGGGTACCTCCGTCGTGCCCTGAACATACGATTCGTCCAGCTCCTCGCCGTTTACGAGGATCTTTCCGTCCTCAACGTTCACCTCATCGCCGCCTACGGCGATAACTCTCTTTACATAATATTCTCCCGACGGCATCCGGACGGAGACGATGTCTCCCCTCTCGTACTCCGGCACGATGCGGGTATAGGCTATAAGCTCACCGTTTTTAAGCGTGGGCAGCATGGAATCTCCGTTAACGAAGGATATTCCCACCACGAAGCGAAAAACGATCAGAGCCGCTACAAAGAGAATTACCAGCCCCACAAAGAGGCGAAGCCACCTCTGTTTTTTGCCATCATATTTATGTAATAAACGCTTTTTTTGTTTCATATTGCATATCTCACTTCTTATTGCGCAATCGAGCAGGCTGACTCCGACCCTATTTCGCAGAGAAAGACCCCGAACCATGCCGGGGCCTTACGCCTTTGTCTTACACTTGTGCGGATTCTGACTCCGCCTCAGCATCATCCGAGTAGATCTCTGAAATCTTGTCCTCCAGATCATGCTGAACTTTTTTCATTCTTGCAAACTTGATAATAAATATTGCGGCTATGATGATCAGGACGATAAGAGCTACCAGATCCCACCAGCAAAAGCCTAATTTGGTATGTTCTAATATAAATGACATATTATCGCCTCCTTAAACGGCCTCTGCCTGTTTCGGTCCCGGAATCTCGGCATCCTTTGCCGCCTTGACGATGGCATCAGTGGCACCGGCAACACCGGCTTCACTCATTACCTGATCGAGATTTGTCATCGTCTCTTCCATTGTGTTGTTAAACTCTTCGTCACGTTTCTTCTGGTTGCGATGATGGACGATTGCCACGATCACAATAATTACTGCTACAACAAACGCCAGCCAATCCCAGAAGTGGAACGGAGTATTTGTATGTGTCCATACGAAGAAATTCTGTAACATTATTCTTTACCTCCCTATCTGCGGATCACCGACCGGCCGGTCCGGCCGGTCAGTGAATACTTTGGCTTCATTTCTTAAGCATTTGCCTGTTTCTTTTCTTCGGCTCTCTTCTTAGCTTCCTCGAGATATTTTGCCATCTCTTCGTCCGTAAGACCGAGTTCCTTCTGAATCGATGCGATCGCGAACTCTTCTCTTAATTCCTCAACCTTCATCTGGCGGTTCTTTCTGCTCTTCGTGTAAATAGCGAAGATTATAAGTGCCAGCAGCATGATCAGGAAGTGGAGTATGCAGCAAGCATGATCGTCAAGATCAAGGTTTGCTAACGGTGTTTCTCCCTCTTCGATCGGAGTTATGTTGTATCCGCCGTCGCCGTCCGGTATGATCACGCCTGCTTCAGGTTCTTCTGCTGTAGGCTCATCTGCCGGTGTGGTGTCAGCCGTTCCGTTATCCGTCGGCGTTGTGCCGTCGTCGTTATTCGGTGTATCCGGATTGTCAATCGGTACTACAACTGCGCTGTAAACAACTGTTACAGTTACATCGTTTGCCGGCATTCCTGTCGCCGGAAGTACAACGGATGCGAAATCCGGTGTGAATCCGTCGATGGTCGGCGATACGATAGCATCTACTGTCTCGCCTGCGATCAGCCTAGCGGTATAATCCGGTGCTACGACATTGCCGTTTCCGTCCACATAATGGATGGTCAGCAGATACGTCTTTTCTACGTTTGTCGTATCGGTCTCTTTTTCCTTGTCCGGTACTTCCGGTACGTTAGGATCTTCGTTTTCCGGATCGGTTCCCGGCTTGCTGTCGCTGGTTACTGTTACCTTATTGGAAATAGCGCCGTCCGCGTCAGCCCTTACTACTGTGTAGGAAGCCTTCAGCTCGATGCTCTCTCCGATTGCAAGCTTCTCGATCGTTGCAACATTGCCATCGATCGTTACGCCTTCATGTTCTGCGATAACGGCGTTGCCGCTCGCGCCCTGCATCTGGTCTGTAACAACCAGGTTATTAAGTGTCAGATTGCCTGTGTTTGCAACGGTGATGGTGTATTCGACCACATCGCCTACCTTGTACTCAGCCTTGACCTCGTCTACCGTCTTGTCAACCTGATAATCGGCATTAGCCACTTCGGTATTAACGGTTTCTTCAGCCGTCTCACTTACCTCATCGCCATTCGGATCTTTACCCGTGACTGTTGCCACGTTCTTCACGCTGCCGTTTATCACATCATTTTCGGTGATGGTGTACTGTACTTCGATCTCCTTGCTCTCATTCGGCTTCAGAGTGATGTTATTCTCGCTGTCACCTGTCAGGTTATCTTCAACGACGATATCAGAAATCGTCTGGTTGCCGTTGTTGACTACCTTGATGATGTAAGTAACTACATCGCCTGCCTTAAGATCAGAGGTCTTGTCTGCCGTCTTTGTAACATAGAGGCTGGAGCCTTCCTGTACTGTCGGCTGTTCGTCGGTACCCGGTGTAACCGTCGGATTCTCGTCACTTGTTGCTGTAGCTTCATTCACAACAGAACCGTTGCGGATATCTGCTTCAGTAACTTCGTAGCTTGTTTCCATAGCGGTCGACGTCTGACCCGGTACAAGCTGATTTATCGTCCAGCTGTCACCTGTCAACGGATCCGTTACAACTACATTCTTCAGTGTCAGGTTTCCGGTGTTCTTCGCTACGATCTCATAAGTGATCTTCTCACCAAGATCATAGGATGCGCCGTTCTTCGGTGTACTTGTTGCCTTTTTCTCAAGTGTTACGGACGGATCCGGATCGTCAATCTCGTCTGCTTTAACAGTATCTTCTGCTGTATATGTCTTTTTATCTACAGTTGCTGTTACTGTGTTTTTAAAGGTTCCTTCGATGATGTCGTCTTCCGTAACGGTGTACGTTGCTTCAACTGTTGTGGACGCGCCGGATGCAAGTGTTACTGTCATGACGGTTTCGCCATTTTCAAATGTTACTCCATCCTGCTCGGTAAGAGTTATGGTCTTCTCCGCATCATAGATATTCTTTACAGAAATCTCGAATGTTATAACATCACCCAGTCCGAAGCTGCCCACGGTGTGCTGTTTTGTGATAACGAGCGAATCGTCAACATCATCAGTGATGGTAAGTGTTCCATCTACGTATTTGATATCATAGTTTCCGGTTGCGTCCGTATCACCTCTTCTGATCACTGCGTTGCTTGCAACGTTCTTAGCTGTTCCCACATATGTGATGCTGCCATCTATGCTTATGCGGTTGACCTCGTCGGTCTCAGCCAGCGGCGTCGCTTCTGCTATTGTGTAGTCGTACTTTGTAAGCGGTGTTCCATCATATGGTTTGCTTGCATCGGCTGCCTTAATAGTGATAGCACGCTGTGTGATCTTGTATGTCTTTGTTACGGTTCCCTTGTAATTGCCGGTTCCTGTGATTGTTACAGTTACCTCGTTCACGTCGGTGAAGTTGTCTACGTTGTATGTTACATTGTAGTCTTTGCCTTCACTCAGCGGATTTCCGTCTTTATCCGTAACTTCCGGTACGAACTTATGCTCTGCACCGTCGTACGTTACGTTTTCAGGATCACTGATCTGCACGCCGCCATACTCTGGATCTGGATTCTCAGGATCCTTACCAGGATCTATGGTCTGCGGCTTGATCTCAAGTGTTCCTTCAGCATATGTGATCTCGTAGTTGCCTGTTGCGTCTACGCCGTTTCTCATGATCACGGCATTGCTTGCGGTGTTGGCAGCCGTTCCGACATCTGTGATGGTGCCCGTTAACGTTACGCTCGTGATTTCGTCTGTCGTAGCAGGCTTCGTCTCACTCGTTACAGTGTAGCTGTTATTAGTAAGAGCTGTTCCATCATATACCTTGCTGTCGCTTCCGGCTGTGATCTCAATAGCAAGCTTCGTGATCTCATATGTCTTTGTTACGGTTCCCTTGTAGTTGCCGATACCGGTAATTTCTACCGTTATAGTTCCTACACTCGTAAAGTCTGTTGTTACTTCTCCGCCTCTCTTATATACAACACTGTAGTCAGTGTTTTCTGTAAGAGCATTTTTGTTCTTGTCTTTAACTTCCGGTACAAACTTATGAGCTTCGCCGTCGTATGTTGCA
>CAYMAY010000006.1:0-27472 GCA_964388555.1 uncultured Lachnospiraceae bacterium
GTCGAATATAACGATAGTCGCGTTGATGGAGTATCCCAGTATCGTAAGCATTACGGCGATAAACTGGCTTCCGACAGAAAGTCTGAATACTGCGTAGAATGCAAGTACAACCATCAGGTCATGTACAAGTGCTATAACAGAGCTGGATGCAAATCTGATATCCCTGAATCTTATCCAGATGTACAGAAGCATGCATATAACAACTATTATGGCCGCTCTTATTGCAGATGATCTCATATCGTTGCTTATGGTCGCGGAGATATTCTCATATTCAACGCCGTCTTCCGCAACACCGAAGCTGTCGGCAAGTGCCGTGTCGAGAGATGTTCTCTCATCAAGACTCAGCTCACGTGTTTTGATTATTACCTGCGTTGAATCCTGAACCTGCTGGAATGTTATATCATTATCGCCGGTAATCTCGGAAACAACAGGCTTAACGTCGTTTTCCAGCTCGTCAAGAGAATATTCCTCGCCGAATTCAACAGTCGCGGCTGTTCCACCTGCGAAGTCAAGGCTGTAATTAAGCGGACTTCCCTCGCTTGCGCCATGGATTGCCATCGCTACGGGAGCAGATACGGCAAATACCAGCGCTATTACAAAGAAGAGCACACGTTTTCCCACAAAGTTGAAGGAATGCTGTTTCTTGATCACACTGTAAGCCTTCTCGCTCTTTATTCCTATTCCGTAGAACGCATAGCTTATAAGTCTTGACAGAACCAACGCTGAGAACATGGATAAAACGATACCTATTCCCAGTGTTATGGCAAATCCCTTGATAGTTCCCGTCCCCAGGAAGTACAGAACTATAACTGCTATAAAGGTTGTAACGTTTCCGTCGAGTATGGCCGAGAATGCCTTTTTGAATCCCTCTTTGATGGAACTAAGAACCGGTCTGCCGGCTGTCAATTCCTCTCTTGCACGGGCGTATATGATAACGTTGGCGTCTACCGCCATTCCTATGGTAAGAATAACACCCGCGATTCCGGGAAGCGTCAGCGTTACATCAAACGCATTTATCGCAAGCAGATCCATGAAGGCGAAGATAACAAGCGCCCACCCCGATGCAAGACCGGAGATTCTGTAAACGAGTATCATGAATATGATTATTATTGCAATTCCGATAAGTCCGGCAATTACGCTGGTGCTTAAAGCCTCGCCGCCCAGTGATGCGCCGACTTCGTTTGAATATATCTCTTCGAGTTCAAGCGAAAGCGAACCTATACGGATAAACGATGCAAGATTCTGCGCCTCTTCGAGGTCGCTCATTCCCGTTATCTGAGCCTTGCCTCCGGTTATTTCCTGCTGTACGGTGGGCGCGCTTACAATCTGGCTGTCATACATTATATAAATCTGACTGCCTACATTTGCCGCCGTTGCCTCGGCAAACTTCTCCGAACCCTCATCGGTAAACGTCAGCTCAACAACGTACTCTCTTGTGCCCGTGAGGCTATCTGTCTGAGTTACGCCCTCTGCACTCTTTATATCGGTACCGCTGAGAACCTCTTCGTAATTTGTATCCAGAAAGCTAAGGGTACCGGGTTTTCCCAGTGATTCTATTATCGTTTCGGCATCCGATACTCCGGGGATCTCGACACATATTCTGTTCGTCCCCTGCTGATAAACAGACGCCTCGGTGCTGTAGGAATCAACCCTCTGCTGAAGCTTATAGATCGTGTCGTCTATATCCGTCTGCGCCGGATTGTCCTCGACGGTCTGATACGTTATGCTTACACCGCCCGACAGATCAAGACCCGTTTTAATGTTTCTCATGGCTCCTGTTCCCGTCGGACCCCAGCCGATTATCGTCGTAAATCCCAGCAGAACGGTCAATGCGGCTATGATTATAAGAGTTACGATGCTTGTTCTCTTTTTCATTATTAAAGTTTCCTTTCAAAATCCGCCTCGGCGGCCTTTATCATCAATGCACATTCTATTCTTTTGCGCTGCATTTCGCAACCTATTTCATAAACCGAGTTGATGTTCCCGGTGAAATTGTACGAATTTGCCGCGCAGCCGCCGCTGCAGAAAAAACGTGCAAAGCATTCACTGCATTCCTTCTTGCTGTAAACATTCACCTGAGCGAAATCCTTTACGATATCGTCCCGCAGGACACCATCGGACACATTTCCAAGCTTGAATTTTTCGTTGCCGACAAACTGATGGCACGGATACAGATCGCCCCACGGCGTAACGGCAAGATATTCCGTTCCCGATCCGCAGCCCGAAAGTCTCTTGTAAATACACGGACCGCCTTCCAGATCCACATTAAAATGGAAGAAATTAAATCCGTTTCCTTCGCGTCTGCGCTTTATGATCTCCTTGGCAAGGATGTCGTACTGTTCGAATATCACCGGCAGATCTTCCTTAGTTATGGCGTACGGTTCGGTCGGCGGTGCAACCACCGGCTCTACGGATATCTGCTTAAATCCCAGGTCTGCCATATGAATAACGTCCGCCGCAAAATCAGTATTATAATGGGTAAATGTGCCGCGTGCGTAATAATTTTCCTGATTTCTGCTGTCGGCGAACTTCTTAAGCAGCGGAATTATCTTATCATAGCTGCCGTCTCCGTTTCTAAAGGGACGCATATGATCATGAACGGATTTTCTTCCGTCCAGTGACAATACGACGTTGCTCATTTCTCTATTGCAGAATTCTATTACATCGTCATTTATAAGAACGCCATTGGTCGTGAGCGTAAATCTGAATTTCTTGTTATGCTCCTTTTCCTGGGATCTGCCGTACTCTACAAGACGCTTTACGACGTCCCAATTCAAAAGCGGCTCTCCGCCGAAGAAATCCACCTCCAGATTTACTCTGTTGCCGGAATTGGCGATAAGAAAATCCAGGGCCTGCTTACCGACTTCGTAAGGCATGAGACCTCTCTCGCCGTTGTACTCGCCCTCGCCGGCAAAGCAGTAGCGGCATGCCAGATTGCAGGCATGTGCCACATGAAGGCAAAGTGCCTTAACAACCGTTTTTCTGTTTGCAAACAGCTCTATGGAATTTCTGTATACATCCTCCGTATAGAGCGAACCGTCCTTTACAAGCTCGTCTACCTCATCAAGCACCTCCGATATCTCGGAAGCATCATATTTTCCGCTTAATTTATTTATTATCCCGTCTCTGTCCGCTCCGCCGTTTTTCGCCTCGATAACATCGTAGGTGAGCTCGTCCGCGATATGCACAGAGCCGCTGTTCTCGTCAAGCAGGATGTTATATCCGTTATTTTTAAACTGATGAACCAACTTTTCTCTCCCATATTTAAATAGAACTGTTGCATTAACTAAATACGAACGAATGCTCTGAAAGAATATTCACTCATATATATTAATGTAACAGTCCCATACGTAATAAGAAGCCGCCAACGACGGCTTCCCCAATCTCTTTACTTACTTTTTGCTGTGCTCACAAACCTGATTTCCTACTGTGCAGGATGTCTTGCAAGCTGACTGGCAGGATGTCTGGCACTCACCGCATCCGCCCTTCTTAACTGTGTTCTGAAGATTCTTTGTGTTTAAAGACTGTATATGTTTCATATTGTTTTCTCCTTTGTCCGAGTTGATTTCAGCGGTTATTATAGCATAAGGAATAAATAAATAAAAGACCCCAAAAAAGAGATTCGAACCGTAAATCCGAATCTCTTTTCATTATAATTTCATATAAGCCGTATTTCTAAGCTATCATTCCGACATTAGAAATCAACTTCCGTATCGTAATAGCAGCACTTAAGGAGCTTTTCCATCTCTTCTACGCTTGGCTGACGTGGATTTGATCCTGTGCATGCATCTCCGATCGCGTTAACAGCGATGTCGTGAAGTCTCTCAAGGAAAACATTCTCCGGAACGAATCCCTGCTCTGTGGGATATGAATCCGGTCCGTAGTTCTTGATGCAGTGCGGAATGTTGAGATCGTCGTTCATCTTGCGGAGATATTTGATAAGTGCAGCAACCTTCTCATCATCAGAAGCGCTCTTATCCGTAATTCCCATGTAATCAACGATAACGCCGTATCTCTTCTTAGCTGTCTCATCCTTAGCATTAAATGCTATAACCTTCGGAAGGTACATAGCGTTTGCAGCGCCGTGGATGATGTGTGCGCCGTAATCAGCAAATGCGGCACCGGTCTTATGCGCCATAGAATGAACGATTCCGAGGAGTGCATTTGAAAATGCCATTCCTGCGAGGCACTGTGCGTCGTGCATTCTGTCTCTCGCATCCATGTTCTCGTTGTAAGAATCGATGAGATCCTTCTGGATCATCTCGATTGCGTGGATCGCAAGGGGATCAGAGAAGCTGCTGTTAGCTGTTGAAACATATGCCTCGATAGCGTGCGTGATGGCATCCATACCTGTATGAGCAACGAGCTTCTTGGGCATTGTCTCTGCAAGCTCCGGATCAACGATGGCAACGTCCGGCGTGATCTCAAAATCTGCTATAGGATACTTGATTCCCTTATCATAATCCGTGATGATGGAGAATGCCGTAACCTCTGTAGCCGTTCCCGATGTGGAAGAAACTGCGCAGAAATGAGCTTTCGTTCTGAGCTTCGGGAGTCCGAATACCTTGCACATATCTTCGAATGTTACATCCGGATACTCGTACTTGATCCACATAGCCTTTGCAGCGTCAATAGGTGAGCCTCCGCCGATGGCAACTATCCAGTCAGGTCCAAACTCGAGCATCTTTGCCGCACCGTTCATAACGGTTGTTACTGAAGGATCGGGCTCGATTCCGTCAATGATCATAACTTCCATTCCTGCTTCCTTAAGGTAACTCTCAGCCTTATCCAGGAATCCGAATCTCTTCATTGATCCGCCGCCGACACAGATAACCGCCTTCTTACCTTCAAAATTTTTGAGGTTCTCCAGGGCGCCCTTTCCGTGGTAAAGATCTCTTGGTAATGTAAAACGTGCCATATCACTGCCTCCTTATTCGATTTAACGTAATTATTTAAATACCCTATGTACATTCTAATACTTTGTTTATTCCTTGACAATTAATTTTTGCATTTTTTCTGTTAAAATCAACCAAAAAATCACTTGGAATCCCATTTAATTTGTAAAATTATCTACAGCAATATTTAGTTAATCGACTATGCCGTTAGGGTAAACAACCACACGGCAGGCCTGCTGTGAACGCAGAAGCTCAATACCGCGATTGATGTCCTTGAGCTCAAGCCGGTGACTGACAAGCTGCTCTAAACCCAGTTCCGGATTTTGCAATAATTTGATTGATACCGGGAATGTGTTATGGGTACAATATGTTCCTTTGATAGTAAGTTCTTTGCAGACCACAAGCGCAGGCGGAATATTTGCCATTGCATTTGCGTTCTGTCCCATGATGAGTAATGTACCGCCGCATCCAAGCAGCGCAGCAGCCTGACCTGTGATCGGTCCCGCGCCCACGGCATCCACAACAATATCGCATTCCTCGCCCCATTCACGATGAAGTACTTCGGCAATATCTTCCTTTGACGGATCGATCGCGATAGACGCGCCGCATTCGAGAGCTTTCTTTCGACGGGTCTCGGAAGTCTCGCAAACAGCAAGATTACGCACGCCGTACAGCTTCATCACGCGGACAAATGTCAAGCCGATGGGACCCATGCCGTATATCAACACATTGTCCGCCGGAGTAGGACAGATCTTTTGTATGCCATTCATAACGCAGGAAAGAGGCTCAGTCTGTGCAGCCACACAGGATGGGATACCATCCGGCATTGCATGCAGCTGACCGGCTTCCACAGTACAATATTGCGCAAAACCGCCGTTAATGGTCTGGCCATATATGCGAACGTGTTCACACATATTTTCACGACCTTTAACACATGGCGCACAGCTGTGACACTTAATGATATTATCAACGACCACCTTGTCGCCAACCTTCCATCGTGTTACCTTTTCACCAACCGCCTCAATACAACCATAATATTCATGTCCGAGAACAACACCGACATCCGCGTGCTGTGCCGGCGGCACATGAAGTACGTGCAGATCACTGCCGCATATGCCTGCCGCGATCACACGAATCAGGACCTCAGTCGGTGATTGAATCTCCGGCTTCGGTATCTCCATGACCTGCAGCTTACCGTTTCCCTGAAATACAGCGGCTAACATAGTTTTCATAACAGTCCCTCCTACTTTTTATATATCCCTGATATACGATTAGGGAGGCGGTTGGCAACCACCTCCCCGATCAATGTAAAGTTATAATAATTATGTGCTTTCCAAAAAATAAGCTTACCGGTTCGGTTTTCCCGCAACCGTCATGCCGCTTTAATAGAACGACGCCTGTACTTCTTCTGTGTCATAATTCTCTGCGTCCCACCACAGGGCTTCCGGAGAGATATCTTCCGTCTCCTCGCCCTGAACAGCTGCCAGCAAAGCATCAACTGTAGATGCGCCAAGCGTAACGATAGTCTGATTAACGGCGCCGAATTCTATTCCGTTCTGGACAGCTTTCTGCTGTACGGAACCGGCATCAAATCCGACAAGAAGGATCTTTCCTTCTTCATTGCCTAAAACATTTAGAGTATCATTAGCTGTCAATATTGCATCGCAAACATCCTGTGTATTGCCGTAAATAGCTATGGTGTCCGACTTATTCAGCAAAGCGCCGGCTTCAGTAGCCGCAAGCTCTATCGTGCACTGTGTGGGAACTCTTGTTTCAATGATCACATCCGCATCCGCTTCCGTTCCCGTGGATGCGCAACGACTGACAAATGTATCGTGACCGGTAACAGCCACCGTGAAACCGTCCTCCTGGCTCAGTTCAATGAATTTATCGATAAATCCCGTTGCACGATCTACATGACTTTCGCTGACAGAAGACCACGATATCACGCCGACTCTTACCTGACCATTGCCCAGGCGGTCCGCAATCTCTTCATAGAGATGCTCTCCCGCTATCGCAGATGAAGCATAGTTATCCGTAGCTACTGTTGCAACAACGGAATTTTCCGGTGCCTCGTTAATCTCGGTATCAAATGCGACTACGGGGATTCCCGCGTCCTTTGCAGACTGTAATCCCGTAATTACTGCGCTGCTATCCAGTGCGGCAAGTATGATTCCGTCCACGCCTGCGTTTATGGCGTCATTCAGCTGCTGAACCTGAACAGCCACGTCAGACTGGCTGTCGGGACCTACGCTGCTGATCTTTATCATCTCGTAGCCGACCTCGTCATTAATTTCCGCGACGCGGTTCACAGCTCCCTGAACCGCTATCTGATACCATGTATTAGACAAACCTTTGGAGCAAAACTGGAAAGTATAGGTTTCCCCATCTCCCTTGATCTCAGCTGTGCCGGTGCTGCTTGCGTCGCTTACGCTCTCGGAGTTGCTAGTACTTTTGGAATTGCTAGTGCTCTGGGAATTGCTGTCTGCAGTGCTCTTGCTCCCACCACATGCTGTAAGTGAAAACGTCATTGCCATTGCTAAAACAAATGTTGCGATCTTCTTCATAAATTCACCGACCCTTTCTT
This sequence comes from uncultured Lachnospiraceae bacterium, assembly GCA_964388555.1. Lineage (GTDB taxonomy): Bacteria > Bacillota > Clostridia > Lachnospirales > Lachnospiraceae > Alectryocaccobium. The sequence continues at coordinate 7,483 of CAYMAY010000006.1, forward strand.
TATTAATTGACCAAAATTTATTTGTTCCGGCGGAACTGTCACGCCATTCTCTCAGCGCGACGATCCCGCTTCAAATTAATAGAACGCTGTCTGTACTTCCTCTGTGTCGTAATTTTCCGCGTCCCACCACAGAGCCTCCGGGCTCACATCTGATACTTCTTCTCCGTTTACAGCCGCAAGCAAAGTATCTATAGCAGATGCGCCGAGTGCTGCTATGTTCTGGTTTACCGCACCAAACTCAACTCCGCTCTGAACAGCACTCTGCTGCACAGATCCGGCATCGAATCCTACAAAGAGGATCTTGCCCTCTCCGTCTCCTAAAACATTCAGTGTATCGTTAGCTGTTAAAGCCGCCTCGCAGGCATCCTGTGTATTGCAGTAAAGAGCAATCGTATCGGACTTATTAAGCAGGGCACTTGCCTCTGTAGCCGCAAGCTCGATAGTACACTGAGCAGGAACTCTTGTCTCGATGATAATGTCCGCATTCTCTTCGCTTTCGGTGGAATCGCATTCGGTTACAAAAGTTTCGTGTCCCGTAACTGCTGCTGTGTAACCGTCCGCATCCGCAAGCTCCACGATCTTATCGATAAGACCTTCCGCACGATTTACATGGCTCACGCTTACCGAAGACCAGGATACAACGCCGATTCTTACCTGCTCCTTTCCGAGCTGATCCGCTATTTTCTCATAGAGATGCTCTCCCGCTATGGCAGAAGCTGCGTAACTGTCTGTAGCAACCGTTGCCGCAACGGATCCTTCCGGTGCATCCGGAATTACATTGTCGAAAGCCAGCACAGGAATACCTGCATCCGCGGCCGACTGCAATCCTGCAACCACCGCGCTGGGATCAAGAGGAGCCACGATGATTCCGTCTGCTCCGGCGTTTACAGCATCATTGAGCTGCTGAACCTGAACGGCTACATCCGACTGACTGTCCGGACCAACGCAGCTGAGCTTGATCATCTCATAGCCTGCTTCGTCGTTGATCTCTTTTACTCTGTCCTCAGCTCCCTGGATTGCTACCTGATACCAGGTGTTGGAAAGTCCCTTAGAGCAGAACTGGAAATTTAATGTTTCTCCGTCTGCAACACCCTCGCTGCTGCCATCAGCACTGCTTGCATCAACACTGCTGCCGGCATCGGACACTGCGCTGCTTACAGAGGATCCGCTTTCCGCAGATGAGCTTCCGTCACCCCCTGAGCAGGCTGTCAGGCTTACCGTCATAGCCAGCGCCAGTGCCACTGTTAATACCTTTTTCATATTTTCCTTTTCCTCCTTCTGCAAGCTAAGCACGCTTGCTGTCTTTTTTAGCACCTACCGCTATGGCAAACAACAGGATGCAGCCCGTAACGATCTGCTGCCAGTTTGCCTGCAGTCCCACAAACGGAAGACCGGTTTTCAAAAGCGAGATCAGTACAACGCCCAGAAACGTTCCGAAGATAGATCCCTTACCTCCGGACATGGACGTTCCTCCGATGATTGCTCCCGATATGGCATCAAGCTCAAATCCGCCGCCGGATCCCGGCAAAACCGTGGAGAACGTTGCCCCATAGGCAATTCCGGCCAAACCCGTAAAAAGACCCGATATGATATAAGCGACTACCTGCCATTTGAATACGCTCATACCAGACAAACGAAAAGCTTCCTTATTAGAACCGATAGCAAGAATATATCTTCCTATGCAGGTGTGCCTTAAGATAATATGCATGATGATCATCAAAATAATCATCCAGACAAGACCGATAGGGATAATGAATCCCGAATCCGTTGTAATACGGAATATACGCACGATCCAGTCTCCCTCTTCTCCTGCTCGCGGGAAGGACACGCTCCTTCCTCCCGAAAGGATAGTTCCGATTCCTCTGGTAACCATCATGGTACACAGAGTAACCAGGAAAGCCGGCAGGTTAAACTTGGTAACCAGAATACCGTTAACCGCTCCGAATCCAACTGCCATAAGGACGATCACAACAAGTGCAAAGCCGATAGGCAGATTGTTGGTGGATACAAAATGGTATCCTGCCACCGCATAACAGATCAATCCCGTTCCCATTGTCAGATCGACTCCGCCTGTGATAAGTGGGAACGTTACTCCTATGGCCATCAACAAGATGTAATACATATATCCCATCATCGTAACAACGGTTGTATATGTTCTGAATGTGGGACTGAGTATGCAGAACGCGATCGCTATGATCACAATGGCTGCTATGATCACAAGATACTGATTAAAATCACTATTTCTTTTACGCACGGAGGTGCTTGAAATTGTTACATCCTTTTCCATTTTCTGCTCCTTTCCCCTTATGCTCTGCGTCTGCTGTTTTTGGTGTTCAGGATAACAGCGACAACTACAATGATTCCCGTAATGATATACTGCCAGGAAATGGTAAAGCCCATAGCCATAATGCCCTCCTGTATCAGGGCGATTACAACAGCTCCTATAACAACACCCAGTACCGAGGCCGTGCCTCCTATCATCAGGGTTCCGCCCATAACGCAGGCCGCGATGGCATCGTTATTAAGTGTATCACCCAAACCCGGCTGAACAGTTGTATATGCTCCTACGTAGAAGATAGATGCAACACCCGCCATAAGTCCGCACAGAATGAATGCAAGCATTTCCCACTTCTGGATATTTACGCCGGAAATTCTCGAAGCTTCTCTGTTGCTTCCGAGGCACAGGATATAACGTCCCGCTTTTGTCTTATGCATCACTACGGCGCAGATGACTGCCACGCCCAAAAACAAGACCACGCCTGTCGGGAAGTTTCCCCAGCGTACCAGTAGACGGAACGCATCTCCCTCCTGTCCGTTAGCCGGCCACGCGACTACCTGGGTCTTTGTGAATACAGATCCGAAGCCCTTGGCGATCTGCATACTGGCCAGTGATGTGATAAACGACGGCAGATGCAGATACGCCACAAAGAATCCGTTAAGGACTCCGAACGCAACTCCCACTGCCAGACAGATGATAAGGCAGACAGCCAGCGGCAGATGATATGCCGTAAGGCAATAGCCTCCCACAAGACCGGCCGCGAACATGACAGGTCCGATAGAGAAGTCGATTCCGCCGGTAGATATAACAAACATAACGCCCAGAGCCATAAAGCCGATAAAATAGCAGTAGTTCAACGCATTAAGGATTCGGCTGAAGCTCAGGAATGTGGATCCCGGTCTCAAAACCGGTGTCAATACGGAAAACAGGATATACAGAACCAGAATGACACCCAATAAGATCAAACGGGTTGAACCAATGGTTTTTATGATCGAATGATTTTTAATCTTTTCCACTGTTTTCTCCTCCTTCTTATACTTCTATGTCACGAGTGGCCGCATTCATGATCTTTTCCTGATTAGCCTCGGCGATGCCGAATTCTCCGGTGATCTTGCCCTCACACATAACCATAACTCTGTCACTCATTCTAAGGATCTCTGTCAGCTCAGAGGATACCATGACGATTGATTTTCCCTCCTCCGTTACGAGCCTGTTCATCAGCTCATAGATCTCCTGCTTCGCGCCTACGTCGATACCTCTTGTAGGTTCATCGAAGATCAGGATGTCTGCGTTGCTGATAAGGCTCTTCGCGATAACGACCTTCTGCTGATTACCTCCCGACAGGTTAACGACCAGCTGATCCACGGAAGGAGTCTTGGTCTTCAGCATTTCTACATACTTCTGAGCCACTTCCCTTTCCTTCTTTTTATCGATGAAGGGACCTTTGCTGAAATCATCCAGCGCAGAGATCGTGGAATTCGCCGTGATCTCCTTCTGCACGATAAGACCGAATCTCTTTCTATCCTCCGACAGATAAGCGATTCCGCTCTTTACCGCGTCTTCCGGATTCTTGATATTAACTTCATTTCCATTTATATATATATTTCCGCTTTCCTTGGGATCCGCCCCGAAGAGTGCTCTCATGGTCTCCGTTCGTCCGGCACCCATAAGGCCGGAAAATCCAAGGATTTCTCCCTTTTTCAGTTCAAAACTTACATCCTTTACCATACGTCCGGCGTTCAGGTTCTCCACCTTCAGGACAACCGGCGCATCATCAGGAACTCTGCTGTGGGTCTTCGGAGTCTCATAGATTACACGACCCACCATCATGTTGATAATGTCTTCTTTAGTACAATCCTCTGTTATGAGAGTGCCCACATACTTACCGTCTCTCATAACCGTCACTCTGTCAGTGATCCTCTTGATCTCGTCCATACGGTGACTGATATAAACAATACCCAGCTGCTTATCTCTCAACTGACGGATGATCTTGAAAAGCTGCTCGATCTCTCCATCCGTAAGAGCGGCACTCGGTTCATCAAAAATAATTATCTTTGCCTCATGGGAAATAGCCTTGGCGATCTCACACATCTGCTGTTTTCCTACGGTCAGCCTGCTCATGGTTTCCTTAGGATCGATCTCAATGCCCAATTCTTCAAAGAGCTTCGTAGCCTCCGCGTTCATCCTGGCGTCATCAATGAGGACTCCCTTCTTAAACTCACGTCCTATAAAGATATTCTGCGCTACCGTCAGATGTCCCATCATGTTTAATTCCTGATGAACAATGACGATACCTGCCTCCTGTGCCTCACGGGGGTTATCAAAACAAACCTCTTTTCCCTGATATTCAATTGTTCCGCTATCGTGTGTATATATTCCGGTTAACACCTTCATAAGCGTGGATTTTCCGGCTCCGTTCTCTCCCATCAACGCCAGAACTTCACCTGCCCTGATATCAAGATCTACATGATCCAAAGCATGAACTCCCGGGAACCTCTTATCTATTCCACGCATAGTTAAAATCGTTTCGCCCATATATTTAATCCTTTCCTCCCGCATCTATAAGCACCAATTCGCTCACATTTAGACAAAAAGACCGATGACGCGGACTTTTTTTGTCTACGCCATCGGTCTTTTTTCATTCAAATCAACCTTAAACAGCGGTCGAATCAGTCATCCATACCTGGGAAAGTCAACATAACCTTTCTAGCTATATCTTTATGATTTGCTGCCATATCAAATGCCGCATCAATATCTTCGAATGCGAAATGATGTGTGTTAAGAGCCGCAAAATCATATTTGTCCTTGATCATGCTCATGAAACGGATCGTTCTCGGGAACCAGTTCTTCGGTCCGGCAACACCCTTGATCTGAAGGTTTTTCCATATTGTCTTACCGATCTCAACTGGAACCTTACGTCCGATAGAGTGTCCGATAACACCGATCTTTGCGCTCTCTGCGGAAATATCAAAAAGTGATGCTATTCCGATATCGTTACCTGATGCCTCGATAACAACATCTGCGCCTCTGCCCTCTGTTACGGCTCTTACCTGCTCTTCTATAGGAGATGCAGAAGGATCAAGAACTATGTCTGCGCCGTATTTAAGCGCGTTCTCACGTCTTGCCGGGATAGGATCGATAACTATTACAGTTGCTCCCGACTCTGCACATGTCATGCAAGCTGAAAGTCCGATCGGGCCTCCGCCGATTATTGCTACAGTATCAGCTGCGTCAGGATAGCATCCGTTGTATCTTACTCCGCCGTATCCAACGTTGAATGTTTCAACCCATGCGCCGAGTTCATATGACCAGTCATCCGGGATCGTGTGTGTATATCTCTCCTCAAGGATCATGTACTCGCCCATTCCTCCCGGAGAATCAGGTCTGAAACCAACTTCGCGCCAGTTAAGGCATGATGACGGCTGTTTTCCGTCTTTGCAGTTTGCGCAGCTTCCGCATGCGAGTGAACATTCACCGACAACCTTGTTTCCGGGTTTAACCGATGTAACCGATTTGCCGACAGCTACGGCCTTTCCTGCCCATTCGTGACCGGGTGTGTACGGAGCGATATCATAACGTCCTTCTTTTGACTTTCCTTCGAAGCACTCTACGTCAGATCCGCATATACCGCAGGCACCGAGCTTAATAAGTATCTGATCATCCTTGAGCTCCGGTAATTCAACTTCTTCAATTCTCAAATCAAACGGTCCATGCATAAAAGCCTGTTTACATTTCATGGTTTATTTCCTCCTGTTTTCTGTTTATATATTTTTTCCCTAAACTGTTTTACCTTTTGTACAAAGCAAGCTGTGAGATACTCCCGATCAGCTGTTCATTAATAATCCTTGCAGATCTTTATCATGTTCTTTCCGCCTTCTGCCTTCTGGGATACTATGATGGCATCTTCGGCATGGTCAAGATCATAACGGCCTGTTATAAGCTTACGATAATCAAAACGTTTGGAAGCGATAAGGCTGATTACATTCTTGAATATGCTGTCTCCGGCATGTCCGTTACTTCCTGTTGCCCTGCCGCTCTTCCAGATCATCTGAGCCATGTTAAGCGGTATCGCTTTATTCTTGGGGCTATGAGCGATGTTTACGATAGCTCCGCCCGGTGCAACACTCATGGAGATGTCCGGATAAAGGATGTCCGGCTTGCCGGCTGCCTCGATCTGCAGATCGCAGCCCCATCCGTGGGTGTGCTCCATGATCACCTGAGTGGAAGTGATTCCCTGCTTAGCAAGCTCTACCGGATTGTATACGTAATCCGCGCCGAATTCCTTGGCCAGCTTCTGTCTTCCCTCGTTTACCTCGAATACAAATATCTTTGCCATACCTGCCTGACGCATAAGAGCAACGCATCCAAGGCCGATAGCACCTGCGCCGTAAACCGCGCCGTAGGTTCCGGGACGTATTCCGCCGGATTTCACGATTGTTCCGTTGTATGCGATACCTGTAGGCTCAACGATAGCTCCGAGCTCAAGACCTTCCTCTTTGCCGTAAGCTTCGATTATGTCGTCAACCTTCCATACAAATCTCTTCTTAACCGCAATGTACTCTGCCATAGCACCCGGTATTGTAAGTCCCGGCTCAAGAAGATTGTTGCACTGGTTGAAGTGGTAGGTTCTGCAGGATTCGCAATATCCGCAATACTGCATTTCTTCTGCTGTTACATAATCACCAACCTTGAAGTTGTCTACGTCCTTACCGACCTCTACTATCTCACCGCAGAACTCATGTCCCGGTGTAAGCGGGAAACGTGCCAGCCAGCTGAGGTTTACATATCCATCCTCCGTCTTGGAATGTACATGTCCGTCTGTTCCGCATACGCCGCAGTTAATGACCTTGATTAAAACCTCATCATCCTTGATCTTGGGAACATCTACTTCCTGAATGCTGTACACCGCATCTCTCCAAACTCTTGAAGCGTCTCTGGGGATTCCACTCTTCTTCTCAAACTCATCGAAGACGTAACCCGGTTTCGGATCCCAAACCGCATTGACCACCAATGCTTTCATTTTCATAATGCTTACCTCTCTTCTTATCTTGTTAAACTACCTGTGTCTTTCTTCTTCCACGATTTTTGTTCGTGTCTTCTATGTTTTAATCTTGTTTATTTTGTGTATGCATAAAGTATACGTCCGCTCTTGTAAATAGTCAACGGTTTTTGTCGTATTTTTGCACTTTCGCTGTTTTTCATAGAATTTAATTTTCTTTTTAGACATTTTGCAAAACAGATCAGTCTTTTTAGCCTCTGTTTCCCTTAAAACTCCTGCAAAATCGCGGTTCCATTTTTTACTTGACATTGTTTACAGTTATAGTATACCATTATACCTTGAAATGCACATTGTATACATATCACATTTATATAACAGCGGAATTATGACTGATATTTATACAGAAAGGAGGTTCAACATTGGCAAAAAACTCGAAAAACACCAAAACGCAGACTGCTTACGCCAGTATTAAAGAAGCTATTTTAACTAATGAATTCAGTTCCGAGACCGCTCTCACCGAGGTTTTTCTAAGTGAAAAGTTCGGACTCAGCAGAACACCCATACGAGAAGCCCTGCATCAGCTGGAGCAGGAAGGCTTCATCAGCTTCGTATTGGGCAAGGGATTTTTCATTAAAAAGCTGTCAGCAGAGGCAGTTCTTGAGATTTATGAGATGAGAGAAGCCCTGGAAGGCATGGCAGCAAGGCTATGTGCCGTAAGGGCTACCGATGCAGAAAAGGCTGAGATGGGCGAGATCGTCGCTAAAGAAGCGGAATGCTTAAAAGCCCAGGATCTGAAGCAAGCCATGGAATACGACATACGTCTGCATCAGACCATTCTCACATGCTCGCGAAATTCCCGGATTCAGAAAAGCGATCGTTCGCTGATCGAATTAGGATTCAAGACCATCATGGAAGCCGATATGATAGTTACGGAAGAATCCATCGCCTTCCACACGAATATCTATGAAGCCATCAAAAATTCCGATCCGGACGAAGCCGAGCGTGTTATGCGCGCCCACATCATCAACTCAAAAAAATATCAGTTTAACAAATATTATCTTAACATCTGAAACAAATGTTTCAAAAGAACACCCGCAGCTCTCATGCGTTACAGCATAGGACCCGCAGGTGTTCTTTTTCACTTTAACCCTTTTCTCTCTTGAAGTACCCTTTATGTATGTTTAGTGTATGTTTTATGTATATTTTATGCGTATTTTATGTATGCAACCGAGTTGAATATTCCCTGCAGATTTTGCGGATCTCTCGGGAAATATTCCAGCCCATAGTATTGATCATAACCCAGCTCATCCACAAAATCCACGAGATTCTTGTAATTGATCTCTCCGTTCATAGGCTCATCACGCCAGGGAACGCCGGCTATATGAAAGTGATCAATATAATTTAAATTAGTTTCTATATTTGAAAAAATATCCCCCTCCATGCTCTGACAATGATAAACATCGAACAGCATTTTAACATTGGCGGAATCCAGCTCATCCATGATCGAATAAGCCAGTTCCGATTTGTTCAAAAAGTATTTGGACATATCAACCAGAGGATTAACATGCTTTGTGCTGTGAGGCTCCAATATCAGTGTAACCCCATATTGCTCACACATGCTGACCGCAGGCCGTATTCTGTCCGCGAAGCGCAGCACAGCCTCCCTGCCCCTATCCTCCGAATCTATCGTCAGGGTCAGCAGCTTATTCGCCCCCAATTCCAGACAGCATTCGATGGATCTTTCAAAATTCCCCTTGATTTTTTCAAAGGGCTCGCCAATCCTCGTCTCCCAGATATCGTAACAGCCGCAGGCCATAAAACAAATCCCCGCATCCGCCGCAATTCGGGCTGCTTTACGGCAATCCAGGTATTTTACCTCTCCGGTTTCCACCGCATCTACCCCTGCCGCTGCCGCCGTTTGTATCTGCTGAGCAAAAGGCAGGTGATTAAGTGTATAATCTATTCGCATAGATACCTTTCTCATACCGCGCTTTCTCCTACTCATACAAAGCCATATTTTCTCAAAAGTTTCAGATCGTTCTTGATATCGCGAATGGCAAGATCAAGATCCGCATGCGGTTCAAATGTTAAATAACCATCGTAGCCATCTTCTTCAAGGCGCCGCAGCAGGCCGAATGTATTGACCTGTCCCTCAAAGCTGGGAAGAAAAGCCGCCGGCGCTCCCTTATAAGGTCCTCCCGTCATATAGAGGATCTCGTCTCTCTCCGCCTCTCCGAATGTATATCCGTCGTCATAAAAGCCCTCTACATAATGACAGACATTTTTCAGATGAACATATCCGATGTAATCCTTAAGCAGATTGTATGCATAGGGATATCCCTCATCTCCGTGCACCTCGTAATTAGGCGCGTCGAAATTCGTCAGAAAGAACGGATCATCGAAATCCCACATGATGCGAAGCATTTTCTCCGGAGATTCCGTTGCAGGATTTTCAAATTCATTCTCCAGCACCAGCTTCACGCCCTTCGTTTTCGCGTAAGCCAGAGGCTCATCAAGGTATTTATGCACCAGATCCATATCCAGATCCTTGAATACGGAATAGCTCAGATAGTGAAGAACAGTCCCTGCTCCCAGTTCTACTGCCGCATCGATGCAGGCCTTGAATTCACTGATATGCATGGCAACGTCCCCGCTCAGTTCGGCGTTCATTCCAAAGCGGAACTGCAGCACCGGGCTCTTGCATCCTTCTTCTTCCATGATTGCCTTGGCAGCCGCCACGTCGACCAAAGACCAGCAGCCCATCGTTCTCTTTGCCCCCTCTTTAAGAGGGCAGTTCGGATCCACCAGCTCCAAATTCGTAACGCCTACCGATTTCAGAAATCTGCACAACCCCCGCAGATCATATCTCTCAAAGAACTTCGGCGACGTTCCTGATAATGCCAACTTAAACATAGTCAGTCCCCCTTACCATCTATATAAAAGAAACCTCCACAGGCTTGCCCGCCCGCGCGGATTCTACGGCTTTTTCCGCCAGGATCATAGGATAAAGAGCCTCCTTGAATCCGACAACCACCGGCTTATCATCCTTAGCCGCCTGAACAAAATCCGCCAGCTGCGTACGGAAAGATTCCCTGTAACGTTCCATGAAATTACGCAAAAGCGGCGCACCTGCCTCAGTGTAGTCTTCCGTATATGTCAGCACATCGTCCTGCTTGACATTCTGAGTCATCAGCATACCCTTGGAACAAAGTGCCTCGATTCTCTGGTCATATCCGTATGCTGCTCTTCTGGATGTATTGATATGTATCAGTCTTCCCTTCTTCGAGCGCATTACAACCATTGTCGAATCGTAATCTATCTTCTCCCCCGATGCCAGTTGTTCCATAATAGTCGGCTGGAAAAGAGCGCTTCCCTCTGCATAGATTGAAACGATCTCATCATCCTGTGCCGATAAAAAATACCCCGCAAGATCAAAATCATGAATTGTTACATCGTGGAAGATTCCTCCCGAAGTTTTCAGGTACTCCGCTGTCAGCTGAGTCCAGTCACGGCTGGATATAAAGAGCATCTCAAGCTCTCCCAATTCCCGTTTTTTCAATGAATTGTAGATGTGAAGATTATTTTTATCGAATCTTCTGTTAAAGCCGATATGTACCTTATCTTCATAGCCGCGAATGGCTTTTCCGCATTCATAGGCGCTCTGCAGATCCTCCGAAATAGGTTTCTCGCAATAAACTCTTTTTCCCGCAAGAGCGCACCTCTTTATCAGATCGCAGTGACTGGCTGTGGATGTGCAGATGAAGACCAGCTCCACCTCGCCATCCGAAACAGCCGGTTCCGGATCTGTCAGCGCCAGAGCTCCTGTCCTGGCTGCAAGTTCGTCAGCCAGGCCGGATCTGGGATCATAAACATAAGCAAGTTCCAGGTCGTCACGCTCGCATATGTACTCTGCCTGCATTTTCGCGATCTGGCCTGCTCCAAACAAAGCAACTTTCATCTTCTTCATATTTTGCCTCTTACTTTATAAATCGCTCATAATCCGCTTGAGCCCAGGCTCTGTCGTCCGGCGGATATTTTATTTAAATATAGCCTTGCTGATAATGAGTCTCTGTACCTCATTGGTGCCCTCGTAGATCTGGGTGATCTTGGCATCACGGAACATCCTCTCGATGTTGTTTTCGCGCATATATCCTGCGCCGCCCATGCTCTGAATGCACTCCGTTGTAACCTTCATAGCAAGGTTTGTGCATACCAGCTTAGCCTTCGAGGAATCCACTGCAAAGTTCTCACCATTCTGCTGTTTCCATACTCCCTTATAGAGCAGAAGACGAGCCATATCGATCTCTGTCTCAAGGTCAGCCATTCTGAATGCCAGATACTGGTTCTTATAAAGAGGCTTTCCAAACTGTTCTCTCTCTATCAAATGCGCTTTGCAGATATCATATGCAGCCTGAGCCAGCGCAAGTCCCTGTGCTGCCACAGAGAGTCTTCCTGCGTTTAAGGCAGAAAGGGCATATCTCAATCCGTTTCCTTCCTCTCCGATAAGACGTTCTACCGGTATCGCCGCGTTATCCATGATTATCTCAGCTACCTTTGCAGAACGTATTCCGCATTTATTTTCCACATGTCCGATGCTTATTCCGGGCGTCTCCTTCAGATCAACCAGGAAAGCAGAAAGGCCTTTGGAACCCTTTGAGGGATCCGTACTGGCGATCAGCATGCAATAGTCCGCAACAGGGCTGTTTGTAATATATCTCTTCTTTCCGTTAAGGATATAACGATCTCCTTCACGGACAGCCGTAGACTTAACTGCTCCGGCATCAGATCCTGCTCCCGGCTCTGTTAACGCAAAGCATCCTAACGCATCGCCGCTGAACATTTTCGGCATGCAATGCTTTTTCTGAGCCTCGTTTCCGAATAATTCAATTCCGGTAGTAAATGTAGAAGAAATTGCGTATGAGATACCAAAAGCCGAATCAACCTTGCAGAGTTCTTCCACAGTCAGAATAAATGAAAGGTAATCCAGTCCTTTTCCTCCGTACTGTGTGGGGTACTGAATTCCGATGAGCCCAGCATCACCCAGTTTCTTCAGGATATCCATGGGGAATACTTCCGTCATATCCCTCTCCTGAGCACCGGGAGCCAGTTCTTTCTGCGCAAATTCACGGGCTTTTTTCTGAATCTCCAACTGTTGTTCTGTTAACGAAAAATTCATAGGTTCTATCCTCACTAAATCTAGAATATAATTAATCTGCGCCCTTCACGTTGAAAGGGGTGGACAGCGTGAACTGCGCAGATCATTTGATTCATTGTGCAATTAGGGTTTGTGTGTATACAATAACTATAAGCGTGTTAATTATAAGTGCTCGTAGAAGCCTCTGCGCGGAAGAGCATCTATCGGCTGCCATCCTTCGCTAAGGGGCTCTTTAAGGAACGGAGCCATCTCCTCAGCCGTACGCATTGTGAACTCTTCTGTAGGCGGAACTGTTCCTGCCGGGAACTGCTCGAGAATATCTTCGCAAAGCATTGTCAGATACTTGCAGATTGCAAGGATAGGACGCATAGCCTTCTCAGCTGTAGATATAGACGGAACACCGATAGATCCCTTAGGAGTTCCTTTAAGCTCGATGGCGTTCTGACCCTGCTGGTAACCCCAGGTAGCCGGACGGCGAAGCGTATCACATGAAGTGTCAATGTAACCGTTGTCTTTCATGAGGGCCTTGCCGTATCCGTCTTCACACTGGGACATATCGATCATATCCTTGAACATAAGCAAACCACAGGAGGTTTCTGCCTCATCAGCATGTATAAAATGCGTCTCCAGATTATTAGGACGATCGATCGGAATAAAGAACTCACGTACAGCGCGATGCCATTCTACTAATCTGTAGATACCGGGAAGCTGGTATCTCTTGCAGAATTCCTGGATAGCGCCCTCTAAGTTCCAAGTCTGTCCATGGTTGTTAACTAAGATGATCTTTCTGTAGCCATCGTTCCAAAGACCTGCCATCATGGCAACAATAGTCTCTTTTACTACATCATCAGGCATGATGATGGTTCCCGGCATACCGATGTGATGATACGGATGTCCGCCATAGTTTAACGGATTGAATGCAAGGTTAACCTCACAGCCCTTCTTCGCCGTATAACGACGAACACCTTCGATTATCATTGAGCACTGGAATGTATCCAAGCCGGAGTTAGCATGCATTCCGTGGTTCTCTGTTGAACCGATAGGAACGATAACTATATCATTTTTTCTGCGTTTCTCGATCTGTTTTGCTCTTGCCGTTGTCTGGATATAGCATCCTGCCTTACCAAACTCAGACTCTGACGGAATTTCATAATCCTCTGTAAGCTGACGTTTTACCTCTTCAAAAGGCATTTCCCATACTTCTTTTTTCATTCTTCCTACCGGAGTATCCTCAAAGAATACCTGCGGAGATTCCGGAACTGTAAAGAAATTGTTTTTAATAAAATGTTTTGATGGCATATTAATTTCCTCCTGTTTTTTTATTTATATATTGTTAATATGATTACCTTTATTTGCCCAGATACTCATTAAGATAATACTGAACCAATGCCTGCATTCCGCAAAGCTCCATGCCCTTGTCAACCAGAGTCTCATACTGACGAAGAACGTTGCCTGCCATCTCCAGCTTCAAGCCGCTGGCTTCCGCCTCTTTCTTGGCGATACGAAGATCCTTAACAAAATGCTTGATAAAGAATCCTGCTTCGTACATGCCGTTCTCCATGTTCATTCCCTGCTGGCTGAGCTGCGTGCTGGCAGCCGCTCCTCCTACAACGGAATCGATGAATCTCTTGCCGTCCAGCTGATGCACTCTTGCATAAGCGATAGCCTCTGATATACCTTCCAGAACGCCCGAAAGTATTATCTGGTTGCCCATTTTGGTGTGCTGACCTGCGCCAACAGCTCCTTCATAGGTTACAACGCTTCCTACACCTAAGAGTAATTTCTCGCAAGCATCGAAATCAGCTTTCTCTCCGCCAACAAGAATCGACAAAGACTTGTTAATGGCGCCGAATTCTCCGCCGGTTACCGGTGCATCCATGAAATGAAGTCCTTTTTTCTGAGCTTCTCCGTAAATCTTTACCTCAAGACTGGGTTCCGTAGTTGTCATATCTATGAGATAAGTTCCAGTATCCGCATTCTCCAGGATTCCGCCTTCTCCGAAATACAGGCTTTCTACAACCTGCGGCGTAGTAACCATGGTAATTACCGCATCCTGTCCTTTGGCGGTTTCCGCCAGAGTCGAGCAATATGTAGCACCTTCTTTAACAAGATCCTCTACTGCTTCCGGACGGATATCGTATACCGTCATCTCATAGCCTTCCTTCATCAGGTTGCGGATCATGTTCTTGCCCATGATGCCGGCGCCGATAAATGCTATTTTCTTCATAACCTTCTTTCCTTTCCTGTGATTCAGCCTGTGTAGACCGCAGCTGCTCCCTTCTCAACAAAGCCATCGATCTCTTCCTGCGTGTATCCGTAGTCCTTCAATACTTCTACCGTATCCTGACCGATCCTAGGTGCCTGACACTTAAAGGTAGGATCAATATCATCCACCGTCTTCGGCTCCTCTTTCGCAAATCGGATAGGCGATGCAGCCTGCCACGTTGTGGTTCCGTCAAAATTCTTTGTCGGGATCACATATCTATTATCAATGGCCTGGGGATCCTTCCACACGTCTTCAAAGTGCTGGATCTTCTCATGGGCAATATCCACATCCGTCAGGATCTGCACCATTTCATCTCTGGTGTGTTTTGCAAATTCGCCGTTAAGAATTTCTGTCAGCTCCTGACAATTAGCTTTGGAAGCTGCCGCTGTAGCGAATTTCGGATGATCCACCAGATCATCTCTTCCCAATGCCTTAAAGAGAATGTTGTTATATCGATCCGGCTCCAGAATACTTAAGAATATCCATTCCCCGTCTGAACATTCATAAGCATTGATAACCGGCGATGTTGCATCCTGTGCTCTGGACTTAGGATATACATCCGCATATTGTGTGGATGCTATCTCGCAGCTTGCGCCCCAGATTGCCTGGGAGAAGAGAGATATCATAACCTTGCATCCCTCATTCGTATTCATTCTCTGATACAGCGCCGCACAGATGCCTCCCGCCAGCGAGCTGGCCGTTGTTGCGTCACCGAAACCGATGGGTGGATTTATAGGTCCCGATCCCTTATTTGGTATATCCATCATGGTTCCGGAGCGCGCCCAATAGGCTACGGTGTCGAATCCCGGTTTATCCTTTGCCGGGCCAAAATCTCCAAAGCCGTTGATCTGAGCCCAAACAAGCCGCGGATACTGCTTATGCAGTGTTTCGTAGTCCAATCCCAGTCTCTTCAAAGCTCCCGTACGATAGCTGGATACGAAAACGTCTGCGCTGTCTAACATCTTTCCAAGGATTGACTTTCCTTCTTCTGTCTTCAGATTCAGCGCCACTCCCTTTTTATTTGCGTTATACGCACTGTAAAAAGGGTTGGAGTTGTTGTCTGCCGGCATGCTCATCGTAGCGCCGGTTCCCCTGCCCGGATCCCCGAACGGAGGCTCTACCTTTATTACATCCGCGCCCCAATCCGCCAGAATCCTGGCAGTTCCGGGGCCGGCAACGAAATATGTCAGGTCAATTACTTTTACACCTTTTAAAGGTTCAAACATATGACCGACCTCCTATCTATTCATAAACTTTGCAGGGCGTTTTTCCAGAAATGCGCGCATGCCCTCCATCTTATCCTCTGTGGCAAAGGACAGCGCGGCTACGTCCTTCTCCAGCTCCAGACCGTTCTTCAGATCCAAGTCCGTTCCGGCGTTGATCGCCCTTTTGGCATAAGCCACGGCTTTCGGAGCCTTGCCAACGATAACCTGCATCATCTGCATTGCCTCTGATGCCAAGTCATCTGTTGAAACCACCTTGTTAACAATTCCCATACGCAAAGCTTCGTCAGCCTTTACCTTGCGACCCGTATATATAAGTTCCTTCGCGAGTCCTGTGCCGATCAGGCGCGTCAGTCTCTGCGTTCCTCCGAAGCAGGGAACAACTCCGAGATCAACCTCCGGCTGTCCGAACACCGCCTTCTCGGAAGCGATGCGGATATCACAGCTAAGCGATAATTCACATCCGCCGCCTAAAGCGTAACCATTCACTGCGGCTATTACGGGTTTCTCCAGATCCTCAATAGAATTGAAGACCTTCTGTGCATATCCGGCATAGGCTCTGGCCTCTTCGCCTCTGTAATCCTTCATCTGGGCTATATCTGCGCCTGCTGCAAAAGCACGACCCGTTCCCGTAATGATTACTCCGTATATTTCTTTATCTGCGGCGATTGCCTGAATCAAAGCCTCCAGTTCGGACAATACCTGATTATTTAATGCGTTCAGCGCCTCCGGACGATTGATCGTAATAAGTGCGATCCTTCCACTTCTCTCACAAAGTACCGCCCGGCACTCCTTACCCAATTCCTCCAGTGTTTTCATCTGGCACTCCTTCCGGTTTACACAAGCATGTAGCTGCGAACCAAAGCTACAAGATCATCGTAATTGCCCATAAAGCCTTTTAACGTCTTGATAACAGCGCCGTAATGATCGAAATCCGCAGGCACCATGCCGTCCGGCTCATAAGCTTTGCGGAAATCCTCGATCGTCATCAGCTGCTTAAGATAATTTTCGTTAACCGGATCATTGATGCGGCTCTTAACCTCTATCGAGCAGTTATTAATCTTAACCTGCCATGCATGACCGATTGTAACCTTCGTATCTTCGCCAAGTATCTGGCTCCAATGTAAGTGGTTTCTGTAAGCGCCGAACAGCAGCGTAACACGATATCCTTTTTCCTTGTAAAGCTTGTAAGCTCTCTTAGCTACCGCTACTCCTGCCCACTCATATATTTCCGGATCAAGCATAAGTCCGTCTCTCTTCATAACGTCCTTCAGGTAATCGTCAAGACGGCCAACCATTATGGTACATACCGGTGTCATATGATCGATAGGAAGTCCTTCTGCCTCACGACGTTTCAAGCCTCTCTCTATTGCTTCTGCTACCTGATATGTCTGAGGAACAGTGAAGCTGACTGTTGCATTAACCTGTACTCCTCTGTATGTTGCCTCTTCCATTGCCTCGATACCGGCCTTTGTAGCAGGGATCTTTACCTGAATGTTATCTGCCAGAGAACTAAAATGAAGCGCCTGTTCTACCATAGCCTGAGCGTTTCTGTAATTCTTCGGGTTTACCTGCATGGAAAGTTTTCCCTTCATTCCATCTGTTTTTTCATAAATAGGATGAAGCATTCCTGCACCGAATGTGGTGATCTTCTCAACGATCTTCCATGCGATCTGATCATCAGTATCTGTGGGGTTGTCTTTTATCAGCTGTTTAAGATCTCCCTCCCAGCGATCCATATCAGTCTTAAGAGCACTTAGATAAAGTGGCGGATTCGTCGTTACACCAACCGCTCCGTTTTCTATTGCATACTCCAGATCCGCCTTCGTGCATGAATCATTCCAGAAATCAAGATTCTTGATCTGCGACTGCTTCTGTAAATTTGTCATTTTTTATCTCCTCCTGTTCTTAAAATAAATTTTAATTATTAGATGTGGTTTTCTTTTCTGCTTTCTGTTTCTTCGATGTTTTATTTATGTATACATCTTGTATGTTTCATACCCTTTTTATACTCCCATTTTTTTGACATGTCAACGGATTTTTTTGAATTTAATGCTGCTTTTTAGTATTTCGTGACTATTATATAAAATATCTATCTGAATTTTAGCGAATTTCATCCGTTGCGGCAAATATTGCGTATATGTAATGTATTTTTCCTGCATTTATTTTTGTATTTTCTATTGCTTTATATACTTTTGTGATTTAATATTAGTGTATACATTTTGTGTGCATCGTACTATTAAAGAAAGGACAGTTAGAAATGAGTATATTAAATCTTAAACATACAGGAATTTCTGTTATGGATTTAGAAAAAACGATTGAATTTTATGAATTTCTCGGAATGAAATTGCTTAAACGTCTTCGCCTGGACGAAGCCTATTGCAGCAACTGTAAGAATCTTTACCTTCTTCCCGACGGAACTTCCGCAGATGTATGCTTTATGGAAGCTGACAACGGAACGCAGATTGAGTTCTTCCAATTCAATAGCCCACAGCCATTTGTCCCGAGCGCCTGGAGCAAGGCCGGCTACACACATATCAGTTTTCAGACTGACGATATCGACAGTATGTACCGGAAGGTCACTGATCTCGGCTGCAAGATATTGCTTCCCTTAACAAAAGGGCTCACTCAGACATTTTTCTTCTTTAGTGATCCGGAGGGACGTACAGTAGAGATAGGTTGTCCGTATTCCGGATTGTAAAAAAAGCTTTTCTCCATATTTGCAAAACAAAAGAAGGACCGAAACTTTTTTGTTCCAGTCCTTCTTTTGTTTTGTATAATGAATTCTCTAATTTATATCACGCCTGCGCCAGAGCCTGCTCGAGATCCGCGATAATATCCTCTGCATCCTCAAGACCGCATGACAGTCTTACAAGACCTGCGGGAACTCCTGCGGCCGCAAGCTGTTCGTCGTTCATCTGGCGATGAGTTGACGTTGCAGGGTTAAGGCAGCATGTAACCGCATCGGCAACGTGAGTCTCGATGTTAACCATCTTAAGGCTCTTCATGAACTTCTCAGCCGTGGGACGTCCGCCCTTAAGCTCGAAGGAGATAACTCCGCAGCCGCCGTTGGGCATATACTTCTTTTCAAGCTCATGATATTTATCTGTCTCAAGTCCTGAATAATTTACACGCTCAACCTTGTCATGCTTGCTTAAGAACTCGGCAACGATCTTTCCGTTTTCCGTGTGTCTCTTCATGCGGACATTGAGTGACTCAAGACCGAGGTTCAGGATATAAGCGTTCTGGGGCGACTGAATGCATCCCATATCACGCATGAGCTGTGTTGTGCACTTCGTTATGAATGCGCCTCCGTTTCCGAATTTCTCGGCATAAACTACGCCGTGATATGATTCGTCAGGCTGGGTAAGTCCCGGATATTTATCTGCATGTGCCATCCAGTCGAAATTGCCGGAATCTACGATGGCTCCGCCTACTGCCGCACTGTGACCGTCCATGTACTTCGTTGTTGAATGAGTTACGATATCAGCTCCCCATTCGATCGGGCGACAGTTTATGGGTGTCGGGAATGTATTGTCTACGATAAGCGGAACGCCGTGAGCGTGAGCCGCCTTCGCGAACTTTTCTATATCAAGCACCGTAAGTGCCGGATTTGCTATTGTCTCGCCGAATACAACTTTCGTATTCTCTTTGAATGCCGCATTGAGCTCTTCCTCTGTACAGTCCGGTGAAACGAATGTTACTTCGATTCCCATCTTAGCCATTGTAACGGATAAAAGATTAAAGGTTCCGCCGTATATTGAAGATGACGAAACAATGTGGCCGCCTGCCTCGCATATATTGAAGATGGCAAAGAAATTTGCTGCCTGACCTGATGATGTGAGCATTGCTGCCGTGCCGCCCTCGAGAGCTGCTATCTTTGAAGCAACAAGATCATTTGTCGGATTCTGAAGACGTGTATAAAAATATCCCGCCTCTTCCAGATCAAAAAGCTTTCCCAGTGCTTCACTGCTCTCATATCTGAATGTAGTTGACTGTACTATCGGCACCTGCCTCGGATCTCCGTTTCCCGCCCTGTAACCAGCCTGAAGACACTTCGTTCCTGTTG